>JBGSNN010000042.1:0-25244 GCA_041739655.1 Albidovulum sp. | reverse complement strand
GATCGCGCCGCGCGCCGCGGCTCGCAGTTCACTGCATCGTCAGACATCGTCGGCCCCTTTCCTGAGCAAGGCGTCAATCTCGTCGCCGGAAGCGGCGATCATCAGCGGCGTGAAAGAGCCGGGCCCGATCATCGCGGTCATGCAGTCGCGGATCGCGGCATGTGTCACCCGCGCCACTTGGCTGCCAAGCGAAATGCGCCGCACTCCCATCGCTGCCAGTTGCGCGACGGTGAGCGTCCTCAGCGGCCCGGCGGCCAGCGCGTTGACCGGCCTCGACACTGCGGCCAGAACCTGCCGCAGTTCCACGGGCCCCGGCGGCACCGGCAGGTAAAGAAGGTCCGCCCCCGCCGCCTCGAAGGCCTGCAACCGCCGGATACCTTCCGCGAGGTCATAGACCCCGTTCATCACGCCGTCGGCACGCGCACAGAGCACGAAAGGCCGTCCGAGATCCCGCGCCGCGGCCACTGCCGCGCGGATGCGCTCGACCGCCAGATCGAAATCATAGGCGGGCGTACCCGCCACCATCCGGGTGTCCTCGATGGAACAGCCTGAAAGCCCGACCTCAGCCGCAAGCCGCACGGTTTCGGCCACCGCCTCGGGCGCATCTGCAAAGCCGTTCTCGAAATCGCCCGACACCGGCAGGGGTGTCGCCGCCACCATGGCCTCAGCATGCGCCAGCGCCTCGTCGCGGCTGACACGACCCATGTCGGGCCGCCCAAGGGTGAAGGCATGGGCCGCCGAACTCGTCGCCAGCGCCTCGGCCCCCAAGGCGGCCATCATCCGCGCCGAGCCCGCATCCCACGGATTCGGCATGACGAAACATCCGCGCTGATGCAGGTCGAAGAAGGCCTGATGCCGCGCCGCAAGCCTCATGCCCGCACCCGTTCTGCCTTGGGGTCGTACATCGGCACGAGGCTCGCCTCCGCCGCATGGCGCCGCCCGGCGATCTCGATCTCGTAGGACGAAGCCAGAACCTCGTCCGCGCTCTCACCCCGGCACGGCACATAGCCAAGCCCGATCGCTCCGCCCAGCGCGTGACCGTAGTTGCCCGAGGTGATGATGGACACGATCCTGCCATCGCGCACCACCGCCTCGTTGTGAAAAAGGCTCGGCTCAGGGTCGGTCAGGCGGAACTGCACCAGTCGGCGGTCGAGTCCTGCGTCGCGCTTGCGCAAGACCTCGTCGCGGCCGATGAAATCGCCCTTACCGGTCTTGACCGCAAAGCCGAGACCGGCCTCCAGCACATGATCCTCATCGGTGATGTCATGGCCGAAATGCCGGAACGCCTTCTCGATCCGGCAACTGTCGAGCGTATGGAGACCGCAGAGCTTCAGCCCCAGATCCGATCCGGCCGCCTCCAGCGCCTCGAAGATATGTGCGGTCTGATCGGTGGGCGCATAGATCTCCCACCCAAGCTCGCCGACATAGGTCACCCGATGGGCGCGGGCGAGGCCCATGCCGATTTCGATCTCGCGCGCCGTGCCGAACGGGAAAGCGGCATTGGAAAAGTCATCCGGGCTGACCCGCCGCATCAGATCGCGCGCCTTCGGCCCCATGATGCACAGGACCGATTCCGCCGACGAGACATCGGTGATGACGGTAAAGGCATCACCGACATGGCGTCGCAGCCAGGCCAGATCGCGCTGCAAGGTCGCCCCCGGCACGACCAGAAGGAAGGCCGTCTCGGACAATCGCGTGATTGTCAGATCGCATTCGATGCCGCCCCGCGCGTTCAGCATCTGGGTATAGACGATCCTCCCCGCGGCGACGTCGAGATCGGCGCCACAGAGCCGTTGCAGAAAGGCCAGCGCGTCGCGCCCCTCGACCCGAATCTTGCCAAAGGATGTCATGTCGAAGAAGCCGACGCCCTCGCGCACCGCCACATGCTCCGCGCGCTGGTTCTCCCACCAGTTCTGCCGCCCCCAGGAATAGGCATACTCGGCCTTCTGGCCGGGCGCCGCGAACCAGTTCGCGCGCTCCCAGCCCGCAACCTCGCCAAAGACCGCGCCACGCTCCTTCAGGTGTTGATGAAGCGGGCTGCGCCGTACCCCGCGCGCGGTCTCGACCTGCCGGTAGGGCCAGTGGTCGGCGTAAAGCAGGCCCAGAGTCTCGCTCACCCGCTCCTTCAGGTAGCGGCGGTTCCTCTGAAACGGCTGCGCACGGCGGATATCAACCTCCCATAGGTCGAAGGGCGGCTCGCCGTCATTCATCCACTGTGCCAGCGCCATGCCTGCCCCGCCGGACGAGACGATGCCAATGGAATTGTACCCCGCCGCGATCCAGTAGCCGCGAAGCGCCGGGCTCTCGCCGAGGTAGTAGCGGTCGTCCGGCGTGAAACTCTCCGGCCCGTTGAAGAAGGTGTGGATCCCCGCCGTCTCGAACAACGGCAGCCGGTTCATCGCGGCCTCGAGGATCGGCGCGAAATGCTCCCAATCCTCGGGCAGGGTATCGAACTCGAAATCCTCGCGGATGCCGTCCATGCCCCAGGGCTTCGCCTTCGGCTCGAAGGCGCCGAGCATCATCTTGCCGGCATCGGACTTGTAGTAGGCGCATTCATCCGGCACCCGCAGCACCGGCAGATGGCCGAGGCCCTCGATCGGCTCGGTCACCAGATAGAAGTGCTCGCAGGCATGGAGCGGCAGCGTCACGCCGGACCGCGCCGCCAGATCGCGGCCCCACATGCCGCCGCAATTCACCACCAGATCGGCGGCGATCGTCCCCGTCTCGCCGCCTGCCTCCCAGTCGACCCCGGTCACCTTCGCGCCATCGTCGCGCACCTTCGTTACCTTCACGCCCTCGATGACCTGCGCCCCGCGCATACGCGCGCCCTTGGCCAGCGCCATCGCGATATTGGCCGGGTCGCATTGCCCGTCGAGCGGCAGATGCACCGCGCCCACCACATCCGAGACGTTCAGATGCGGGTACATCGCCTTGACCTCGGCGGGCGACACCTCCTGCACATCGACATCGAAAGCCCGCGCCAGGGTCGCCTGCCGGTAAAGCTCTTCCTTCCGTGCCGCAGTGAGCGCGACAGAGATGGACCCGACCTGCCGCATCCCCGTGGCCACCCCGGTTTCCGCCTCAAGCCTGACGTAGAGATCGGCGGAATACTTGGCGAGCCGCGTCATGTTCTGCGAGCCGCGCAACTGCCCGATCAGCCCCGCCGCATGCCAGGTCGTGCCCGAGGTCAGCTTCCGCCGCTCCAGGAGCACGATGTCCTTCCAGCCGAGTTTCGCCAGATGGTAGGCGACCGAACAGCCCGAGATGCCGCCACCGATGATCACGCACCGCGCCTGAGCCGGTAGGTCAGCCATTTTCGTTCCTTTCGGCGGGAATGAGCACGATCTTGCCGACATGCCGTTTTGTCTCGAACTCTTCCTGCGCGCGGGCAATCTCGCGCAGCGGATAGACCCGCGCCACCAGCGGCCGCACCTTCGCGGTGTTGATGATGGTGACGAGCCCGGCAAAGACCTCGCGCGGCTGGTGGGTGCAGCCGAAGAGGGTCAGATCGTTCAGATAGACAGTGCGCAGGTCGCCCGCCACCATCGGTCCGGCGATGGCGCCCGAGGTGGCGTAGCGGCCACCGGGCTTCAGCGCGGCAAGGCGATCGTTCCATCCTGCGCCGCCGACCACGTCGATCACGATGTCGAACGCTTTCGCCGGCGGGGTCGCATCACGGTCGAAGATCCGGGCACCGGCCTCACGCAGCGGCCCCGCCTTGGCTGCAGCACATTGCGCCGTGACGATCGCGCCCTTCAGAACCGCAAGCTGCACGGCGGCATATCCCACTCCACCGGACGCGCCGGTCACCAGGACCCGGTCGCCGGGCTTCAGTCCGACGCGGGTGAAAAGGTTCCAGGCCGTCCCGTAGGCGCAGGGCATGGCGCCGATTTCGATGTCGCTCAGCACCGAGGCGCTGACGTCGTGGAGATGCCTTGCCGGCACCACGCAGAATTCCGCGAAGGCACCATCGTATTCGGACCCGATGGCGCGGAAGGCCAGCGGGTTCCCGGGCGTGGGCTCGGCCTGATTGGTCGGGCAGATCACCCGTGCGCCAACGGGCGGCTCGCTGACGCCGGGGCCATGCCGCACCACCCGGCCGCAAAGGTCGCTGCCCTGGATGCGCGGGAACCGGATTGCGCCAGCCCAGCCCCCGGCCTCGGGGTTATCCGCCCTGGCATACCAGCCCTTGCGGGTGTTGATGTCCGTGGCGTTCACCCCGGCGGCCAGCACCTGCACCAGCACTTCGCCCGCGCCGGGCTCGGGCATGGGCAGGTCGTCAGACCAGACCAGCCTTTCCGGACCACCATGGCCGGTCAGCAGCACGCCGCTCATTCGGGATGGGGTCTGCATCATGCCTTCAGCCGGGTGTTTTCGGGATCCCAGAGCGGCCGGTCCGCCTGCACCACCGCGCGCCTGCGTTCGCCGTAGATCTCGACCTCGACCGCGGTCCCCGGCACCGCCAGATCTGCGCTGAGCATCCCGAGCGCGATCGAGGCGCCGACGCGGTATCCCCAAGCGCCCGAGGTCGTCTCGCCGACGATCCCGCCTTCGTGCCAGAGCGTGGACATGTAGGGCGCATCCACCTCGCCGGCATTGACGATGAGCGTGACGAAACGCTTCTTCACCCCGGCTTGCTTCTCGGCCAGCAATGCCGGTTTGCCCGGGAACTCCTTCTCCCAGCGGATGAACCGCTCGAGCCCGCCCTCAAGCAGCGAATAGTCGGTCGAGAGATCGCCCTTCCAGGCCCGATAGCCCTTTTCGATCCGCAGGCTGTTAAGCGCACGCATGCCGAAGGGCACCGCCCCGCTGGCAAGCAGGGCATCATGGATCGCCGGCGCATCCGCGGTGCCACAATGTATCTCCCAGCCGAGTTCGCCGGCGAAGGACACGCGCACCAGCGTGACATCGCGCCCGGCAACCTTCGCGGCGGTCTGGACCGACAGCCATGGCAGGGTGAGGTCGCCCTTGGTGATCGGGGCGAGAAGATCGCGCGCCTTCGGGCCGGTGACGATGAAACAGTGGATGCGGTCGGACCAGTCCTCGATCGTGACATCCGCGGGCAGGCCCCGGCGCAGCACCTCGGCATCGTGCCACTGCGCGACCGCGGCGGTGATGACGCCGACATCGTCGTCTGCGTAGGGCAGCACCGTCATCTCGGTCAGGATGCGGCCGCGGTTGTCGGGGAAATAGGCCAGTCCGATGCGCCCCGGCGCGGGCAGGCGCGAACAGGACAGGCTTTCGAGATACGCACGCGCGCCCGAACCCCGGAGCCTGAGTCGGGTGAAGCCCGGCAGGTCGAGCACGCCGACACCGTCGCGCACCGCCTCGCATTCGGCGCGGATGCGCGCCTCCCACGGGCCGACGCGGTTCCAGGTCTGGGTCGCCTCCCATCCGGTATCGTCGCCGGATTTTGCGAACCATTCCGCCCGCTCCCAGCCATTGTAGGCGCCGAACTGCGCACCCAGCGCCTTCAGCCGTCCGTGCACCGGCGACAGGCGCCGATTAGGCGCGGCGGGCCAGCGCGCCATCGGGAAGTGCATGGCATATTCGTGGGCATAGACCTCCTTGCCCTTCGCGATGCAGTAGTCGCGGTCAGTGTAGTCGGTGAAGCGGCGCGGGTCGCAGGACCACATGTCCCATTCCGTCGCCCCCTCGGTCACCCACTCAGCCAGCACCTTGCCGGCGCCGCCCGCCTGAGCGATGCCAAACGTGAATACGCATGCCTCGAAGGCATTGGGAACGCCCGGCATCGGGCCGATCAGCGGATTGCCGTCGGGCGCATAGGGGATCGGGCCGTTGATGACCTTGGAAATGCCGGCCCTGCCCAGCAGCGGCACGCGGGCCATCGCGTCCTCGATGTAGCTTTCCAGCCGGTCGAGGTCATCGGGGAAAAGCTGGAAGCTGAAATCCTCGGGGAAGAGGTCGTCGGGCGTCACCCAGTGCGCCCGGCAGTTCTTCTCATAGGGTCCGAGGTTGAGCCCGGTCTTTTCCTGCCGGAGGTAGTAGGAGGTGTCGACATCGCGCAGGATCGGCAGCTTGTGACCGACCTCCTTCGTCCAGGCCTCGATCTCGGGGATCGGCTCGGAGAGAAGATACTGGTGGCTCATCACCATCATCGGCACCGTGCGGCCGCCGAAGGGCTTGAACCACTCACCGACCTTCTGCGCGTAGTAGCCCGCCGCATTCACCACGATCTCGCAACGGATGTCGCCCTTGCCGGTATGGACGATCCATTCGCCGTTCTTCCGGCTCACCCCGGTCGCGGGGGTGTGGCGCAGGATCGTTGCCCCCATGTCGCGCGCGCCCTTGGCGAGCGCCTGCGTCAGTTGCGCGGGGTCTATGTCGCCGTCTGCGGGGTCGTAGAGCGCACCTTTCAGGTCATGCGTCTCGATGAACGGATACTTGCCCCGGATCTCATCGACGCCCAGAATCTCGATCTCCATGCCCTGATAGCGGCCCATGCCCTTGGCGCGGGCAAATTCCTGCATCCGTTCCCGCGAATGCGCCAGCCGGATGGAGCCGGTGACGTGATAGTTCATCGGGTAGCCGACCGCCTCGCCGAGGCCGCGGTAAAGCTCGGTCGAATAGCGCTGCATGTTCATCAGCGACCACGAGGTCGAGAACGTCGGGACGTTACCCGCCGCGTGCCAGGTCGAGCCGGCCGTCAGCTCGTTCTTCTCCAGAAGGATGCAGTCGGTCCAGCCGGCCTTGCAGAGATGATAGAGCGACGAGACGCCGACCGCCCCGCCGCCGATGATCACTACGCGCGCCGTTTCTGGCAGGTCCGCCATGCCGCCTCTCCCTTTTCGCATGGGCGAAGCCTAGCCCCCAAGACGGGGCGCTTTCAATTCGCATGTCGCGGCATTATTAATCGGATTATCCGATTAGGGGTACCACATGACCAAGCTGCTTTGCGACCGGACGCACGCGCGTCTTGCCGTCATCGACCGGCAGAACGCGTTTCTCGCCAAGCTGGCAGAGGACCGCCGGGGACCGCTGGCTGCCCGCATCGTCTGGCTGATCCGGGTCGCGACCGCGCTTGATATCCCGGAGATCGGGGTGGCCGAGAGGTCCGACCGCAACGGCATCCGGCAGGTCAGCCGCGACCAGCCCGAAGATCTGGTGCTCTGATGCAGATCGACCTCATCGACACCTTCCTCGATCTTTGCGAGACCCGCAGCTTCAACCGCTCCGCTGAGCGGCTAGGCGTCACCCAGTCCACCATCTCGGGCCGCATCCGCACCCTTGAGGCCACGCTCGGCCGGTTGCTCTTCACGCGCTCCCGCGCAGGTACGGAACTGACGACCGAGGGGCTCCGGTTCGAACCCCATGCCCGCGCGCTCCGCCGCAGTTGGACCGAGGCCCTGAACGCGACGCGCGATACCGGTCAGGGCGGCGTGACCGTCAGGATCGGGATCCAGCACGATCTTGTCGGCGACCACTTTGCCGATCTCATCCGCGCGTTCCGCAGGCTCCTGCCCGAGGCTGCCTTCCTCTTCGAGGCGGATTATTCCCAGCAGATGTGCAGCGACCTCGTCTCGGGCCTGCAGGACATCGCGCTTCTCTTTTCTCCCCGCACCCATCCCGACCTCTACTTCGAGACGGTCGGGGAAATCTGGTATGACATGGTCTCGACCGACGCTGAAAGCCTCGCCGAGGTACGTCAGGACCGCTATATCCTCGGCAACTACTCGCCTGCCTTTGCCGCCACCCACGCCGCGCTGCATCCGCAACTCGGCGCGGCGACGCTGTCGATCGGGCAGAATGCGGCGATGACCGGATTGCTGCGATCGCTCGGCGGCACGGCCTATGTGCTCAGGGACGCCGCATCGGCGCTGGTGACGGCGGGCGTGGCGAAGACAGTCGGCGACGCGGCACCGATCGGGCAGACCGTTTTCGCGGGGCTTCACCTGCGCCAAAGGCATCGGACAACCCATCGCCGCCTTCTTCACTACCTTCGCGGACATTTTGGCACCCTGCCGCAGCGGGCGAAGCGGGGATAGTAAATCAACTGATTGATTTTAATTACTTTTTATATATCTGCCCAAAAGAACATGTCTAAAAAGCCAAGTTCTCGAATCAGCCGAGAGCATGAGATAAGACACGTGTAGGTAGTAATGATTGTTCCGGTTTCTATGAAAAGTAATTTTCGCGTGAAGCATTTGTTTCCAGAACTGCCCCCGACTCCGGCGACCAACGAAGTCGGGGGCCGGTCTGCACAGCAAGGCATGTGGCTTGAGTTCGGAGCGCGGTGGCTCCTAAGGGTGTTCGGTGACGTGGTGACGGCGGCTGCCCGGCATGTTGGGCGGCCGCTGCTGCGTTTGCCGGTCATGGAGCTCACCCTCATCCTGATCGTTTTCGCGGTGCTGAGCCTCTCGCTCGTCTGAGCGGCGCTACCGCTTCAAGCATTGAGCGCGGGCGGCGAATACCGTACACCATCCCGACACTGCGCTGGCCGCCCCGGTCCCCGGTCTGGCGGCCGCAGCAACGAAACGGGTCGCGGAGCCACGGATGACGATTTACCTGCATCACAACGATCTGCCGGACGCGCTCGACCTTGGCGCTTCGGTGGCCATCGACACCGAGACAATGGGGCTTGACCCGCGCCGCGACCGGCTCTGTCTCGTGCAACTCTCCACCGGCGACGGCAACGCCCATCTGGTGAAGATCGCGCTGGGGCAGCGGAGCGCGCCGAATCTCGAACGGATGCTGACCGATCCAAAAGTGCTCAAGCTCTTCCATTTCGGCCGCTTCGACATCGCCGCGCTGAAGACCGCCTTCGGCGTCGATACCGCGCCGGTCTATTGCACCAAGATCGCCTCAAGGCTGATCCGCACGTTCACCGACCGGCACGGCTTGAAATACCTCCTGCAAGAGCTTCTGGGCGTCGATGTCTCAAAGCAGCAGCAGACCTCCGACTGGGGCGCGGCAGACCTGACCGAGGCGCAGATGGAATATGCTGCCTCGGACGTTCTCTATCTTCACCGCCTGAAAGAGGAGCTTGACCGGCGGCTGGCGCGCGAAGGGCGGACGGCGCTGGCGCAATCCTGCTTCGACTTCCTTCCTGTGCGGGCCAACCTCGACCTTCTCGGCTGGAGCGAACCCACCGATATCTTCACGCATTAGGCCAATGACCGACAGGGACACCCTCCTCAAGACCGCGCGCCGCGTCATCGCGATCGAGGCTGAGGGCCTTGCGCGACTTCGCGATACGCTCGATGGAAGCTTTGCCGAGGCGGTCGATCTGATCCTAAAGGCGACCGGCCGGATCATCGTCTCCGGCATGGGCAAATCAGGCCATGTCGGGCGCAAGATCGCGGCGACGCTCGCCTCGACCGGGACGCCCGCGCAATATGTCCACCCGGCCGAGGCGAGCCATGGCGATCTCGGCATGATCACGGAAGGCGACGTGGCGCTTGTCCTGTCGAACTCCGGCGAGACGCCGGAACTCAGCGACATCATCGCCCACACCCGCCGCTTCTCGATCCCGCTGATCGGAGTGGCGAGCCGGGCCGAGTCCACGCTGATCCGGCAGTCCGACGTGGCGATCATCTTGCCCGCCGCCGAAGAAGCCTGTGGCACCGGCATCGTGCCGACCACATCGACGACCATGACGCTTGCCCTTGGCGACGCGCTCGCAATTGCACTGATGGAGCATCGGCATTTCACGCCGGAACATTTCCGCACCTTCCATCCGGGCGGCAAGCTTGGCGCGAAACTGCTCAAGGTCGCCGATCTGATGCACGGCGCCGAGGCGCTGCCACTCGTCGCGGAAGCAACCCCGATGGGCGAAGCCCTGCTGGTGATGAGCCGACAGGGCTTCGGCGTGGTTGGCGTGACCGGCGCGGATGGCAGGCTGACCGGAATCGTCACGGACGGGGACCTTCGCCGCAACATGGACGGCCTTCTCGGCCGCACCGCCGGTGAGGTGATGACCCGCGCGCCGCAGACGATCGACGCTGGTTCTGTCGCCGAAAAGGCCGTGGCCATGATGAAGGATCGAAAGATCACCTGTCTCTTCGTCGTTGACGACGACAAAGCGGCACTTGGAATCCTCAACATCCACGATTGTCTCAGGGCAGGTGTGGTCTGACCGGATGGCGCTTCACGACAACATCCATTCGCGCGTGGTCTTCTGGCTGAAGATCATCCTGCCCTTGCTCGCGCTGGCGATTCTCTCGACTCTGTTTCTCTTCTCGCGCCACTTCGATACCGAAAGCGCCCTGCCCTACAGCGAGGTCGATGTGAAGGAACTTGCGCGCGAACAGCGCCTGACCCGGCCGGAATATTCCACCGTGACGGCCGATGGCAGCGCGCTCGAAATCAGCGCCGCCATCGCCTATCCGCAAGGCGGCACCACCGGCGCGGCGACGGCGGATGCGCTCGTCGCGCGCTACGACACGCCGACCGGCCTGCGGATCGACGTCACGGCGACGTCGGGCCGGATCGATCCGGACGCGGGTAATCTGACCTTGCGCGACGGCGTGACGATCCGGACATCCAGCGGCTACGAGATGACGACACGCGGGCTCGACGCGGCGCTCGACCGCACCCGGATGATATCGGAGGGTGCGGTTACGGCGACCGGCCCCCTCGGCCGCATCGACGCGGGGCAGATGGAAATGCGCCGGAGTGCTGACGGTACTGATGACTATGTTCTGATTTTCAACCAAGGGGTCAAGCTGCTATACGATCCGGCGACCCGAGGACCGCAATGAAACCACTGACCAGACTTCTGATGCTTGTCGTCGCCCTTTCGGCGATGTCCCCCGCGGCCGCTGGCGCACAGGGCGCGAGCGTCGCCTTCGGCGGGATCAAGGCCGATACGACCCTGCCTGTCGAGGTGACGGCGGACCAGCTTGAGGTCAACCAGACCGACGCCACGGCAATCTTCACCGGCAATGTCATCGTGATTCAGGGCGATCTGCGCATCGCCGCCGCCGCGATCCGGGTTGAATATGCCAAGGATGACCGCGCCCGGATCGACCGTATCCATGCCACCGGCGGCGTCACCCTGACCAGCCCGACCGAGGCAGCCGAGGGCCGCGAGGCGATCTACAGCGTCGCCAGCGGTGAGGTCGTGATGACTGGCGATGTGCTTCTGACCCAGGGCGGCAGCACAATCGCCGGGCAAAAGCTGATCTTCGACCTCGGCACCGGCACCGGCCGAATGGATGGCCGCGTGCGGACTGTCATCGACCCCAAGGCGCAGCAGTAGTGACGGAACGGCTTCACCTTTCCGTTGCCGAGGGCTCTGCCGGGCTCAAGGTTCAGCACCTGCGGAAAAGCTACCGCAAGCGGCCGGTGATCCGCGACGTGTCGCTCGACCTCGCGCGGGGAGAGGTGGTGGCTTTGCTGGGGCCCAACGGCTCGGGCAAGACCACCTGCTTTTACAATATCGCGGGTCTGATCGCACCCGACAGCGGCCATGTCATCATCGACGGGCGCGACGTGACCGGCCTGCCGATGTACCGCCGCGCGCGGCTCGGCATCGGCTATCTGCCGCAGGAGGTTTCGATCTTTCGTGGCCTTTCGGTCGAGGACAACATCCTTGCCGTGCTTGAGATCAACGAATCCGATGTGCACAAGCGGCGCGAAAAGCTCGAAGAGCTTCTGTCGGATTTCTCGATCACGCATCTGCGCCGCGCGCCCGCCCTCGCACTTTCGGGCGGCGAACGGCGGCGGGTCGAGATTGCGCGCTGCCTCGCGGCCGAGCCGAAATACCTGTTGCTGGACGAACCCTTCGCCGGCGTTGACCCGATCTCGGTCAACGACATCCGCGCGCTGGTCCACGACCTCAAATCGCGCGGCATCGGCGTGCTCATCACCGACCACAACGTGCGCGAGACCCTTGAGATCGTGGACCGCGCCTATATCCTGCATGACGGCACCGTACTGATGAGCGGCACGGCCGATGAGGTCGTGCGCGACGAAAACGTGCGGCGGGTTTATCTGGGGCAAAGCTTCCGCCTCAACTGACGCGGCAGGAAAGCGATGGCACTCAGATCGCGCGTCCATCTCACCACCCGACCGGGCCTCGCGCTCTCGGCGCAGATGCGCGCCGCGATTTCGATTCTTCGCATGCCGACGTCGGCTCTTCTGGAAGACATCGCCCGCGAGGCGGCGGAAAATCCGTTCCTTGTCGTCGACAGCCCGCGGACGGCGAGCGAGATCTCGGCCTATGACTACGCCCTGGCCACCGCCGAGGCACCCGAAAGCCTGCATGACAAGCTTGCCCGGCAACTCGCGGTTCAGCACCTTGACGCGCCGACGCTGGCGGCCGCGGCGTTCCTGATCGGCGAACTGCGCGAGGATGGCTACCTCGACGCCACACTTGAGGATCTCGCCGACAGCACCGGCGCGCCCCTTGCGATTCTCGAAGCCGGGCTGCGGGCGCTGCAGCGTTGCGACCCCCCCGGTATCGGCGCGCGCGATCTGCCGGAATGCCTCGCGTTGCAACTGGTGGACGCCGGGATCGCGGAAGGAATGGCGCGCGCAATCACCGCCCGGCTTGAGGATTTCGCCGAGGGCCGCTGGGCGCGCCTTGGTCCGGCCCTGTCGCTGCCGGTGGCCGAGTTGGAGCGGATCGCCGATCTTCTGCGCCGATTGACCTCAAGCCCGATCCAATCGGGCGATAGCACACCGATTGTCCTTATCCCGGAAATCCGGATTGAGTGCCGCGAGGGCCGTGCCGAAGCGCGGCTGAATAGCGCCACCCTGCCAATGGTCTCGGTACTGGAAACCGACCGCGGCAGCCTCGGCACCGATGAGATGAGGGCGCTCTTCGAACGCGCCGCCGCCTTTTCCGAGGCGGTCGCGGCGCGGTGCGCGACGCTTTTGCGCATCGCCACGGTCGTCGCGGCCCGGCAGACAGCATTTTTCGTCAACGGCCACGAGAGGATCGCACCACTGACGCGCGGCGAGATCGCAGAGACGCTACAACTTCACCCCTCAACCGTGGGCCGTGCCATCGCCGGCAAGGCGCTGATCGCCGACGGCAGGGTCTATGCCTTCGGCCGCTTCTTCTCGCGTGCGCTCGCCATGGAGGGCGGCGGCATTTCGCCGTTCGACATACAGCGCCGGATTCGTACATTGATTGAGCGTGAAGATTCCTGCTCACCCCTTGCGGACGCCGAAATTCAGGCCCACCTCAGGAATGAAGGCGTTGACATCGCGCGCCGAACTGTCGCCAAATACAGGAAATGTTTGCGCATACCCTCCTCCTTCGCGCGCCGCGCCCGCAAGCCCCTTGCGAAGGCAGGAATGCAGGCCGCATCAGGGCCATAATCCCAAGTTTCACTGAACCCACGTCCTTTCATGGTTCGGAAGGCGTGGACAAATCATGGAGGTCACATGCGTTACCAGATCAGCGGCAGACAGATCGATGTGGGCGAGGCCCTTCAGACCCATGTGAAGTCCGAACTTGGCGAGACGGTGGAGAAATATTCGCAGCGCCCGACCGAGGCAAGCGTCATCTTCTCGCGCATCGCCCATGAATACGGCTGCGAGGCGACCGTTCACCTCTCGACTGGCCTGACCGCCGCCGCCAAGGGCCGTGCGGATGAGATCTACGCCGCGTTCGAGAACTGCCGCGAGAAGATGGACAAGCAGCTCCGCCGCTACAAGCGCCGCCTGAAAGACCACCACCGCGACCGCTCCGAGCCTGTTGTATTCGCAGGCGCACCCATGTATGTGCTCGCCGCGAATGACGATACGCAGGACTCTGAGCCCGAAAGCCTGCAGCCAATGATCATTGCCGAGATGGAAGCGAAGATTCCGACGCTTTCGGTTGGTGAGGCGGTGATGCAGATGGAGCTGACAGGGGCCTCGGTGCTGGTGTTCCGCAATGAGAAGACGGGCGGGGTGAATGTGGTTCACCGGCGCGACGACGGAAACTTCGGTTGGATTGATCCGACCGTTATGTAGGGCGCATCGCGAGAGGCGCGGAACCGAATAGACGCATGGAACTTTCAAACCTTCTGAAGCCCGCCGCAGTCCGGGTTGTCGGTCATGTAACGAGCAAGAAGCGGCTCTTTCAGGACCTCGCCGAACTCGCCGCAACCGTCTATGGCCTTCCTTCGGCGGAAACCGTGGACGCCTTGCAGGAGCGCGAAAGCCTCGGCCCCACCGGCGTCGGTCACGGCGTCGCGCTTCCCCATGCGCGGCTTCATGGCATAGACCGCGTGGTCGGTGTGTTCATGCGGCTTGAAAAGCCCCTGGATTTCGACTCGGTCGACCGTCAACCCGTCGATCTGGTGTTTGCGCTCTTCGCGCCGAAGGATTCCGGGGTGGATCATCTCAAGGCACTGGCGCTTGTGTCGCGGACCATGCGCGACGCGGCCACCTGCGCCAAGCTGCGCTCGAACGACGATCCTGCGACGCTCCATGCCGTCCTGACCGAAGCGCGGTCAAGCCAGGCCGCCTGAGGCCGGGCGCTACAGCGGCGGCGGCGCCGCGGCGTAACCGAACATCTGATAGTCGCGGCCGTAAGCGGCCTGCGCGGCGGCTTCCACTTCGCGGTCGCAGATCCGCATCAGCAGTGTGCGCTCGGCCTTCAGCGGATTGGAAACGCCGCTTTCCGGCGCGGCGGCGCCGATGCGCGCGGCAAGATAGCCAAGATCGGCCTCCAGACTCTCGGCGCGGGCGACAAGGTCGGGCGCGAGCACTTGCGCCACCCCCTGAAGCACCGAGCTTTGGCTTGCCCAGAGGATATTCTGCTGCACCGGCGTCTGACCGTTCAGATTGGCGCGCAGGAACCGCAGCACGCCCAGAAACGCCGCCCGCTCCACCCCCGGCGCAAGGCCGGATGGATCGCCCATGGTGACGGGCACCTGCCAGGCCTCTTGCAGACCGATGCGCAGCCCTTCGAAATCCTCCTCCTGCATCAAGCGCCGAAAGACCGCATAGGCGCGGTCGAGCGGATGCCGGATCAGCGTGAAGCTGCGGTGGCCGGGCCGGTCGCGCAGCCAGTCCTTCAATGTCTTCTGGGTGAAGCCCGCGATCAGCCCTCCGATGCCGAGGCCCGAGAGCCAGTCGCGGATCCCGTCATCGCCCTGCGGCGGGATCGGCAGATAGAGCACGGGTGCCCCGGCCGCCGCCATTGCGCGCGGTGCACCCGGTCCGCGTCGCGGCTCGAAATTCGGCAGCCGTGACAGCGCCGCCCAGTCGATCGCGCCCAGCGCCTTTTCCATCGTGGCAAAGTTGCGGACCTTGTCCGACAGCGGCTCGGGGTTCTGCGGGACAAGCTTGCGCGAGATGCGGCCAACCGTGCCGGACGTGCCGAGGAACGCGAGAAGGCCGTTGATGACCTCGACCGACTGCACATCCTCGTAATCGAGGTAAAAGGCGGTTTGCCCGGACCGCTGCAAGGTGATCAGGACGTGCCGTTGAAAGCCCTCTCGCGCATCGAGATAGGCCGCGAAGTCCTCGGCCACGAAGGTGGGCTTCGGCGTCTTGCGCGCGGGCGCGTCCGACATGCGCCAGGTGCCGGTGCTGCGGGCGATCTTGAGGCTGACATAGCTCTCCACCGGGTTGCGCGTCAGCACGATCTTGGCGCAGCGCGGATCGGCCAGGATCGCCGGCAGGATGCGCGGGTCGTGATCGTGGAAAAAGCGAAAGCCGTTCAGCCCCGGCGCCGCCCGCAGCCGGTCCAGCAGGGCCAGAGGCGCGGCATCGCGCCCGGCCTTGGTCACGCCGAGGATGTCTGCCTTGTTCGGCCCGCCGATATGGACGGGATTGAAGACCTCGCCGTGACAGGTGACGCCTTCGGCTTGGGCCAGGGTCTCTTCAAGAAGATTGGAGCCTGTCCGCATCTCGGCCAGAATCACGAAGAGGTCGAATTTCGAGTCCAAGGCCGCGCCCCCTCAGCGCACGATGTAAGGCTTGCCGTGCGTCTCCGACGCGGGGCGGGGAGCATCGGCGCCGGCAACGAAATCACCCATTACGATCGGCTGCATCCCCTGATTCTTCAGCGCCTGAAGAAACTGGCCAAAGCCGCTGAGATCAACCAGACGCGGTGCCTCGGTCGGGAGCCGCGTCGCCTGCGGGCGGATCTCGTCGATGATGACCTGCAAGGCCTCCATCGGGCTTTCGAGGAACTCCGCCATGGTCCAGATCCGTATCCGCGCCTTGACGAAATTGGTGCGCAGGATCGCCAGATGATCGGTCTCGATCCGCTGCAGCCGGGCGGCTTCGGTGCGGATGTCCGAGAAATTCAGGTTCGACCGCAACAAGGGCACCGCCCAGGTGCCCGAGATCACCGAGATCTGCGCATTCGGATCGGTGGCGAGGAACCAGTTGCAGTCCTGTGTGTCGCGCGGCGAAAACTGGAAGATCTGCCGCTCGCCGCGGGTGTTCCAGATCAGATTGGTCAGGAACGATCGCGGGTTGTAGTCACGCAAGGCGGCGCTGTCGGACAGGCAGCCATTGTAGACCGTCTCCCCGCCGGCGAACTCTACCCGGTCGGGCGCGAAGAGATGGCCGTGGACGCGGCCGCCCACCGCCTTCGCCAGCCAGAGGTCGAACTCCTCGAAAAGGTCGGAAAAGCCGTGGAACACGGAATAGGGGCCGGCGGTCTTGCCGTTCTCGTGGTCCGTCCGCGGAAAGCGGCTTTGCATGTAAAGGCCGGGCCGCCCGCGCGACCGCCGCTCGACCGCGCGGGAAAAGAGCCGGTCGATCTTCTCCGGCGCTGGCTCCGCCCTGAGGCCCTCACCCGGTTTCTGGGTCAGGAACGTGGCGTAAAGCCGTTCCGCAGCCGGCCAGATCTTGCGCGCAACAAAGCAATCCGACCGACGCAGAAGTTGCAGGTGGTCGTCGTAGAAGACATGTGGCTTGCCCTCGAAATCGAACTTCGACAAGGTCAGAGACCGGCCCTCGATCTCGACGGAATAAAGCCGCGCCAAGGTCTGGAAATAGCTTTCGTCCGGGATCCAGACGGTGCGGAAATAGCGGTCGTGCAGCGCCCGGTCGGGGTCCTGGAGAATCGCAGACAGCGTCTGCCGGGTCAGGCACCACCATTGCGACCCCATGTGCGGGACGATGCCTTTCGGCAGGTGCCGCCGCACCTTGAAGCGTCGTTGCAGTCGCACCGCCAGATCGAAGAGCCGCCGGTGGCTGCGCCAGCCAAACGGGAAGTGCAGCGAGAAGCGTTCCGAATCCAGACCGCCCTTGGGCCAGGTGACATCCGACGTCGTAACGCTCTCGATGAAATCCGTGTTCGGACGCGGCGCAAGATAGGTGACAAGTTCCTGCACCGGGCGCAGAGGCAGACAGGCGCCGGAGGCGAGGTAGACGTGACGAACCTCAGGGTGCCGGAATAGGATCTGCTCGCTCGCCGCCTGTGTCGCCGCGACAAGCGACCAAGTGCCCCAGATGCAGGCGAAGCGGGTCGAAAAGCTGACATTCTTCAGATCGGCCAGGCGGCGGACGAGATCGTCGAACTCCTCCCGCACGACGCGCCGGTCAACATGAATGACGACAGGGCAGCCGGCCTCGGACCAATAGCGCGCGACTTGCGCCGCGCGTGGCAGCGCTGTGTGGCACATCATGATGAAACCAAGCGTCACGCCCAATTTCCCTTGGACATAAGCCCGAGGATCTCAAGCTGGCGCCAGTTGACATATTTCTCCGACCACTTGTTGCAGAGCTGCAGATCGCTGCGCAACGCCTCGGCGTAGGCGGCGTATTCCCGGCTGTCGGCGAAATGCTCATTGCGCTCCAGTTCTTCCGTAACCTTGTGCGGCAGCGTTGACAGGAACTTTGCATGGAGGAGACAGCCCGAGGCACGCTCCCCGCCGCAGTCGTCATAGAGGGTGTTCAGACCGCGCGGCAAAAGCATGTGCGTCGAACTCGCGAAGCAGTAGGGCCATTGCCACTTCACCAGCGGGATCTTGTTCAGTGACGGCGCCTTGACCGGATCGTCGGCAAACATCGTCCGCGCCCGCGGCCCGCCCTGAATCCAGAGGTTCCCGTAGAGCGGATTGCGCGCAATCGTGTAGTTGCCGCCGTCGAAATGGTTGGCGATCTCAAAGGGGTTGGTGCCGCGCTGATAGGTCTCATCCTCGACCCGGCCCTTGGGATACATGTCGAGCACCATCGCCGGGAACGACGATATGTCGTAGGAGTCAAGCCAGTCGGTCAGCGCCCGGATCGGCCGGGTGTCGCAGAACGGATAGACGAAGAACTCGTCGATATCGACGGCCAGGATCCAGTGTCGGCGGGCATGGCGCATCAGGACCCAGTTGATCCAGTCGAGCCCGTAGCGCGCCGCCTTGTAGCTGCCCGTCGTCGACCACAGCGTCACGTCGGGCTGCACCGAGAGATAGGCGAGCGACCCGTCGTCCGAACCGTTGTCGACCATCAGGAAGTGGTTGATGCCCAGATCGCGGTAGTAGCGCATGAAATAGGGCAGCATCGTCATCTCGTTGCGCAGCACCGCGACCAGCAGGATCGAATCCTTGTCGATCGCTTCCAGACGATCCGCGATCGGGCGAAGCTGGCGGCGTTTGCGGAATGCGCGATAGCGCAGGCGCTTGCGCCGGAGGCGAAGCCGGTATCGCTGCCAGAGGTCCATGCCCGACTTCATCCCTCCGAATGTCCCGGCGGTCTTCGCGCCGCCCGGCGGCAGTTGGTCTGCCACCCCTTGAGCAACGAGAATACAGAGCGATGACTGGTTGGTAAACGTCCGAGTTCACGCGCCGACTTTGCCGCTTTGCCGTCGATTTCAGGCCTTGAACCCGGGCCCCTGGTGCCAGCGCCAGGCATCGGCGATCATCGTCGCCATGTCCGACCGCTTCGGCCGCCAGCCCAGATCGCGGATCGCGCGTTCGCTGCCCGAGACGAGCCGGACGGCATCGCCCGCGCGGCGGGCACCATAGATCACCGGCACCGTGCGGTTTGTCACCCGCCCCGACTGGGCGATGACCTCGCGTACGGAAAAGCCGCTTCCAGTGCCGAGGCAAAAGACGTTGCTGCCCTTCCCCTCCGCCAGCCAGTTCAGGCCAAGGACATGCGCATCGACCAGATCGCAGACATGCACATAGTCGCGGATGCAGGTTCCGTCCGGCGTCGGATAGTCGGTTCCAAAGACCGTCAGCGCCGCGCGCTTGCCGTCCACCGCATCGAGCAGCAGCGGGATCAGGTGGGTCTCCGGCCGGTGGAACTCTCCGACCTCACCGTCGGGGTCGGCGCCGGCAACGTTGAAATAGCGGAAGATCACGCTTTGCAGGCCGTGGCTCGCACCGAAATCGTCCAGCATCTGCTCGATGGCGAGCTTGGACTTGCCGTAGGCGTTGAGTGGTTCCTGCGGGCTCTCCTCGTTCAGCAGAACGCCGTCGTGATCGCCATAGGTGGCGCAGGTCGATGAGAAGACGACGTTGCTGCACCCGGCGGCCAGTGCGGCTTCGATCAGGTTGAGCGCGCCATTGACATTCTGCCGCCAGTAGCGCCCCGGATCGCGCATCGCATCGCCCACCAGACTGAGGGCCGCGAAATGCATCACCGCCTCGGGCCGGTAGCGGGCGAAGACCTCGTCCAGCCGCGCGCGGTCGCTGAGATCGCCCACTTCCAGCGGCCCGAACCGCACCGCATCGCGCCATCCGGTCGAGAGGTTGTCAAACGCAATCGGGACAAGTCCCGCGCGCTGCAGCGCCTTGCAGGCATGGGCGCCGATGTAGCCGGCGCCACCCGTCACCAGAATGTGCCGTGCCATCCGCCGTTACTCGGCCGCCTTTCGCATCGCGGTCATGCTGAGCAGGAACTGGTGGAATTCATCATACAACTCATGCCGTGCGAGGCCGAAGGCGACGGTCGCCTGAAGGAACCCGGCCTTCGACCCGCAGTCGAAGCGCTGACCGCGGAAGCGGTAGCCGTAGACGTTGTTCGAGACCTTGATTTCCTCGGCGATGGCGTCGGTCAACTGGATTTCGCCACCTGCGCCGACCGTGCGGCGGTTCAGGTTCTCCATGACTCTCGACGTCAGGATATAGCGCCCGATGACGGCAAGGTTCGAAGGCGCATCAGCGGCATTGGGCTTTTCCACCATACCCTTGACCGAGACCAGCGCGCCCATGTCCTCGGCAACATCGAGCATGCCGTAAGACGAGGCCTTGTCGGGGGCGACCTCCATCGCAGCGACGATATTTCCTCCGGTCTCGGCATAGGCCTCGACCATCTGTTGAAGGCAGGGTTTCTCGGCCGCGATCACGTCGTCGGGCAGCAGCACCGCAAAAGGTTCATTGCCCACCAGACGGCGCGCGCACCAGACCGCGTGGCCAAGCCCCATGGGCTTTTGCTGACGGATATAGGCGATGGCGCCCGACTCCATGTCGGTTTCCTTCAGAACCTTCAGAAGGTCCTTCTTGCCCCGTCTGCGCAACTCGGCCTCGATCACCGGCGCGTGGTCAAAATAATCCTCGAGCGCGGACTTCCCGCGCGAGGTGACGAAGATGAATTCCTTGATCCCGGCGGCGCGCGCCTCATCGATCGCATACTGGATCAGCGGCCGATCGACGAGGGTCATGATCTCCTTCGGGATCGACTTGGTCGCCGGCAGGAACCGCGTCCCCAGACCGGCAACGGGAAAGATCGCCTTCGTGACTTTGCACTTCATCATTTCACCACTTCATTTCTTCTTTGCGCCCCGGTCAGCCCTGAAGGGCGGCCGGTGACGCGATTAGAATTCTCTGCGTCACCATGGACAAGGATATGACAGTTTAGACTTTCTCAGGGCGGGAAATTGCTCAAATAGGGATCACTTTGGCAACGGTAAGCTTTCAACTGCGCGGATTGTAGTCTGGAATCCCTCCGACGTGGGCGAATCCCCGCCTGCGGGTTCCCTGCCGCCCGCCCAAGGTCGCTCAGGGCATCCCCATTGCCCTCATCATCGACTCGATTCGAGACACATCCTCGGGGTTGTTCAGTTCCCAGAACTGTCGGCCGCGCGATTCGACCTCGACGCAGAGCACGGGCCTCTCGCGCTCCAGAAAGCGCAGTTGTTCCAGTCCTTCCAGCGTTTCCAGCGGCCCCGCATCCCAGCGCGGATAGGCGGCGAGCGCGGACGGACGGTAGGCATAGACCCCGACATGGTGAAAGACGGGCGTCGGCTCATCGTCGCCATAGATGCGTCCGACGAAGGGGATCACCTCCTTCGAGAAATAGAGCGCCTTGTGGTCGCGACCGAAGACCGCCGTGGTGCCGCCGACGCGGCCCTCGCGGCGATCCTGAAGAAACCCGTTCAGCGCGCGCCCGTCGCAGCGCAGGACCGGTGTGGCCACCTCCGCCACCGGATCGGCGCTGAGACCCGCGACCAGCGCCTCGACGAACCAGTGCGGCGTCAGCGGCGCGTCGCCCTGAAGATTGACGACGATCTCATGGCCGCCGCCGAGCCGGTCGAAAGCCTCGGCACAGCGCTCGGTTCCGTTGCGGCAGGTGTCCGAGGTCATCACCACCTCGGCGCCGAACCGCTCGGCCTCGGTGCGGATGCGGTCGTCGTCGGTCGCCACCACCACGCGGTCCACACCCTCGACCGCTGTCGCCGCCTCCCAACTGCGCTGGATCAGCGTACGTGCTTGCCCATCCGCACCCCGCAGGGCCACCAGCGGCTTGCCGGGATAGCGCGCCGACGCATAGCGCGCCGGTATGACGATCAGGACGCTCATTCCTTGACCAGCAACACGCCGGGCGCATAGGCGATGAAGAAAGGGTTTTCGAAGCCGGGCTTGCCGTAGGTAAAGGGCGCATGATCGTCGAAACGGACCATCGCGCCCCCGGCGCCGCGCAGCACCGCGTCGCCCGCCGCCGTGTCCCATTCCATCGTCCGCCCGAGGCGCGGGTAGATATCCGCCTCACCCGTCGCTACCAGACAGAACTTGAGGCTCGACCCGGCGCTGGTCATGTCGCGCACCGCATAGCGCGCAATGTAGTCATCCGTCGCCTGATCGCGGTGCGACTTCGACGCCACCACCATCAGCGCGCGGTTGTCGGGGACCGAGACGGTGATGGGATGGACCTCACCCGGCTGTTCCTTGTCGAAGGGTGCCGTCTCCTCGACCGCGCGGCCGTCGGGCAGCGTATAGAACAGACGCCCCTTGGCCGGGGCATAGACGACGCCGCGCAGCGGCACGCCGTTCTCGACATAGGCGATGTTCACCGTGAAGTCGCCACGTCTCTGGATGAATTCCTTGGTGCCATCCAGAGGATCGACAATCAGAAACGTTGTGACGTTCTGCGCATGGCTCGCGGCCTGTTCCTCGGTCACCAGCGCGGTCTGGGGGAAGGCTTCGGCCAGCCCTTCGGAGATCAGCGCATCCGCCGCTTCGTCGGCGGCGGTGACGGGGCTTGCGTCGGATTTCGCGCGCACCTCGAAATCGGCGCTGTCGTAGATCTTCATGATGCGGTCCCCGGCCTCAAGCGCAAGACGGCGGATTACGGGGGTCAGACGATCGAAGTCCAAAGCTCTCTCCTCGGTTTCGTCCCTGTTGATCGGTCGGTCGCGGCCCCTTATGCTCGCACGTCAAGGGAACGGCAAGATTTCCGTGCAATTCAGCGCGTTGGGTTGCATCTCACGGCCAGAAGGCGGCGCAGGGCATGTTCAGGATTGAAAGGCGACAAACGGGGCTTCAGGCGGCGGTAAGGACGCTGGACCTGATCTACCACAATACCGTGCGCTCGGTGCGCCGCAGCCATTCGAACGCGCTGATCGGGCTTGTCAGCAACATCTTCCAGACGCTGATCTTCATCGGCGTGTTCTATGTGCTTGCCCGTATTCTCGGGATGCGGGGCATGGCGATCCGCGGCGACTACATCCTCTACCTGATGACCGGCATCTTCACCTTCATGATCAACACCAAGACGATGGGCGCGGTCGCGGGGGCCGAGGGTCCGGCTTCTGCGATGATGCAACACGCGCCGATGACCACGGCCATCGCCATCGCCTCTGCCGCGCTGGCTGCGCTTTACACGCAGGTTCTGTCGATGGTCGTCATCCTCGGCGTTTATCACCTCGCGGTGACGCCGCTGGAGATCCACGATCCGGTCGGTGTGGCGGCAATGGTGTTTCTGGCTTGGTTCAGCGGCGCCTGCGTGGGGCTTCTGGTCCTGTCGCTGAAACCTTGGGCGCCGGCCCTGACCGGCATTGCGTCAACGATCTATTCGCGGGCCAACCTGATCTTTTCCGGCAAGATGTTCGTGGCGAACACGCTCAGCTATCACCTGCTGATATTCTTCGACTGGAACCCGCTTTTTCACATCATAGATCAGGCACGGGGTTTTGCGTTCATCAACTACTATCCGCACAACACCACGATCCTCTACCCAGTCTACGTCAGCCTCGCGCTTCTCATGCTTGGCCTCCTGGGTGAGTTCTACGGGCGCCGCCGCGTCTCGATCAGCTGGTTCGCCGGAAAGTAGGTCCGGCGCGACGGGGCAGGCTAGTCAACCACCCGCAGCGTCAGATTGATTCGCCCGCCCTTAGGCAGCAGGGTCGAGGTGCCGGAGGCGATCCGGTCGATGCCGTGATAGGCCAGTCGCGCCGCGCCGCCAAGCACCAGCACATCCCCGGACCGGAGCCAGACTGCGGTGGTCTTGCCGCCGCGCGCGGTACCGCCGATCCGAAAGCGGGCATCGTCTCCAAGGCTGATCGACAGCACCGGCCACGAGAAATCCGCCTCGTCGCGGTCCTGGTGCAGCCCCATGCGGGCGGCCCCGTCATAGAAATTGACCAGACAGCAATCCGGCGCGCGGCCCGGCCCGACAAGATCGCGCCAGACCGCCAGAACCGACGCCGGAATCACGGGCCAGGCCATGCCCCCGGGATGCGTCGCGCTGTAGCGATAGCCGCGCCGGTCGGACAGCCAGCCATAGCGCCCGGCCGAGGTCATCCGCACCGTCATCGGCTTGCCGTAGGGCGTCACCGGCGAAAAGAGCGGCGCCGCCGCCACGACGGCACGGATATCCTCGACGATCCGGCCCTGTGCGCCCGGCGCAAGGTAGCCCGGATAAAGTGCCGCGCCGCCGACCACGACCGCTTCGGGCCGGTCGGGCGGATTGCCCGAGGACGGTGGCG
Source organism: Albidovulum sp. (assembly GCA_041739655.1). Lineage (GTDB taxonomy): Bacteria > Pseudomonadota > Alphaproteobacteria > Rhodobacterales > Rhodobacteraceae > Albidovulum. The sequence continues at coordinate 1,180 of JBGSNN010000042.1, read as the reverse complement.
GGTCTTGCGGGATTTTCACCGTTTTTCGAGTCCAGCCGACGCTTGCAGCACCAATCTGCCCTCCTTATATACCCCACGAAGCTGGTCGGGCAGAGCCCGGCCGAAATCAAGGGATCGGCGCCAGAGGCCGTAATCGGATCCGGCGCCAACACATCGCCGAAGGAAAGGTACTACAATGGCTAAAGTCATCGGGATTGACCTCGGGACAACGAACTCCTGCGTCGCCATCATGGACGGGGCGCAGCCGCGTGTGATCGAGAATTCGGAAGGTGCGCGCACCACGCCCTCGATCGTCGGTTTCACGGACACCGAGCGCCTCGTCGGCCAGCCGGCCAAGCGTCAGGCAGTCACCAACCCCACCAACACCGTGTTCGCCGTCAAACGCCTCATCGGCCGCCGCATCGGCGACCCCGAGGTCGAGAAGGACAAGAAGCTTGTCCCCTACTCGATCGTCAACGCGGGCAATGGCGACGCCTGGGTCGAGGTGAAGGGCGAGAAGTATTCGCCGGCGCAGATCAGCGCCGTCATCCTTCAGAAGATGAAGGAAACCGCCGAGTCCTATCTCGGTGAGCCGGTGACGCAGGCCGTCATCACGGTTCCGGCCTATTTCAACGACGCCCAGCGTCAGGCCACCAAGGACGCCGGCAAGATCGCCGGCCTGGAAGTCCTGCGGATCATCAACGAGCCGACCGCGGCCGCCCTGGCCTATGGCCTTGAGAAGAACGAAGGCAAGAAGATCGCCGTCTACGACCTCGGCGGCGGCACCTTCGACGTCTCGGTTCTGGAAATCGGCGACGGCGTGTTTGAAGTGAAGTCCACGAACGGCGACACGTTCCTGGGCGGCGAAGACTTCGACATGCGCATTGTCGACTACCTGGCCGACGAGTTCAAAAAAGAGAACAGCGTCGACCTGCGCAAGGACAAGCTGGCCCTTCAGCGCCTCAAGGAAGAGGGCGAAAAGGCCAAGAAGGAACTGTCCTTCACCACCCAATATGAAGTGAACCTGCCCTTCATCTCGATGAATGCGTCGGGCCCGCTGCACCTCAACATCAAGCTCTCCCGCGCCAAGCTGGAAGCCCTGGTCGAGGACCTGATCCAGAAGACCGTCGGCCCCTGCGAGCAGGCGCTGAAGGACGCTGGCCTGAAGAAGGGCGACATTGACGAAGTGATCATGGTCGGC
>JBGSNN010000041.1:0-1903 GCA_041739655.1 Albidovulum sp. | reverse complement strand
GCGAACGGGTCGCGGGCTTTGTCCACATCGGGACCGAGGGGGCGGTGCCGCCCGAGCGCCCGCGCCCCGATGTCGCAGCGCTTGTCACCTGGGCGGACTGAGGCCATGCTCCGCGCGCTTTTCCTCGCCTGGACGGACCTTCTCAGGCCGCGGGTCGTCGGCGTTCTGGCCAAGGGCGTCGGCTTGACCATCCTGATCTTCCTCGGCCTTCAGGCGGCGGCCTTCGTCGCGCTGCGCGCCTTCGCGCCAGAGACGCTGGCGCTGCCGTTCGGCGGCTCCGTCCCGCTCGCCGCGATCCTGTCCTGGGGCTCGCTGGCGCTTCTGCCGCTCATGGGGTTTTTCCTGATGGCCCCGGTCGCGGCTGGGTTTTCGGGGCTCTACGCCGAAACCGTCGCCGACATGGTCGAGGACATCCACTACCCCGCCCACCCCGGCAACGCGATGGATTTCTTCGAAAGCATCCCCGGTGCGATCGGCATCCTTGGCGCGACGCTCGTGGTCTCGCTGCTCACGCTTATCCTCTCGCCCTTCCTCGGGCCGCTGGCGCCTTTCATCTTCTACGGGGCAAATGGCTGGCTTCTGGGGCGGGAGTTCTTCCAGATGGCGGCGCGGCGCCACATGGACGCGGAGCCCGCCCGGATGCTGCGTCAGCGCAATGCCGCGGCCGTCATTCTGACCGGCGTCGCCATTGCCTTCCTGCTGACCGTGCCGATCCTGAACATCGCGGTGCCGGTGCTGGCGGCCGCCGCCTTCACCCATCTCGTCCACGGGTTGCTCGGCGACGACGACCGCGCGCCTCAGCCCTGAGGCGTCATTGGCCCGTCGGCGGCAGCGGGGCGAGCCGACCGAACCAGTCGATGTCGCGCAGCGTCACCGCGCCCGACAGGATCACCCCGGCGATCGTTGACCAGAGCACGATGGTGATCATCGTCGTCCAGATCACCTTGCGCTTCAACTTCACGTTCGCGGGGGCGCCGGGCGGCGTACCCGGCACAACCTTGCCCGCCTCGGCCTGGCTTTCGGGCCGGATCTGCAGCGCGATGAAAAAGACGATGAACCAGATCACCGCAAAAAGGACGATACCGCCGGTCAGGTTCATATCTGTTCAAGCTCCACGAGACAGCCGTTGAAGTCCTTCGGATGGAGGAACAGCACCGGCTTGCCATGCGCGCCGATCTTCGGCTCCCCGGTGCCGAGGACGCGGGCGCCCGTTGCCTTCAGCCGGTCGCGCGCTGCCAGGATGTCCGCGACCTCATAGCAGATGTGATGGATGCCGCCGGCGGGGTTCTTGGCGAGAAACGCGGCGATGGGAGAGTTGTCCCCGAGCGGATGCAGCAGTTCGATCTTGGTGTTCGGCAGATCGATGAAGACCACCGTCACGCCATGGTCCGGCTCGTCCTGCGGCGCGCCGACCGTCGCGCCCAGCGTGTCGCGGTACTGCGCCGCGGCCGCCTCCAGATCCGGCACCGCGATGGCGACATGGTTCAGGCGTCCAATCATGGCGAAATCCCCGGTTGTGTCTTGCCGTCTTATGCGGCGATGGCAGGCGGGGTGCAAGCGGCGCCTGCGCCGCACCCGCTTCACGCTTCGTTAGGCAATGCCTGCCTTACTTCGATCATCGCGTCCATCCCCCGTTGCGGAGCAGTTCCATGCCCGACAGCCTCTCAGACCTCCTGCCCCAGCGCGCGCCCACGGCCGATCGTCCGCTCTTCGGCGTCACGCTGCTTCTGGTCGAAGACAGCCGCCTCGCCTGCGAGGCGGTGCGCCTGATGTGCCTGCGCTCGGGCGCCCGTCTGCGGCGCGCCGATTGCCTGCGTTCGGCCGAGCGGCATCTGCAATGCTACCGGCCAAACGTGGTCATCGTCGATCTCGGCCTGCCGGACGGCTCCGGCCTCGACCTCAT
>JBGSNN010000038.1:0-2493 GCA_041739655.1 Albidovulum sp. | reverse complement strand
GACGCCCTCGCGGTCGTGCGGCCCGTGGCGCTCACCGGCAATGCGGTCCTCGGCGCACGCGCCTTCGACGCAAAATGCGCTGATTGCCACGGCGCCCTCGGCGCCGGCAAGGCCGACATCGGCCCGCCGCTCATCGATGTGATCTACGAGCCGAACCACCACGGCGACCAGGCGTTCCACATGGCCGTCGCCAACGGCGTGCGGGCGCATCACTGGCCGTTTGGTGACATGGCGCCGGTTCCGGGGCTGACACGCGCGGACGTGGACAGCATCGTCGCCTACATCCGCGCCCTGCAGCGCGAGAACGGGATCTTCTGATCCGGCGGTGCCGGACCCGGACCGGGCCCGGAGCGTGCCCCCGAGGGGCCTCAGGCCGGGAAGAGCTCAGATCCGGGTCGGGTGGCCGTTTCGAGAAGACCCATGACGTAACCCGCAACCGAGCGGAACGAGACCAGCGTGAATTCCTCCGGCCCCGAGCGCCAGAACGCCGCCGCGACCTGCGCGGTGCGGGTGCGCCGGATTTCGCCCTCGGCGAGGGTGTCGAAGTCCACCGGGCAAAGTTTCCTCAGCACCTGATCCGCTTTCGCGCCCCGGATGGTGAAGACCGCGCGGGCGTCGGAAACGTCGGCGACAAGGTGATGCTCGCCGGCCAGCCCGGCCTCAAGCGCCGCGACGGTTGCCTGCGCGTCGCCGTAGGGCACGAGGATCAGAAGTTCATCCGGCGACATCCAGGCGGCGGCCTTGTCGCCAGCGCTCAGGATGCGGCGTGGCGCGGGAACGGCGGTGCCCGCCGCGGCCTTCACCGCCTTCTTCATCTTCGCCGAGCCAAGATCGCCGCGCAGGGTGATCATGCCCCTGAGCCCGGCCTCGGCCACCACAGCGAAGCCGGTGTAAGACACGCCCCCCAGGGCACTGACAGCCTTAGACATTCTGCTTGTCCCCGTCCTTGTCGTAGAAGACCGGATCAACGATCCGTGCCTTGACGATCCTGCCGTTCTCCACCGGGAAGTCGAGCATCTCGCCCATCCGCTCGGGGCCGTGCTTCACAAGGCCCATGGCGATTCCCTTGCCAAGCGTCGGCGAGAAATAGGTCGAGGTCACGCGGCCCTGCACGTTGCGCTGACCGTTGGCGTTCACCCCCTCGGCCACCGCATAGGCGCCGTCGGGGATCACGCTGCCGTCGGGCGTCTCGAGCCCCACAAGCTTCCAGCGGTCGGGGCTGGCCATGAAGGATCGTTCCTGCGCCCGCTTGCCGAGGTAGTCGGGCTTCTTCTTCGAGATTGCCCAGCCGAGGTTCAAGTCCTGCGGGATCACCGTGCCGTCCGTCTCATCACCGATCATGATGAAGCCCTTCTCGGCCCGCATGATGTGCATTGCCTCTGTGCCGTAAGGGGTTACGCCAAACTCCTCACCTGCCGCCAGCAGCGCCTCCCAGAACGCGCCGCCATCGCTGGCCGGGACCGCGACCTCGTAGGAAAGCTCGCCCGAGAAGGAGATGCGGTAGATCCGGGCGCGAAAGTCGCCGAGCGTGCCGGCGCGCCATTCCATGAAGGGGAAGGCCTCTTTCGAGACATCCACGCCACCGAGTTTCTCAAGCAGTTTCCGCGCGTTGGGGCCGGCAATTGCAACCTGCGCATATTCCTCGGTGACGTTGGCGGTATAGACCTTCCAGTCCCACCACTCGCATTGCAGCCAGTCTTCCATATGCGCATGGATGCGCTCGGCGCCGCCGGTGGTCGTGTGGCAAAGCCAGGTATCCTCGGTCAGACGCACGACTACGCCATCGTCCGAGAGAAAGCCGTTCTCGCTGCACATCAGGCCATAGCGGCACTTGCCCACGGGCAGCGTGGACATCATGCCGGTGTAGAGCATGTCGAGAAAGCGGCCCGCGTCCGGACCCTTGACGAGGATCTTGCCGAGCGTCGAGGCATCAAGAAGGCCGACCGCGTTGCGCACGCTGCGGATTTCGCGGTGCACCGCATCCTGCACCCCCTCGCCATGGCGCAGGTAACAATAGGGTCGGCGCCACTGGCCGACCGGCTCCCAATGCGCGCCGTGGGTCTCGTGCCAGTCGTGCATCGGCGTGCGGCGCAGCGGCTGGAAGATCGGGCCGCGCGCCTCGCCGGCGATGGCGCCAAAGCTGATCGGGGTGTAGGGCGGCCGGAAGGTGGTGGTGCCGGTCGCAGGGATTGCCTGATGCAGCGCATCAGAAAGTACCGCAAGACCATTGATATTGCTCAGTTTACCCTGATCTGTCGCCATGCCGAGCGTGGTGTAGCGCTTGGTATGCTCGACGCTCTCGTAACCCTCGCGCGCGGCAAGCTGCACGTCGGACACCTTCACGTCGTTCTGGTAGTCGAGCCACATCTTGGCGCGCAGGTCCTTCGACGCACCCTCAGGCATGATCCAGACCGGCCGCATCGGCGCCGCCTCGACGCTGACCGCCTTCGGCCTGTCGCCCGCGCTGCCGGCGGCAAGATGCGCGTCGGCCAC
>JBGSNN010000011.1:0-5341 GCA_041739655.1 Albidovulum sp. | reverse complement strand
GACGCCCTTCTGGTGCCGCAGGACCCGGCGCGGGTCGGCGCAAGGGTGGTGGCATTCCTCAAGCTCGCGGCCCGGCAGCGGTTGCAGAGCGAGAGCGAGCGCATGGCGCTCGCGCTTGATCGCCGGATCGAGGGCATCGCGCTGCGCGACACCCGATCGCGCTGGGGGTCCTGCACGCAAGCCGGGCGTCTCATGTACAGTTGGCGGCTCATCATGGCGCCGCCGGAGGTGTTGCGCTATGTTGCCGCCCATGAGGTTGCGCATCTGGTCGAGATGAACCATTCGCCCGCGTTCTGGGCCGTGGTGTCAGGCCTGATGCCGGACTATCAGCGTCACCGGCGCTGGCTGCGGACCCACGGGAATGAGCTTCAGCGCCTTGATTTCGACGTCGCGGAGTGATGGCGCGGCGGGTTTGGGAGTTGGATCAGCCATGTTGACGCAGAACCGACCTCTCGATGCCGGGCTCGCGGCCCATGACCGCGTCTATCGGACCCTGCGCCAGCAGATCATGCACGGGGAACTGTCGCCCGGTCAGTCGCTGACGGTGCGGGGGCTGGCGAAGACCTTCGGCGTGTCGATGACGCCGGCGCGCGAGGCCCTGCGGCGGCTCGCGGCGGAGGGGGCGCTGACGCTGTCCTCCTCGGGCCGGGTGACGACGCCGGACCTGTCGAACGAACGGATGGAGGAGCTGGCGACCCTGCGCGCCCTCATCGAGACAGAACTTGCAAGCCGGGCGCTGCCGCGTGCCCACCTTGCGTTGATCGAGCGGTTGCAGGCGATCAACATGCTGAACGCCGAGGCGGTGGTGAAACGCGACGCGGTCGCCTACATCCGAACCAATCTCGAATTTCACCGGACGCTCTACCTGCGGGCACAGGCGCCTGCGATGCTGGCCATCGCCGAGACCGTCTGGCTGCAACTCGGCCCGACCATGCGGGTGGTCTATGCCCGGCTGAACCGCAGCGAACCGCCATCGACGCATCGGATGATCCTTGCCGCATTGAAGGCCGGGGATGAACCGGCGCTGCGGCTTGCCGTCAGGACCGATGTGACGCAGGGGCTGCGCCACCTTCAGACCTGAGATCTCCGCGCGGACTGCCCGGACGCCGCGACATGGAAATATCGCGCCCGTCGCGGAAGCCCTCGCGTTTTCAATACTTTACGCGTGGATCGGCCCGTCGCCGCAGGCCAGCGCCGCCTCGCGCACCGCTTCCGAGAAGGTCGGGTGCGCGTGGCAGGTCAGGGCGATGTCTTGCGCCGCCGCACCGAATTCCATGCCGACGCAGATCTCGTGAATGAGATCGCCCGCCGCAGGGCCGATGATGTGCGCGCCAAGCACCCGGTCGGTGTCCTTGTCGGCGAGGATCTTGACGAAGCCCTCGCCCTGAAACACCGCCTTGGCCCTGCCATTGCCCATGAACGAGAACTTGCCGACCTTGTAGGCCCGGCCTTCGTCCTTCAGTTGCGCTTCGGTCTTTCCGACCGAGGCGACCTCGGGCGTGGTGTAGATCACGCCGGGGATGACGCCATAGTTGACGTGGCCGTGCTTGCCCGCCACCACCTCGGCGACGGCCATGCCTTCGTCCTCGGCCTTGTGCGCCAGCATCGGGCCGACGACGGCATCGCCGATGGCGTGGATGCCGGGGACATTGGTGCGCCACTGGGCGTCGATCCTGATCTGGCCGCGCGGCTCCATCTCGACCCCGAGCGCGTCGAGCCCGAGGCCGTCGGTGTAGGGTTTGCGCCCAGTCGCGACCAGCACCACCTCGGCGTCCATTGTCGCCTCGCTGTTGTCCTTGCGCAGCTTGTAGCTGACGGTGTTCTTGCCCTTGGCTTTCGTGACGCCCTGAACGGCGGCGCCGAGGATGAATTTAAGCCCCTGTTTCGCGAGAATTCTCTGGAAGGTTTTCTGAACCTCTGCATCCATGCCCGGCGTGATCGCGTCAAGGTATTCGACGACCGTCACCTCGGTCCCGAGGCGGGCATAGACCGAGCCCATTTCAAGCCCGATGACGCCGGCACCGATCACCACCATCGACTTCGGAACCTTGGGCAGGGTGAGCGCGCCGGTCGAGGTCACGACCGTCTTCTCGTCGATCTCGATACCGGGGAGCGAGGATGGTTCGGACCCGGTGGCGATGATGATGGTCTTGGCCGAATGAACCTCGTCCCCGACCTTCACCTTGCCTGCCGCGGGGATCGATCCCCAGCCCTTCAGCCAGGTGACCTTGTTCTTCTTGAAGAGAAACTCGATGCCCTTGGTGTTCTGTCCGATGACATCGTCCTTGTAGGCGAGCATCCTCGCCCAATCGACCGTGGGTGCCCCGCCCATGAGGCCCATCTTCGCGAAGTTCTCATGGCTCTCGTGCAGCATGTGGCTGGCATGGAGAAGCGCCTTGGAGGGGATGCAGCCGACGTTAAGGCAGGTGCCGCCGAGCGTCTCGCGGCCCTCGACGCAGGCCACCTTCAGCCCCAGTTGCGCGCAGCGGATGGCGCAGACATAGCCGCCGGGGCCAGCGCCGATCACGATCACATCAAAGTCAGCCATGGGTCTGTTCCTTCGGATTCTGGCGTCGCACATCGCGCGGGCAAGGCGCGCACAGTCCGTGCCGACGCGTGGTCATATCAATGCGGCGACGATCATCGCCGCGGTTGCGAAAAAGCCGATGCTCCAGATCGCCGAACGCCAGGGGCGCCAGCCAAGACCATAGGCGGGAATGTAGAGGATGCGGGCGGCAAGATAGAGCCAGGCGCAGCCGGTGGTGACGCTGCTCGACTGGCCCGAGAGGGTCACCACCACGACCGCGATGGTAAAGAGGATAAGCCCCTCGAAATGGTTGTTCATCGCCCGCTGCATCCGCCCGGTCGTGACCGACAACGGGCGCGAGGGCGGCCGGTCGCGCGGCGAGGTGGTGTAGCCGGTGCCGAGTTCCATGTTGGCGGGGACCGCGAACAGCAGGTACTGCACATATTGCAGCAGCGCCGCGAGCCCGAGGGCAGTCAGCTCAGGCGTCATGTCATCAGCGCCATGAGATAGAGCGCCACCGTGGCGGCAAAGCCGATCAGCCAGAACAATGTCCGCACCCCCGTCAGTCCAAGCGCGTAGGCCGGAACGTACAGCACCCGGGCGCCGAGAAAGGCCTGCGCGGCGGCCAGCGTACCGTGACCGAAGGCGTCCCGGTGGGCGAGGATCAGGATCGCGGGCGCAAAAAGCGCCATCGCGGTGATCGAGTTCGTCAGCGCCCGGTCGAGCCGCGCGGTGATGCCGGTGAGGGTGCGGTGTTCGTCGCGCGAGGAGAGCAGATAGCCCATGCCGAGCTGCCCCATCGCGCCCGTCACCTGCGCCAGAAGGATGAGCGCGGTGTAAAGCCCGTAGAGTGCGAGGATGTTCAGTTCACTGGGCATGGGACGCCGCCTTTCCAACTGAGACTGTGGCGAGGGTGCAACGGTGGGGGCGGAGGGTCAAGCGTTGGTCCTTTGGGGGCTGTGCGTTCGGATGCGCGGGCTTGCTCATGCCGTTCTGAGAAACTGCGCGGAGGTGGCGCCCCGGAGGGCCGTCTCTGTCTTGATCCAAGCCTCGGCGCGGGCGCGGTCATGCGCTTCGAACAGGATGGCGACACGGTTGGCATCGTCGGCATCGCGCCACATCTGGAGCATGGTCAGCCCGGCAGCGTCGCGGGCCTCCGAATGCGCGTCATAGTCCGCCTTCCAGGCGTCGAAGCCGCCGGTGGTGTAGTGGACGATGAGGTGCATGGGGATGGTCCTGCTTAGGTGTCACGTTACGTCCCGGCGCACGCCGGGACCCCGATGGGTTGCGTGGAAGCGAGCGGGGCCCCGGCGTGCGCCGGGGCGTGGGGAAGGGTGGCGAGTTCGGAGGGATCGTTCCCTCGGCGACCCCCCACCCCCAGCCCCTCCCCACGAGGGGGAGGGGAGGCGCTTTGGGTGGAGGGGGAGAGAGGTTGGGTCATGTGGGGTCCGGGGTAGGGTGCGTTTTGGCGCAACGGAAGGGCCGAAGGATTCAAGAAGTCTTAGGTCCGCAAATCACCTGACACTATCCAGTCGAGATAGGTGAAAGACCATCGAGAGAAGATAAGACAACTGGTTGCGCCATAAGAAATGGCCGTTAAGCCCAGCAGCGGTGGTCCCAACGCAGCGTTGGCGGCACCAAGACCGATTAGGAGAATGCCGACCAAGAACATGAGAGCACCAAAGCCACAGAAGAGGCGAGATGCGGAGTATGCACCGCTAAAGATCATCAAGAGTGCGGGATTGCTCTCAACTGCGGCTAATCGCTTCCGAACTCTACTTCGTCCGTCCTTAAAATCTGGAAGAATCGACACAAACTCACCAACCTGCATCAACCAAGAACCTACGAGGAGCGCAAGTCCAACCAAAAATACTGATGCCACAATTGCCGTTGCTTGCCCTGAGCCCTCCAAGGCTTGAAAGAAGTCTCTTACGCTTCCAACAGAGATACTCATCGACCCGTCAGGGTTTACGCGTGTCACCAATGGAATGATGATGGCAAGCGACCCCACTGACATTGTCGAAAGTGCGTCAGTCCAATTCCTTGTGAGGTCGCCCACCTGCATTTCACAAATCCATCAACAGCCGCCTCGGGTCTTCCAGCGCTTCCTTCACCCGCACAAGGAACGTCACCGCCCCCTTGCCGTCCACGATCCGGTGATCGTAGCTCAGCGCCAGATACATCATCGGGCGGATGACGATCTGGCCGCCGACGACCACCGGGCGGTCCTGGATCTTGTGCATCCCGAGGATGCCCGATTGCGGCGGGTTGAGGATCGGCGAGGACATCAGCGAGCCATAGACGCCGCCGTTCGAGATGGTGAAGCTGCCGCCCTGCATCTCGGCCATGCTGAGCTTGCCGTCGCGGGCGCGGATGCCCAGTTCGGCGATCTTCTTCTCGATCGCGGCAAAGCCCATCTGGTCGGCGTCTCGCACAACGGGAACCACAAGGCCCGAGGGCGTGCCGACCGCGACGCCCATGTGGACGTAGCTCTTGTAGACCACATCGCCGCCGTCGATCTCGGCGTTGACCTCGGGCACTTCCTTCAGCGCGTGGGTGCAGGCCTTGACGAAGAAGGACATGAAGCCAAGCTTGACGCCGTGCTTCTTCTCGAACGCGTCCTTGTATTCATTGCGAAGCGCCATGATGCCGGACATGTCCACCTCGTTGTAGGTGGTCAGCATCGCGGCGGTGTTCTGCGCGTCCTTGAGGCGGCGGGCAATGGTGGCGCGCAGGCGCGTCATCTTGACCCGTTCCTCGCGGGCGGCATCCTCGGCCGGGACCGGCGCGCGCAGGGCGGCGGCAGGCACCGGG
>JBGSNN010000453.1:0-2321 GCA_041739655.1 Albidovulum sp. | reverse complement strand
GCGGCGGCGCTGGACGCGCTCGAACGGACCGCGCGCGAGGGCGGCAACCTTCTGGAAGCGGCCGTTGCGGCCGCGCGCGCGCGGGCATCGGTGGGAGAGATCAGCATGGCGATGGAAAAGGTGTTTGGCCGTCACCGGGCCGAGGTGAAGACGCTCGCCGGTGTCTATGGCGCGGCCTACGAAGGCGACGAGGGCTTTGCGGCGATCCAGAAGGATGTCGCGGCCTTCGCCGAGGAGGAGGGCCGTCGGCCGCGGATGCTGGTCGTGAAGATGGGCCAGGACGGCCATGATCGCGGGGCCAAGGTGATCGCCACCGCCTTCGCCGACATCGGCTTTGACGTGGACGTGGGGCCGCTCTTCCAGACGCCGGAAGAGGCGGCGCAGGACGCCGTGGACAATGATGTGCATGTCGTCGGCATCTCGTCGCAGGCGGCCGGCCACAAGACCCTGGCGCCGAAGCTGATCGCGGCGCTGAAGGAAAAGGGGGCCGGGGACATTCTCGTGATCTGTGGCGGCGTCATTCCGCAGCAGGATTACGACTATCTCCGACAGGCCGGGGTCAAGGCGATCTTCGGGCCGGGAACCAACATTCCTGCCGCCGCCAAGGATATCCTTGGGCTGATCCGGGCAGCCCGCAAGGCCTGACCGTGGTACCCCGCGCACCGGACATGAGGCCGACGCGCGGGGCCGTCCGCTCAGTGATGGCCGGTGGAGGCAGCGGGTTGACCCGCGCCGGACCCCTCTGCGGCGCTGGCGTGCGGCGCCGCGAAGTAGAGCAGCGTGTAGCCGAGGATGGCCGAGACGACCGAGCCGCTGAGGACGCCCATGCGCACCGCGTTCATATGGGCCGCATCGCTGAAGCTCAGCCCGCCGATGAAGAGCGACATGGTGAAGCCGATCCCGGCCAGACAGGCGAGTCCATAGATGTGCGTCCATGTGACGTCATGCGGCAAGCGTGCCCAGCCCGCCTTGACCAGCAGCCATGTGGTCCCGAAGACACCCACCTGCTTGCCAATCACCAGACCCGCGGCGATGCCGAGCGGCAGCGGGGCGAAGAGGTCGGACAGCGCCATGCCCTGGAGCACCACGCCGGCATTGGCGAAGGCAAAGATCGGCACGATCAGGAACAGCACATAGGGCGAGAGCGCATCCTCGACCGAATGAAGCGGCGACTTGCCGTATTTGTCCTTGAGCGGCACGAAGAAGGCGGTCAGCACACCGGCCAGCGTCGCGTGGACCCCGGATTTCAGCACCAGCACCCACAGGATCGTGCCGAGTAGAACGATCGGGGCGATGCGGTGGGTTCCGGTCCGGTTGAGCCAGTAAAGGCCCGCGATCGGCGCGAGCGCCAGGAGCAGATAGGAAAGATGCAGCTCGCTCGTATAGAACAGCGCAATCACCAGGATCGCGCCGAGATCGTCGAGAATGGCGAGCGTCAGCAGGAACACCTTGAGCGCGACCGGCGCCCGCTTGCCGAGGAGTGCGAGCACGCCGACGGCAAAGGCGATGTCGGTCGCGGCGGGAATAGCCCAGCCACCGCGCAGCACGGGATCGGACCAGTTGAACGCAAGATAGACCAGCGCCGGCACCGCCATGCCGCCGACCGCCGCCATGCCCGGCAACAGCACATCGCGCGGGTTCTTCAGTTTGCCTTCCAGCATTTCGCGCTTCAGTTCCATTCCGATCAGGAAGAAGAAGATCGCCATCAGGCCATCGTTGATCCAGAGGATCAGCGGCTTCGAAAGCCCCTCGCCATCAAGCAGCACCGAGAATTTCTTGAGCAGGAGCGCGTGATAGCCGTCCGAGAGGCTCGAATTCGCGACGATGAGGGCAAGGACGGCCGCCGCCATCAGGACGATCCCCCCGGCTGCATCGTGTCGGAAGAAGCGGTCGAGGGCGCGGGCAAGGCTCATGTGGAATTCCTGTTTTTTCTTGTCAATCGGCTTGAAATTGGGGGCAGGGCGCGGGATGTCAACCTTCAAACGCCCGAAAGCTGCGGAAGGAGACCGAATGGCCGCTCTCGATCATCTTGTGGTTTCCGCCGCGCGGCTTGAAGCGGGTGCGGCATGGATCGACGATCTCTTTGGTGTGCCGACCGAACCCGGTGGGCGGCATCCGCTGATGGCGACGCACAACCGGCTGCTGCGGCTCGGGCCGGGCGAATATCTTGAGATCATCGCGGCCGAACCGGATCAGCCGGCACCGCCGCATCCGCGCTGGTTCCGGCTCGACCAGTTTCAGGGCACCCCGCGGCTCAGCAACTGGGTGGTGCGGGTGGCCGATCTCGATGCCGCGATCGGTGCCGCGCCGCCGGGCGTCGG
>JBGSNN010000441.1:0-1909 GCA_041739655.1 Albidovulum sp. | reverse complement strand
GCCCGCGCGGCGCTCAAGGCCGCCTTTGCCGTCGGCGACCGCTGGGGCCCGCATCAGGTCTTCGCCACCCTGCGCGCGGTCATGCCGCCTGACACCGTGATCACCGCAGACAGCGGCGCCCACCGCATCCTGCTCAGCCAGATGTGGGACTGTCCCGCGCCGCGGCTGATGCTGCAATCCTCGGGCCTCTGCACCATGGCCTGTGCCGTGCCGCTTGCCGCCGGGGCCAGAATCGGGCGGCCAGACGCCCCGGTGGTGGCGTTTGTCGGGGATGCCGGGCTGGAAATGGGCGCGGGCGAACTTGCCACGCTGGCCGCCCAAAGCCTGCCGGTCGTGATCTGCGTGCTGGTCGATGACAGCCTGTCGCTGATCGAGTTGAAGCAGCGCGGCACCAAACGCCCGAACCTCGGGGTCGATTTCGGCGGCAACGGGTCAGGCACCGATTTCACCGCCCTCGCCCGGGCCTTCGGTGGCCATGGAGTTGCCGTTTCGGATGCCCGCGCGCTGGCCGCCGAGGCGACAGATGCCCTCGCGCGGTCCACCTTTACCCTGATCGCCGCCCGGATTCCGCGCCGCGCCTATGATGGTGCCTTCTGATGATGACTGCATCCAAGGGACACCATGCCGACATGGCGCCGGGGGCCGAGGCTCACCTTCGGGGCGACCACCGCGCGGATGTCGCCCAGATTGATGCTGCCGGCCCGGCAGGTTTCAACACCTGTGCCACAGGTAAAGTGGCCGTGAGGTCGCTGACATGATTGGCGGACCCCGTAACAAAGCCAGCGCGATGCGCGAACGGCATAACGAGACCGGCTGTGCGACCTTTCCGGCACGCAGCCTATTCATGACTGCGAAAGGCTAGCCCATGTCCCTGTCCGATGATCTGAGCGGAATGCCCACGTCCCTTCCTGCCGAGGTGATCGGCGACTGGAACAAGGTGATCCTTGGCATCCTGTCCCATGCGGCGGCAACCGCGCCCAACCTGAACCGGGTGCTGGCGGCGGCGCCGGACTTTGCCCTCGGCCAGGCCATTCGCGGCTTGTCCTGCCTGCTGCTGGGCCGGGCCGAGATGGTGCCGGTCGCGCGCGAAGCCTATGCGGCGGCTCTGCAAGCGGCGCCCGCGACGATGCGCGAGATCGCGTTCGTCCATGCCCTGGGCGACTGGCTGAATGGCAGGCCCACACGCGCCTCGGCGCGGCTGCAGGTGGTGCTGACGCTGAACCCCCGCGATGCCCTGACGATGAAGATGATCCACGCCATCCATTTCGTGATGGGCCGCCCCGATGCCATGCGCGCCTCGGTCGAGGGGGCACTGGCGGCGTGGGACGATCACCCCGCGCGCGGCTATATGATGGGCTGTCACGCCTTCTCACTCGAGGAGACCGGCGCCTTCGCCGAGGCCGAACGCATCGGCCGTGAAGGCGTCGAGCTTGCCCCCGATGACGCCTGGGGTCTGCACGCCGTGGCGCATGTCTATGACATGACCGGCCGCGCCCGCGCCGGGTTGGACTGGCTGATCGGGCGCGAAGGCTCATGGTCGCATTGCCACAACTTTCGCTATCATGTCTGGTGGCACCGCGCGCTGATGCATCTCGACCTTGGTGAGTATGACATCGCGCTGGCGCTCTACGATGCCGACATCCGCGCCGACAAGACTGACGACTACCGCGACATCTCGAATGCCGCCTCGCTCCTGTCGCGACTGGAGCTCGAAGGGGTGCCGGTCGGCGACCGTTGGGAAGAGCTTGCCGTCCTGTCGGAAAAGCGCGCGAGCGATGGCTGCCTTGCCTTCGCCGATCTGAACTACATGCTGGCGCTCTGCGGCGGCCATCGCGACAAGGCGGCGGCGGGCCTGATCGCGCGGATGCAAGCGACGCGCCCGGCCGGAAACGAGGCGCTGCGCATCATC
>JBGSNN010000378.1:0-6242 GCA_041739655.1 Albidovulum sp. | reverse complement strand
GCGGCGGCGGCTTCGGCCTCATCCTGCGACGACGCATAGTGGAAGGCCACATCGTAGCCGCGGCGCGCAAGATAGAGCGCCATCTCGCGGCCAAGACGGCGCGCCGCGCCGGTGACGAGAGCCTTGCCCGCGGTCATGGCTTGGTCCGGCAATCGCAGGGGCCGGTCCCGATCTGCGGCTTGCCGCAATGGGCGCAACGGGTGGCGGCCAGACGCTTTGTTGACCCGCGTTTGCCGCCGGGCAGGCGCAGGCGGCCGAAGAGCGCCAGCACGGCCATCGCGATGAGAAAGAGGCTGATGACCTTGACCATGCGTCAGAGCCCGAACCGCGACCAGAGGGCGCGGTCTTCGATACCGGCGATGGTATCCGCGACAAGCCGCGCCCCGAAGCGCTGAAGGATCGACTTCCTGACACCGTAGGGCATGAGCCGCACCTTGTCGCCGTAAAGCGCCTTGAGCTTCGGCACCATATGCGCGCAGCCATCCACGAGGCCGAGCGCGACCGCCTGGCGTCCGACCCAGACGGTGCCGTCGAATAGGTCACGATCCTGCGCAAGCCGCGCCCCGCGGCGGGCAGCGACCTGGTCCTTGAATCGCGCATGCAGCGGCTCAAGGATGGCATGAAGCCGCGCCACATCTTCGTCCTTCTCGGGCCGGAAGGGGTCGAGGAAGCTTTTCGACTTGCCCGCAGTATGCACCCGTCGCTCAACCCCGTATCGCCCGATCAGATCGGCAAAGCCGAAGCCCGCCGAAATCACCCCGATCGAGCCGACGATGGAGGTTTCATCAACCCAGATGTCATCCGCCGCAGTGGCGAGCCAGTAGCCACCCGAAGCCGCGACATCCTCGACAAAGGCGTGGACCGGCACCGATTTCTCATCCGCGAGCCGCCGGATACGCGCCGCAATCAGCGACGATTGTGCGGCCGATCCACCGGGCGAGTTGATGGCCAGCGCCACCGCCGCAGGTTTTTTCTGAAACGCGCGTTCGATCACCGGACCGAGGGTCGCGTCGTTCAGGCCGGACCCGAAGCGCCCGCCCGAGGCGATCGTGCCCTGCAGACGGATGACGGAGACTTTCGGCGCCCTGACGGACAGGAAGGGAATTCTGATCATGGACGTGATGTAGTGGGCAGCATTCCGGGCGGCAATAGCATTCGCGCCTTCCACGGGAATCGCACCACCTGTAGGCTCGCCGGCATGATCGACAAACTTGAAATGTTCATCGCCCTCGCCAATGAACGGCACTTCGGCCGGGCAGCACAGACTCTGGGGGTGACGCAGCCCTCGATGTCCTCGGCGATCCGCCAGCTTGAGGATCAGCTCGGCGTTCAGCTTGTGTTTCGCGGCTCGCGCTTTCAGGGCCTGACGCCCGAGGGCCAGCGCGTGCTCGACTGGGCGCTGCGGATCGTCGGCGACGCGCGGACGCTGCGCGAGGAGATGCGGGCCCTGAAACGCGGTGTGTCGGGCAAGCTTCGGATCGGGGTGATCCCGACGGCGCTGCCGGCGACAGCCCGCCTGACGGTCCCGTTCCTCGACCGCAATCCGAATGTGGACCTGACGATCCTGTCTCGCACCTCGATCGAGATCCTCGAAGGGATCGACCGGCTCGAACTCGACGCCGGGATCACCTATCTCGACAATGAACCCCTTGGCCGCGTGACACTGGTGCCGCTCTACAGCGAAAGCTACCGCCTTCTGGTACATGAGACGCGGCCCGAGGCCAAGCTTGCGGCAATCTCCTGGGCTGCGGTGGCGGAACTGCCGCTGTGTCTTCTGACCGGCGACATGCAGAACCGCCGCATCATCAACCAGCATCTGACCGAGGCGGGGGCAGTCGCACGGGCGCGGGTCGAATCCAATTCGACCATCGCGCTCATCTCGCATGTCGCTACCGGGCGCTGGGCCTCGATCGTCGCGCAGACGCTCAGCGACATGCACACCGGCAGCGCCGGACTGCGAGCGATCCCGATCCGCGAACCGGAGGCGCATCATACCGTCGGGCTGATCGCGGCGTTCCGGGAGCCTTACACGCCGGTCCTTACCGCGCTGATCGACGCGGCGCGGCGCGTTGCCTGGACCTGACCATCGGGGCAGGGCTTATGCGGAGATAAGCCCGTCCGCCCCGAAATGACGTGGAAAGAAGGCGGCGGCACAGGCCCAGACGGTGGCCAGCGCCTCGTCGTGACTGTAGGGATTGGACATCGTCATCAGGTCGAACCAGACGCCTTCGGTCGTGACCCTGATCACCCGCGCGGCGCGGGCCGCATTCCAGGCATAGCCATGTTCATCGTTCATCCGCTGGCAGAGCGATTCCAGGGTGCTGGTGTAGGCGAGATCATTCGAGCTGCAATGATCCTGATACATCGGGCGGCTCTGGGCCTCACCCCAGAACGAACACCAGGCCGAGAGACGATCCGAGGTGCATATCTTCGGATCGAAATCGGCGCGCAGCATCGCCGCGATCTGCTCGGGTGCGCCCGGAGGCGCCGCCTCGATAGCGCCCTGCCAGTTTTCGCGATATTCGTCAGAGAGATAACGCAGCGTCGCCGACAGCAGCTTTTCCTTCGTCTCGAAGTGAAAGTTGACCAGACCATGCGACAGGCCCGCTGCGCGCGCGACCTCGCCCATCGTGATGCGCGCATAGCCGTGTGTGGCCAATGTCGTGATGGTCGCCTCGATAAGCTGCACCTGCCGCGCCTCGCGGCTGAGCTTTCGGCGGCCTTCGCCGCGTGTGTCCTGTTCGCCTTCGATCATGCCCGTCTCACCTTTGGCCGACTCATAGCCGAACTCTTCGAAAACGTAACTCATTTCATTTTGATTGACAGTTCAATCAGAACTCTGCGAGCATGTCCTCATCCCGAATGGAACCCAGGACGCCCCATGCCAGCCCTTCCGCACCGCGATCTCTCGAAATCCAACGCCCAGTATGCGCGTGCGCTGACGCGCCTGCCACTCGGGGTGTCCTCGACATTCCGCTATTGGGGCGACGATCGGACGATCTATGTCGATCATGGCAAGGGCGGCCGCCTGTGGGACATCGACGGCAATGCCTACATCGATTACCGGCTCGGCTACGGTCCGGCGATCCTCGGCTACGGCGACGACAGGGTCGATGCGGCAGCGCGCAAGGGGATCGAGGTCGGCGGCGTCTTTGCGCTCTCGACCGAGCGCGAGCTGGCGGTCGCCGAACGGATCGCCAAGATGGTGCCCTCGGTCGATCTGGTGCGCTTTTGCAATTCCGGAACCGAGGCGGTGATGGCCGCCCTCAGGCTTGCCCGCGCCTATACCGGGCGAGACAGCTATCTTCTGGTCGAAGGCGGCTATCATGGTCTCTTCGACGCCGCGATGTGGATGGCCAACGTCGAGGACTGGAACCCGACCTCGAATGGCGACCCGCAGGTGGTCGCCTACGGCAAGGGCATCCCGATGACCTTGAAGGAACTCGCGCATCTGGTTCCGATGAATGACTGCGAGCGGCTGGAGGGCACCTTCCGCAAGCACGGCGACAGTCTTGCCGCGATGCTGATCGAGCCGATTCAGGGCAATTGCTGCGGCATCAGCGCGCGGGCGGACTATGTGAAGCTGGCCCGCGAGCTTTGTACCCGGTACGGCGTCCTTCTCATCATTGACGAGGTCAAGACCGGGTTCCGCGTCGGCAAGGGCGGTGTGCAGGGTCTCCTTGGCGTGACGCCGGACATCACGACCTTCGCCAAGGCGGTGGCCAACGGCTATCCGATCTCGGTGGTCGCCGGGCGCGAGAAGGTCATGCGCACCTTCCGCTTCGGCGGCGCCTCGCACGGTGGCACCTATACCGCCCACTCGGTCAGCCTTGCCGCCGCCGAGGAATGTCTGCGCATCCTTGACGAGACGCCCGCGCTCGACACGCTGGCGCGCTATGGCGAGCGGTTGAAGTCAGGCCTTTCGGCGATCCTGCGCAACCGCAAGATCACCCATTCCTTCAGCGGCCACCCGTCGATGTTCGGCACCTTCTTTGCCGAAACGCCACCCGACAACTATCGCGCCTGGAAGACCTCGGACTACAGTTTCTACGACCAGTTGGCCTATTACCTGCATGACCTCGGCATCATCGTGGAGCCGGACTCGCGTGAGCCGTGGTTCATGTGCGAAGCCCACGGGCTGGATGAGACTTGCCTCGCCGAGACACTCAAGGCCATCGAGACTGCGGTAGACCTGACACTTCAGCACGTCGAGGACGAAGCGAAGCGCGCATGATCTACGATGCGGTCATCGTCGGGGCGGGCCATAACGGGCTGGTGACGGCTGCCTATCTCGCCCGCGCCGGCATGACCGTCTGTGTCGTCGAGAAGAACGACTGGATCGGCGGCGCGGCGGTCAGCCGCGAACTGCATCCCGGCTTCACCTATTCCAACTGCTCGTATGTAAGCAGCCTTTTCCGGCCCGAGATCATGCGGGATCTTGAATTGCCGAAGCATGGGCTTCAGGTCCTGCCCTACGAGGGCGGGGCCGTGCTGACGCAGCAGGGTGGCTATCTCGGCATGTTCCGCGACCATGACGCGAACCGCCGTGAACTGGCCCGCCACTCGCCCCGCGACGCCGAGGCCTATGACCGCTACGCCCGCGACGTGCTGCGCCATTGCCGGTTCATCCGGCCGATGCTGTTGCGCACGCCGCCCGATCCGGCGTCCTTCCGGCCGCGCGACCTGGCGGAACTGGCCTGGCTCGGCAAGCAGATGTTCGGGCTGAGCGAGGCCCGGATGTACGACATGATCCGCTTCTGGACGATGTCGATCAGCGACTTCCTCGATGAATACTTCGAGACTCCGGTCATCAAGGCCTATCAGGCCGTTGCCTCGATCATCGGCACCGCGCTGGGGCCGATGTCGCCCGGCACGGCCTATGTGCTTCTGCATCACGCAATGGGCGATGTGGATGGCAATGTCGGCGCCTGGGGCTTTGCCCGCGGCGGGATGGGATCGATCACCAGGGCGCTCGCCGCGTCCCTTCAGGCGGCGGGCGGGGAACTCCGCGTCGGGCATGGCGTCGAGAAGATCGTGGTCAGGAACGGCCGCAGCACCGGCGTCGTCCTGTCGAACGGCGACGAGATCGCGGCCCGGCGCGTCGTGTCGAACATGGACGCAAAGCGCACCTTCCTGCGCCACGTCGATGAACAGGACCTGCCGCCCGCCTTCGTCAAGCGCATCCGCGCCTTCAAGACGCGCGGCTCCTCCGGCAAGCTCAACATCGCGCTCGATGCGGCACCGCGTTTCACCGCGCTGCCCGACGGCGCGCCCTTCGTGAAGGGCGATCTGCATTTCACCGATTCCATCGAGCGGATGGAACGCGCCTATGACGACTGGAAAGCCGGGCATTTCAGCCGCGACCCGTTCCAGGACCTGATGATCCCGACGATGATCGACCCGACGATGGCGCCGCCGGGCAAGCATTTCATGTCCTGTTTCGTGCAATACGCGCCGCCGAAGATCGACGGCCACGACTGGACCGATGCCGACCGCGACGCCTTTGCCAGAACCTGCATCGACCAGATCGAGACCTATGCGCCGGGCTTCCGCGACCTGATCCTGCATATGGAGGTCCGCACCCCGCGCGAGCTTGAGGCCGAGGTCGGGCTGACCGAGGGCAACATCTTCCAGGGGGAGCTGACCTTCGACCAGTTGCTCTTCAATCGCCCGGTGCCGGGCTATGCACAATACCGCAGCCCGATCCGCGACCTCTGGATCTGCGGGTCGTGCACCCATCCCGGCGGCGGCGTGATGGGTGCGCCGGGGCGAAATGCCGCCGCCGAGATCCTGCGCGATGCGAAGATCGCCGCCAAAGACATGAGCGATGCCTATGTCATCACATGATTGCATCGTGATCGGCGGCGGCCCGAACGGTCTGGCGTGCGCCGCGCGACTGGCCCGCAAAGGGCGGCGCGTTCTGGTGGTCGAGGCCGCCGACCGCGCTGGCGGCGGCGCCCTCGGCAGTGACTTCTCGCCAGGTTTCCGCAGCCCTGGCCTCGCCCATATCGCCCATATGATCGACCCGCGCGTGGCGCGGGATCTGGCGCTGGAAAGCCACGGCCTGTCCTGGCACACGACCAATCTCGCCAGCACCGCGCTGTCCCGGACCGGCGATCACCTCAGGCTGGATGGCGTTTTCGGGGCGACCCTTGCGGGGCGCGTCAGCGCGGCCGACCGCGCTGCATGGGCCGAGCTTCGCGCCCGTCTCCTGCGCTTTGCCACGGCGCTTGCTCCGATCC
>JBGSNN010000362.1:0-8265 GCA_041739655.1 Albidovulum sp. | reverse complement strand
GGGGTTGCGCCCACGCGGATCGGGCAGCGCAGCAGCGATCAGCGCGGCCTGCGGCGGGCTGAGCTTGGCCGCACTCACCCCGAAATAGTGCTGCGCCGCGGCCTCGACGCCAAAGAGACCCGTCCCGGTCTCGGCGATGTTCAGATAGACCTCGAGGATCCGGCGCTTGGACCAGAAAAGCTCCACCATCGGCGTCATCAGCGCCTCCAGCGCCTTGCGCGGCCAGCTCCGCCCCTGCCAGAGAAAGACATTCTTGGTCACCTGCTGGCTGATCGTCGAGGCGCCGCGCCCCGCACCCTCGTCCAGCGCCGCGCGAATCGCCCTCATGTCGAAGCCCCAGTGTTCGCAGAAATTCGCATCTTCCGAGGCGACGACGGATCGTGCCATCACCGGCGCGATCTTCTCCATCGGCACCCAGACCCGCTCGACACCGCCCTGCCGCCAGCCTTCGGCAATCAGATAGGGGGTGAGCCGCGGGTTGATGAATGTGCCGAGGATGAGCAGCAGCAGAAAGGCTGCGACCAGACCGAATGCGCCGCGCGACAGAAGACGCAGCGCGCCACGCGCCGTCAGCCGTGGCCGCACACCGGCAGCCGGCTTGGTGGTCCTGCGTTTCCTGCTTTTGCTCTTTGCCATCGGCGCACCATAGCCACGAACCGGCGGCGATGGTCAAGCGCCGCTCAGGCGGCGATCAGCCGCGCCTCATAGGCGGTGACAACGCGCCGCGCCGCGCCGCGATTGCCCGCCCGCATCTGTGCCAGTTCGGGAAAGATCGCCACGATCTCGCTGTAGAGTGCGCGATCGCCGTCAAGGATCTGGCTGGCCGGATGAAAGCTCTCGCTCGGCGCGCCCTCGGCAAAGACGATCTCGTGCCGGTCGAACAGCAGATGCACATAGTCGATCCGGACGACCGGCTCGACGCAGATGCCGGCCATGCCAACCAGATGTTTCGCGGCCACCAGAACCTCCGGCTCTCCGGCACAGAGTTCCGCGCGCCAGCCGCCGATCAGAATCCGGTGCTGTGGCGAGACAAGGAGCGGCCTTGTATTGCCAAGCACAGCCGCCGCGATCCGGACCGGGGCGAAGTCGCCGGTACCGTCCACGGTGGTCCGCCCGATCCAGCGCAGCACCTGCGGTCCATGGTCAAGCGTCTCGACCAGGTCGCCCGGTTGCAGCGTCTCGATCGCCGCGACGCCACCGGGGATGCGGATCAGGGTTCCGGGGGTGAAGCAGGCGGGGCCAAGCTGCGGGACAAGCAGCGGCCCCTGCGTATTGACCCAGGTAGAGGAAACGAAGGTCCCGTTCTTGAGAGCCTGGCCATCGTTCGGCGTGAACACCACCTGGCCATTGGCCAGATAAAAGGTCGTGCCGGTGTAGGTGACATTGCCCACGCCCGCCACGTTCACCGTCACGGTGTCGCCAGGATAGGAACTGGTGATGTCCGACCCGTTGACGCTGTCATTGTTGAACCGGTCGAAGTCGCCGTCGTTGTTCTGGTCGGTCAGCGTGTAGTTGACGTAGTTCAGCACCGTTCCGGCTGCGGGCGGCGCGGACGGGTCCATGATGTAGAACTGGTCGCTGTAGGTAGCCATTCTCCCTCCGACTTACCGCGAACGCGATAACAAACTCTAACCGACATTCTTGTGGCAAGAGGCAAAGCCCGGCCCAGGAAATGACCTGCCGTGACCCTTAGGTCACAGTGCATCCACACGAGGATCGGCCACGGCAACGCGCCTCTCAGGCCAGAAACAGGCTCTACTCCGCCGGAACTGCCTCCGCATCCAGGCTGAGCGGATGGCTGAGATGCGCCAGCATCTCTTTCGGGCATATCTGGACAAAATTGGCCCGCTCCTCGGCCCAGTCAGCCAGAATCTGCCGCGCCTTGACGCTTCCGGTCTCTGCCGCGTGGCGTTCGATCAGGCCTTTCAACTCCGTTTCCCAATGCGGTTGGGTCACGGCGCAGGTCACCAGCGTTTCAAGGTTCATCAACTCTTCCGCCTTGCCGTCCGGGTCGTGGACATAGGCCATGCCTCCGGTCATGCCGGCGCCAAAGTTCGCGCCGATCCGGCCAAGGATGACCGCGACACCGCCGGTCATGTACTCGCACCCGTTCGAGCCGCAGCCCTCGATCACCACCTTCGCGCCGGAGTTGCGGACCGCGAAGCGTTCGCCCGCACGCCCGGCGGCGAACAGGTAGCCGTCGGTCGCGCCATAGAGCACGGTGTTGCCGATGATCGTGTTCTCGGACGCCACCAGAGGCGAGATCATCGGCGGTCGCACCACGATCATGCCACCCGACAGGCCCTTGCCGACATAGTCGTTGGCATCGCCAGAGACCTCAAGCTTGAGCCCCGGCGCCGCAAACGCGCCAAGAGACTGGCCGCAAGAGCCACTGAGCTTCACCGTCAGGTGATCCGGTTGCAGGTTGTTCCGCATCCCGAACTTCTTGACGATCAGGCTCGATGCGCGCGTCCCGATCGTGCGGTGGGTGTTCCGCACGGCATACGACAGTTGCATCTTCTCGCCTTCCTCGAAAAAGCGCGCGCCGTCGCGGATGATCTCCGCGTCGAGCGTGTCGGGGACGGTGTTACGCGGTTTTGAGCGGTCATAGACAATCCGCTCGGCACCATCGACAGTGATGAGAAGCGGGTTGAGGTCGAGGTCGTCAAGATGCGCCGCACCACGGCTGACCTGCGTCAAGAGATCGGCGCGGCCGATCACCTCATCAAGGCTTCGTGCCCCGATCCCGGCCAACACCTCGCGCACTTCCTGGGCGTAGAAGGTGATGAGGTTCACCACCTTGTCGGCGGTGCCGGTGAACTTCTGGCGCAGCTTTTCGTCCTGCGTGCAGACCCCTACCGGGCAGGTGTTGGACTGGCACTGACGCACCATGATGCAGCCCATCGCGATCAGCGCGGCGGTGCCGATGCCGTATTCCTCGGCCCCCATCATCGCGGCGATGACGATGTCGCGCCCGGTTCTGAGCCCGCCATCGGTCCTGAGCGTGATGCGGTCACGCAGCTTGTTCATCGCCAGCACCTGATGCGCCTCGGTCAGGCCCATTTCCCACGGCAGACCGGCATATTTGATCGAGGTCGCGGGCGAGGCACCGGTGCCGCCATTGTGCCCCGAAATCAGGATCACGTCGGCCTTGGCCTTCGCGACACCTGCTGCGATTGTCCCCACGCCCGACGATGCGACCAGCTTCACCGTCACCTTGGCGCGCGGGTTGATCTGCTTGAGGTCGTAGATGAGCTGCGCCAGATCCTCGATCGAGTAGATGTCGTGGTGCGGCGGCGGCGAGATCAGCGTGACCCCCGGCGTCGCATGGCGCAGACGCGCGATCAGCTTCGTCACCTTCAGCCCCGGCAATTGCCCGCCCTCGCCGGGCTTGGCCCCTTGCGCGACCTTGATTTCCAGCTCTTCGCAGGCGTTGAGGTATTCCGCCGTCACGCCGAACCGGCCCGAGGCGACCTGCTTGATCTTCGCCGACGGATTGTCGCCGTTCGGTTCGGGCACGAAATGCGCCGGGTCCTCGCCACCCTCGCCGCTGTCGGACTTGGCGCCGATGCGGTTCATCGCGATATTCAGGGTCTTGTGCGCCTCGGGGCTGAGCGCGCCGAGCGACATGCCCGGCGTCACGAACCGCTTGCGGATCGAGGTGATGCTCTCGACCTCCTCGATCGGCACCGGCTTGCCCAGGGGCTTGATGTCGAGAAGATCGCGAATATGGATCGGCGGGTTCGCCCGCATCGTCGCGGAATACTGCTTCCAGAGGTCATAGGACGCCCGGTCGCAGGCCGATTGCAGAAGGTGCATCGTCTGCGCCTCCCAGGCGTGCTTTTCGCCGGACCGCCGCGCCTTGTAGAAACCGCCGATCGGCAGAACACCCACGGACTCGGCGGTCCCCGACGTCCAACCCTTGGCATGAACCTCTTCCAGCTTGATCTGGATGCCGGCAAGGCCGATCCCCGAAATCCGGCTGTGCATGCCGGGAAAATACTCTGCCACCAGCGCCCGGCTCAGGCCGACCGCCTCGAAGTTGAGCCCGCCGCGATAGGAGGAAATCACCGAAATCCCCATCTTCGACATGATTTTCAGCAGGCCCGCGTCGATCGCGTCGCGGTAGCGCCGCATCGCGTCGATCAGGCTGCCCTCGATCAGGCCGCGCCGGACACGGTCGGCGATGCTGTCCTGGGCGAGGTAGGCGTTCACCGTGGTCGCACCGCAGCCGATCAGCACCGCGAAGTAATGCGGGTCGATACATTCGGCGGACCGCACGTTGACCGAGCAGAAGGTGCGCAAGCCTTTCCGCGTCAGCCAGCTATGGACTGCGCTTGTCGCAAGGATCATCGGCATGGCGACCTTGCCTTCGCCTTGGTGCTCATCGGTCAGGACGATATGGCCCGCGCCCGACCGCACGGCATCCTCGGCCTCGGCCCGGATGCGTTCCAGCCCCAGGCGCAGCGCATCCTGCTCGCCGCCGGCCGCAAAGGTGCAGTCGATCATGGCGACGCTGCCGCCGAACTGCCGCACCATCTCGTCGAACTCGGCATTGGCGATGAACGGACTCTCCAGCACCAGGATCTCGGTCTGACTGCTGTCCTCGTCGAGCACGTTCTTGAGGTTACCGAACCGCGTCTTCAGGCTCATCACCCGGCTTTCGCGAAGCGAGTCGATCGGCGGGTTCGTGACCTGGCTGAAGTTCTGCCGGAAGAAATGGCTGAGCGGCCGATAGACCGACGACAGCACCGCCGCCGGTGTGTCATCACCCATCGAGGCGATCATCTCCTTGCCGTCCTCGGCCATCGGCGCCAGGACCTGCTCAAGCTCCTCCAGCGTGTAGCCTGCCGCGATTTGCCGCCGACGCAGGTCCGCGCCCTCGAACAGAGCCTTTTCCGGCACATCGCGCATGATCGCGTTGAGGTCCACGACCTTGTCGATCCAGTCCGCATAGGGTTGCGCGGAGGCCAGCCGGTCCTTCATCGCGGTGTCGTGGTAAAGCTTGCCCTCGTTCATATCGACGGCAATCATCTGCCCCGGGCCAAGCGCGCCCTTCTCGCGCACCACGGCCTCGTCCACCGGCACCATTCCGGCCTCGGACCCGGCGATCAGAAGCCCGTCGCCGGTGATGACATAGCGCATGGGGCGAAGGCCATTGCGGTCGAGCCCGGCGCAGACCCAGCGGCCATCGGTCATGGCCAGCGCCGCGGGCCCATCCCAGGGCTCCATCACCGCGTTGCAATAGGCATACATGTCCTGCCAGGCCTGCGGCATCTCGACCGCGGCCTTCGACCAGGCTTCCGGCACCAGCATGGTCTTGGCCATCGGCGCAGAGCGTCCCGCCCGCACCAGCACCTCAAAGACCGCGTCGAGGGCCGCCGAATCCGACGAGCCCTGCGGCACGATCGGCTTGATGTCACCCGCCTGCTCGCCGAAGGTCGATGAGGCCATGCGGATCTCATGACTCCTGAGCCAGTTCAGGTTGCCCTTCAGCGTGTTGATCTCGCCGTTGTGGGCCAGCATCCGGAACGGCTGCGCCAGCCACCACTGCGGGAAGGTGTTGGTCGAATAGCGCTGGTGATAGATCGCGAAGGCGCTCTCGAACCGGTCGTCCTTCAGATCCGGGTAGAACTCGGCGCAGTCCTGGGCGAGGAACATGCCCTTGTAGATGATCGACCGACAGCTCAGCGAACAGAGATAGAGACCGGAAATGCCCGCATTCACTGCGGCCTTTTCGATCCGGCGGCGGATGACGTAAAGCTCACGCTCGAAGGTTTCCTCGTCGATGTCCCTGGTGTTCTTGATGAGGATCTGCTCGATCTCGGGCCGGGTCGCATTGGCCTTCTCGCCCAGCACCTCGGTATTCACCGGCACATGGCGCCAGCCATAGATGTAGTAGCCCATGCGCAGGACTTCGGTCTCGACGATGGTCCGGCAGGTCTCCTGCGCGCCGAAATCCGTTCGTGGCAGAAAGACCTGTCCGACGGCGACCAGCGCCTTCATGTCCGGTTCGTGCCCGGTGCGGCGGATCTGGTCGTAGAAGAACCTGACCGGGATCTGCACATGAATGCCGGCGCCATCGCCGGTCTTGCCGTCCGCATCGACGGCGCCGCGGTGCCAGACCGCCTTCAGGGCATCGATCCCGTTCTCGACCACCTTGCGCGACGGCTTGCCATTGATCGACACGACGAGGCCGACCCCGCAGGACGAATGCTCGTCTTCGGCCTTGTAGAGACTGTTTTCAGCCATCCAGTCGCGCCTGGCCTGCTCCGCAAGGACCCAATCGGCATCATATCCGGTCATTGCCCGTCTCCTTCATCCACATGGG
The DNA here is from genome assembly GCA_041739655.1 of Albidovulum sp. Lineage (GTDB taxonomy): Bacteria > Pseudomonadota > Alphaproteobacteria > Rhodobacterales > Rhodobacteraceae > Albidovulum. The sequence continues at coordinate 1,934 of JBGSNN010000362.1, read as the reverse complement.
GATTTCCTGATTCATAGTCTTCCTGCGTCGCCCGCATGTGGTCGCCGCCAAGCCGGACCGACGCAAAGGCGCGGTCGATGTAGATTTCCGACCGCATCGGCCAGTCGCCTGCCGCGTCAAAAAGGCCCGGCATGAGGTCGTAGTGACCATCCCCGGTGGTGTCGCGCATCCACAGGTGTGACCCGCATTTCGGGCAGAAGGCGCGCTCGGCGAAGGACGAAGACGGATAGCGGACGACGTCGCCCATAACCTCGACCCCGGTCGCGCGAAAGCTCAGGAACAGCCCGCCCGACCAGCGCTGGCACATCCGGCAATGGCAGGCGCCGACACGGGGATCGACGCCCACAGCCGTCACCGTGACCGCACCGCAGAGGCAGCGGCCCGAGATCGGGTGCGACGGCACGCTCACGAGGCACCTCCTGGCGCGATCTCAAGCTGTGTCATCGTCGCATCGCAGTCATATTCGGGCTTCGCGGCGAGAAATCCGGTCTCGCCTGGCCCGGCAAAGGTCACAGGCGTGTCACGCACTTCGGTCTTGTCGCCAGCGCCGTTCTCAAAGCTCTCGCGGTCGGCGAAAAAGAGACGCCAGTCGCGCTGGATGAGTTGTTCGCCAATGCGGTGCCAGATCAACTCGCCATCCGCGCCGGTCGCGGTCAGGCCAAAACGGGTCCGTTCCAGCGTCACGCCGTCGATGACCACCGTCTCGCCGGTCAACTCGTCATAACCGCTGTAATGGCGTACCTCGCCCGATGAGCTTTTTGTGGTGAAGTCATAGGTGTCGCGCCCGGTCGCCAGCAGCGCGCTGAACGAGGCTGGGTCCGTCTCGTCCGCAAGCTGGTCCTGCTCACCTGTGGTCAGGTCGTAGCTGTCGAGCCAGCGCGTCTCGCTGTCGATCCGGCTCATGTAGAAGGGTCCGTCGGAATCAAGATAGGCCGACCACTGATCGCCGGCGGCATCGCCCTCGCAGCGGTAGTGGTGAGAGACCTGACAATTCTTCATCTGGACGGTCTGGTAGACCGTGCAGCCCTTCGGTGCCGCGAACGTGCCGGCGGCCAGGGCGGGAAGCGCCGACAGCAGCGCGAGACCGCCCGTTGTCACGATGATCCGCATCGTCGTCATCTTCACCCATCCTTCACGATCCGGGTCAGCCTTCCTGTCCCTTAACTTTTGCCGACCCCGCCGCCGCCCGTCATCTGTAGCTACGGATGCACTACGATTGCACGACGCGAACCCGACGCGTTCCAGCCCGCCGCAACAAGGGAGCGGGCCGGCGTTAACCACTCTATTCGGCCGCCACGGCCTCGGCCGTCGCGAGATAGTCAAGAACGCTCGCCGCCGCCTCGCGCCCGTCGCGGATCGCCCAGACCACAAGCGAGGCGCCGCGCACGATATCGCCGACGGCAAAGACACCGGGAAGGCTTGTCGCATGGGTGCCAAAGTCGGCCTTCACAGTGCCCCAGCGCGTCACCGCGAGGTCTCCGACTCCCCAAAGCTCCGGCAGGTTCTCCGGCTCGAACCCCAGCGCCTTGATGACAAGGTCGGCAGGCTCGATATAGTCCGCGCCCTCGATCACCTCGGGTGCCTGGCGGCCCGTTGCGTCCGGTGCGCCAAGCCGCATCCGCTCGACCATCACACCCTCGACCACCGCGTTGCCGGTGAAGCCCTTTGGTGCGGTCAGCCAGACGAATTCGACGCCCTCCTCCTCGGCGTTGGCGACCTCGCGCAAGGAGCCCGGCATGTTGGCCCGGTCGCGCCGGTAGAGGCAGCGCACCGACTTCGCACCCTGGCGCACGGCGGTGCGGACGCAGTCCATGGCGGTATCGCCGCCACCGATCACCACCACCCGCTTGCCGTTGGCATCCAGATCGCCATTGTCGAATGCCTCGACCTCGTCGCCAAAGCTCTTGCGGTTGCTGGCGGTCAGGAAATCCAGC
>JBGSNN010000349.1:0-3395 GCA_041739655.1 Albidovulum sp. | reverse complement strand
TCAGCAGCACTTCGGCCGCCAGGGTCGGGAACGCGAAGCCGCTGCCGTCGGAAAGCGGCAGGACCGCGTGGCGGATCTGCCCCGGCACCGGCCGCGCCGACAGCTCGGCCCCTTCACGCAGGTCGAGCACATGCAGCACGTTGTCCATCGAGAGAACATGAAGCTGTCCCGCGTGTGAGGTGATTTCGGCAAGAACCGAGGCCCAGTTGCCGCTGCTGCCGTCGTAATCCGTGGTCTGGTGACGCCAGCGCACCTTGCCGCTGGCGAGGTCGATGGCATAGACCCAGCCGGTCGGTGACCAGAGATGCGCGGCACCCCCGGCGACGTGCTGGGAGTTGATGAAGTTCCCGGCGTTGAAACCCCAGAGCTTGCGGCCATCGTCAAGCGCGATGCCGGCGAGGATTTCCTTGTAGGTGCCGGCGACCAGAATCCCGTCGGCGACGGTGATCTGGCGCAGATACTGCCAGGTGGGGCGGACGTCCTGCGACCAGCGCAAGGCGCCGCTGGCGCGATCGAGCGCATAGAGATGCCCGTCGCCAGGCCCGGCGAAGACCGTGTCGACCGAGGCGGCCGGAGCATAGGAGGCGAGCGTGTCGGGAACCCCGGCGAAGCGCCAACGTTCGGTGCCGTTCGCGCTGTCGAGGGCGACGATCTCGTGGCCGTCACCGAAGAACACCGCGTCTTCGCCCACCAGCGGCACACCGGTCTGAATGCGCGCGCCGTAGCGCCAGACCTCGGCGCCGCTGGCCTGATCGAAGGCGGCGAGCCAGCTTCGGCCGCCGGTTACCAGAAGCGGGCCGGTCAGGCGCGGGCGAAAGACGGCAGGTTCGTCAAAGCCGTGGGGACGGGACCAGAGCGGGGCCGCGCTGTCTGGCGACAGCGCGCCGATGCTGCGGTCCCCGGCATAGAAGAGCCGCCCCGACCCCTCGCTGACCGGACCGATGCGGCTGTTGTCGGTGCGCCAGAGATGGCGCACCGACAGCGGCAAAGTCTCGACCGCATGACCGGTCGCCGGCCTGAGACACAGGCCGGCGATGGTCGCTTGCAGGAAGCGGCGGCGGCTTGGCCTCAGCGGCATTGCGCGCCTTGCTTGACCCAGGCAAACAGGATCTGGGTGTTCGGATGATCGCGGTCCTCGGACGGGTCGATGCCCGGCGGCATCCGGTCCTCGGTCAGGTGCTGGAACACGCCGCTTTGTTCCGGATGGCCCGGAATGATCACCTTGGTCGCGTTCTCAACGCCCTTGGCGATCGAATCGGCGCCGAGCATGATCCCTTCATAGCTGGTCATGTTCAACTCGTGGAAGCTTGGCGGTTCCTCGTTCGACATGTGGCAGGTTGCACAGGCGGGCGTGTCCGGCCCGAACACATTCTCCGTGTTGAAAAGCGGCAGGATGTTCTTCTGGAAATTGTCGTCGTTGGCGGCCCCCGTCGTGATCCAGTCCTCGACTGCTTTGATGGCATCGGTGCTGTGATCGACGTCGAAACTGACACCCAGCGGCATCCGGTTGTTGCGCAGTCGGCGGCCGAGGATCTCGCGTTTGGGGTCCTTGCCGGGGGTGAAGATCGCCCGCGCCGGCTCTTCGGTGGACCCCGCCTTCATCCCGTCGCAGGTGGACAGATCAAGCCCGCGGTAGCTGGTGGCAGGGTCGTTGGAGGAATGGCAGACGATGCAGGCCGGGCCGGACCCGAAGGCGTTCGGGCTGGCCATGAGTTGCGCGATGTAGCTGTAGGGAATCGGAATGTCGCGCTTCAGGATCAGCTCCGAGACTGCGGCATGATCGCCCTCAATGTGAACCTTTCCCTGCCGCAGGTCCTCCAGATACTGTTCGTTGATCGATTTCTTGTCGTCGCCTGCCGCTGCGGCGGTCAGCAGCGCCGTTACCGCAAGGGCGCTCAGGCCGAGCGTGCCCGCTTTTTTCAGTCCAATCATGGTCTTTCTCCTCCCTTGGTGGCCTCTGCGAGGCCGGATGCCGTCAGGTGTGACCCGTATGGGTCGTTCTCATGCCCGTGCCCCGGTGCTTTCCTTTCCCGAAACGCCTGCTCTGCGCGGATCGGCTGTGTCGGCGGGATGGCCGAAACCGCATCAGGTCCGGCCCCGGCATCATCCGGCGGCAGGGTGGCGCGAGGTCTGTGGCATGTCTGACTTGCGTGTCAAAGTGACACATGGGAGGCGATCCGGATCAACCGGCCCGATTTCGCGTTTGACAGCCTGTCACGCCGTATTAGACTAAAGTTTGCTTCAATTAGACGAAAGTCGTACGCGCAATGGTTGCAGGGGCGGATACAGATTCTCGCTTAAGCGGGTACTGGATGGGGCTTGAAGGGACGTCGGCACGTCCGGGGCGACGACTCATGGACGGGCGGATGATCCTGACCGCCATCCAGCTCATCTGCGGCACGATCCTGGCGATCGATGTGGGATACGAGATTCACGCCAACATGGTCAGCGAGATTGCCGCCGAACAATACGGCGCCCTCCACCTCGGCGCCGAGATCTTCGCGACGCTGCTGCTCTTTGCCGCCTTCGGGCTCTCGTCGCGCCATCTCATCGCGCACCGCGCCGAACTGCGCCGCGCGGCAGAGCGGGTGAAGACGATCCGCGGCGACTTTCTCGGCCTCGTCAGGCGGCGCTTCGATGAATGGGCGCTGTCGCCGGCCGAGGTGGAAATCGCGCTGCTGACGCTGAAGGGACTGTCGATCGCCGACATTGCCGAGATGCGCGGCAACCGCGATGGCACGGTGAAGGCGCATCTCGGCGCGATCTTCCGCAAGTCCGGCGCCCGATCGCGCCCCGAGTTCCTGGCAAAATTCGTCGATGATTTCCTCGACTTCGCGGCCGAGGTCTAGAGGGCGCCCCGAAGGCGCCCTCCGGCCGGGCAGCGCCCTGGCTCAGTTGCGCGAGCGGTCCACCATCTTGCCCTTGGAGATCCACGGCATCATCGCGCGCAGCTTCTCGCCGACCTGTTCGATCTGATGCTCGTCATTGCGCCGCCGGGTGGCCTTGAAGAACGGCTGTCCCACGGCGATTTCCTGCATGAACTGCGCCACGAACTTGCCGGTCTGGATGTCGGTCAGAACCTCCTTCATCCGGGCCTTGGTCTCGGCATAGGGCAGGATGCGCGGGCCCGAGACGTATTCCCCATATTCGGCGGTGTTCGAGATCGAGTAGTTCATGTTGGCGATGCCGCCTTCATAGATCAGGTCCACGATCAGCTTGACCTCGTGCAGGCATTCGAAATAGGCCATCTCGGGCTCGTAGCCGGCTTCCACCAGCGTCTCGAAGCCCATGCGGATCAGTTCGACCAGACCGCCGCAGAGCACGGCCTGTTCGCCGAAAAGGTCGGTCTCGCATTCCTGGCGGAAGTTGGTCTCGATGATGCCCGACCGGCCGCC
>JBGSNN010000014.1:0-3959 GCA_041739655.1 Albidovulum sp. | reverse complement strand
GGTGGGCGGCAGTTGGCTCGGGCCGTGGTCGCTGATCACCGGGGCGGTGGGGCTGGCGCTGCTGAACGGGGCGACGCTGGTTCTGGCCGGGCGGCCCTGGGGCGAGACGGCGGGCTTTACGCTCTGGGGATCGAAATGGGCGCTTTGGGCGGGGTTCGACGTGACGGCCTGGCCCTATTGGCGGGGTAATCCGGGGCCGCTGTCGGCCAGCATCTTCTCGGACATCACGTCCGTCATGGACTTTGGCATCATCCTCGGGGCGGCGCTGGCGGCGGGGGTCAGCGGCCGGTTCGTTCTGAACTGGCGGGTGCCGCCGCAGGCCTGGCTGGGGGCGGCGCTGGGCGGGTTCCTGATGGGTTATGGCGCGCGGCTGTCCGGCGGGTGCAACATCGGGGCGTATTTCTCGGCTCTGGCCTCGGGCAGCGTGTCGGCCTGGGCCTGGGTGGTGGCGGCCTTTGCCGGAAGCTGGATCGGGCTGAGGCTGCGGCCGTTGTTCCGTCTGGCCTAGGCGGGCCTGCCCGCGATCCGCACCTGCTTCACCGCGCGATCATCGCCCATCATGATGGTCGGGAAAAGCGCCTGCCAGATGTCTCCGGCGTGCTCGACCGCCTGGGCGATGGCGGGCGTTGACGCAAGGTCGATCACCACCAGATCGGCCTCCATCCCCGGCGCGAGATTGCCGATCCTGTCGTCGGCCCGCAGGCTCCGCGCGGCGCCCTGCGTCGCCAGCCACCAAAGCTCTGCCGGATGCAGCGCCCGGTGCCGCAACTGCGCCACCTCATAGGCGGCGGCCATGGTGCGCAGCATCGAGAAGGACGAGCCGCCGCCGGTATCGGTGGCAAGGCCGATGCGCAGTCCGGCGCGGCTCAGCCCGTCCATGTCGAACAGCCCCGAGCCGATGAAGGTGTTCGAGGTCGGACAATGGATCAGGCTGGCATCGACCTCCTTGAGACGGGCGATCTCGCGCGGTTCGAGGTGGATCGCATGGCCGTAAAGCCCGCCCGGACCGAGAAGGCCGTGGCGTTCGTAAGCGTCGAGATAGTCCCGCGCCTCGGGGTAGAGCGACCGCACCCAGGCGATCTCGTCGGTCTGTTCGGACAGATGGGTCTGCATCAGGCAGTCGGGATGCGCCGCCCAGAGCGCGCCGAGCGCTTCAAGCTGCTCCGGCGTCGAGGTCGGCGCGAAGCGCGGCGTGATGACGTAGGACAGACGGCCCCTGCCATGCCAGCGCTCAAGCAGCCTGCGGCTGTCGTCATGGGCCGATTGCGCGGTGTCGCGCAGCGCTGCGGGCGCGGTGTCGCGATCCATGCAGGTCTTGCCGGCAAAACAGCGCAGCCCGCGCCGTTCAGCCTCGGCAAAGAACGCCTCCACGCTGGCGGGATGGATGGTGCAGTAGGATGACACCGTCGTCGTCCCGTTGGCCAGCGTCAGATCGAAATAGCGCGCGGCGATCTTCGCGGCATAGGCCGGGTCGGCAAAGCGCATTTCTTCGGGGAAGGTGTAGCTTTGCAGCCAGTCGATCAGCCGCTTGCCCCAGCTCGCGATGATCGCGGTCTGCGGATAATGCGCGTGGGCATCAACGAACCCTGCCGAGATCAGCGCGTCGCCATAGTCCGTCACGCGCGCCTGCGGATGCGCGCGTCGAAGATCGTCGGCCTCGCCCAGGGCTGCGATGCGGCCCTGGGCGATCAGGACGCCGCCGCGCGCGCTGTGCCGCGCAGCACCGAGGCCCTCGGTCATCGGATTCCCGACGAAGCCGAGGGTCTGGCCCAGAAGAAGTTCTGCCATGTCATCCCCTTTTCGCGCGCGTGATACTGCACTCTAAACCCATGTCACGCGCGGGCAATCCGGCCTTTGCCCCTATTTCTTTGAAACTCTTTCCGCTAGGGTCCGCGCAATCGAACGGGGGCCCGATGAGCGAGCACGAAGAAGATACCGTCGCGCGCGACGACGATGACTACGGTCTCGATCCGCGCCTTGTCGACGCGATCCGCGACGCGGTCGAGGATGGCAACGAAGCGGCCGTCGATCGCCTGATGGAGCCGCTCCATGCGGCCGACATTGCCGACGTTCTGGAGCAGATCAGTTCATCGCAGCGTGCCGCACTGGTGAAGCTCTGGTCGAAGGGCTTTGACGGCGACATCCTGTCGGAACTCGACGAGTCGATCCGCGAAGAGATCATCGAGGCGCTGCCGCATGACGTGCTGTCCGAGGCGGTACGGGAACTCGATTCGGACGACGTGGTTGACCTGATCGAGGATCTGGAAGAGCCGGTTCAGGAACGCATCCTTGACGCGCTTGAAGACAGCGACCGGGTCGCGGTCGAACACTCTCTGACCTATCCCGAACAGTCTGCCGGCCGTCTGATGCAGCGCGAGGTGGTGACCGCGCCGGAACACTGGACGGTGGGCGAGGCGATCGACTTTCTCCGCTCGGCCGACGATCTGCCGGACCAGTTCTACCATGTCATCCTGATCGACCCGCGCTGGCATCCCACCGGCTATGTCACCTTGGGCAAGCTCTTGTCGTCGAGGCGGAACGTCGCGCTGAAGGAGATCACCGAGGACAGTTTCCGCACCATCGACGTGCGCGACGAAGAAGGCGATGTCGCCTACGCCTTCAACCAGTACCACCTGATTTCCGCCCCGGTCGTTGACGCGGATGAGCGTCTCGTCGGCGTCATCACCATCGACGACGCCATGGCCGTGCTCGACGAGGAGCACGAGGAGGATATCCTGCGGCTGGCCGGCGTGGGCGAGGAAAGCTCGATCTCGGACGGTGCGCTTGCGACGGCGCGCCAGCGCCTGCCGTGGCTGGTGGTGAACCTCGTCACAGCGTCGCTGTCGGCGATTGTCATCACGCAGTTCGAATCAACGATCGCGGCCCTGGTCACGCTGGCCGCGCTGATGCCCATCGTCGCCTCGACGGGCGGCATCGCGGGGACGCAATCGCTCGCGGTGGCCGTGCGGGCCCTGGCAACGCGCGACCTGACCCGGTCGAACGCCCGCAGGGTCGTCATCCGCGAGCTTGGGGCAGGGCTTTTGAACGGCCTCGGCCTCGCCGTGATCCTGGGCATCGCCGCCAGCCTGATCTTCGGCCAGCCGCTTCTCGGGCTGGTTCTCGGCCTCGCGATGGTGGTCAATCAGATTGTCGCCGCGCTGGGCGGGGTGCTGGTGCCGCTCGCGCTCGATAAACTCGGGCTCGACCCGGCGCTGGCGTCGGGCACTTTCGTGACGACGATGACCGATGTCATGGGGTTCTTCGCCTTTCTCGGCCTTGCCACGGTGATCCTGCTGTGACTGCGGCCGCCACGATCAAGGCGACGGTCCGGGCTGCGGCCTTTGCCCGGCGCAAGGTGGCATTCGCAGAGCAAAAGCCAAGCGATTGCAGTCTCTTGTCGGATGCTCTTCAAGCCCATTCTGAACGCGCTCTGGCCGGCTACATGCCGATGCGGACCGAGATCGACTGCCTGCCCGCGATGGCGGCGCACAAGGGGCCGGTCGGTGTCCCGGTGATCCCCGGCCCGGCCCGGCCCCTGATCTTCCGGCGCTGGCGTCCCGGCGCGGCGATGGTGGCCGGTGCCTTCGGCGCCCTCATTCCCGAGGCTGGCGACGAGATCGAGCCCGAGGTGCTGATCGTGCCGCTGCTGGCCTTTGACCGGCGCGGCTATCGTCTTGGCTACGGCGGCGGCTTCTATGACCGGACGCTGGAACGGCTGCGCGCGAGGACACCGGTCCTTGCGATCGGCTTCGCCTTCTCGATGCAGGAGATCGAGACGGTGCCGACCGAACCCACGGACCAGAAGCTTGATCTGATCGTGACGGAGCGCGAGGTCTTCGCGCCCCGCTAGGGTGCCTCGACTGAGGTCAGGCGCGCTTGCGCCGGCGCAGGCCGACCAGCCCAAGACCGATCAGACCAAGGCAGAAGAACAAGCCAAGGCCGATGAACAGGCGAAGGCC
>JBGSNN010000322.1:0-16585 GCA_041739655.1 Albidovulum sp. | reverse complement strand
ATCAACGATCTGTGTCAGGCGCTGGGCGTGCAGATGGGGACAAAATTCCGCGTCGATGATTTGCGCTATGACAAGATCATCATCATGACCGACGCCGACGTGGACGGCGCGCATATCGCGTCACTCCTGATGACCTTCTTTTTCACCCAGATGCGCCCGATGATCGACCACGGACACCTGTATCTGGCCTGCCCGCCGCTGTTTCGCCTGACGCAGGGGGCCAAGCGGGTCTATTGCCTTGATGAGGCCGAAAAGGCGCGCTGGCTGGACAAGGGTCTGGGCGGCAAGGGAAAAATCGACGTCTCACGGTTCAAGGGATTGGGCGAGATGGACGCCAAGGACCTCAAGGACACCACGATGAACCCCGAGACGCGGAAACTGATCCGCGTGAGCATTGACGAGGACGAACCCGGCGAAACCTCGGACCTCGTCGAGCGGCTTATGGGCAAGAAGCCGGAACTCAGGTTCCAGTATATCTCCGAGAACGCGCGGTTCGTGGAGGAACTGGATGTGTGAGGGGGCAGCGAGGTCTCATTCGTCCACAGCACTTCGGAGACCTACGCCCCCGCCCCCCCTGGACGCTCTCCCCAAGATCCGGCCAAGTCCATTCAGACGAAATCCAGATCATAGTACTGGATCGGTATGTATTCGTAGATGTGAGCGTCCGAAAGCACAGCTCCGCCGTTGGGCGACGCGACATCCAGCGACCCACTGTCGCGCAGCGGTGTGCCACCGAAGCCCGGAAGTTTGCCCAATGCGGGATCGAGAAGGTTTTCCTGGGTCCGGCCGAGATAGAGCCTGAACTGGCCGGACACATTCCGGTCGAACTGGAGCAGGATGCTGTCGGCATCGACAATCTGAACGTCCACGATCTTGGGCAGATAGTTGGAATTGCTTCCATCAGGTTGGTAGAGCCGGAACCCAAGATTTTCAGGCGCGTGCAAGCCATTCGCTGCCGCGTAGATCGACGCATCGACAATGAGTGCATTGTCAACACCCGTAAAATCGACAAGCAACTGGTCGCTCGCGACCTTTGAGACCTGCGATATCAGGATAGGTTCGTTTTCCTGCCCCGTCAGAACGTCGAAGAGGTTCGCGCCAAGGCGCTGACCCATCATGTAGTAACCTTCGGGGCTGAGATGCGTGTAGTCCCCTCCGACACTCGCCGGATAGAGCGCCTCGTATTGATATTCCGTCGCGCCAAAGACGATATTCGCGTGGCTGTTGACAAACTCGATCTGGTCGATCGCCACGCCCTTGTCGCCGTAGCCGCGGTGCTGTGATACCATGCCGATGACGTCCGACGCACTGCCGAGGATCGCTTCGGCGGCCGCATCAAGCCGGTCGAAGTATGTGTCGAGCAGAAATTCGTAGCCGTTCGCGATATCGCCGATCCGCTGATCTGCTTGGCCATGGATGAAGTTCAGCACGATGTCTTCGGCGAGATCGTAGCCGAGGCGTACCGCCTCGGTTACGCCAAGCTGCAACTGGGTCACGAGGTTGTCGAAGTAGACGGGGCGGCCCGACAGGGTGCCATAGCCGTCAGCGATCCCCGCAGCGTTGCGGAAATACGAAAATGTTCCATTGTTGTTATCGACGGCAAACACATCATCGTTTGACGTCGAGGACAGGGCGGACGCGACATCGGCATAGATGTCTTGCGCCCGCGTCATGAGTTGCAGGATCGATTTTCCACCGGATCCGGTATTGACGTGGGTGAAGACCGGGCTCTCAAGACCTGCCGCCTGATACTCGGACACCAACCGACCGATCATCGAGGACACATGGGTTTCGGTGGTATACTCTTGCAAGGACCGGAATCCGTTGAACGCCGCTGCGTTGACCGGTGAATTCTGCCAGCCCTTGTTCACAAGACTGTTCTTGCCGAAGTCGAGAGCAAGCGCATGAACCGGATCCACGGGACTATTTGTCAACACCTCATATTTGTTGAACGACGTAACGCCGATCGAAAGCGACTGGCCGGACGTGAATATGAACTGCATCGGAGCCCGGTCCGTCACATCGATCCTGAGGTCCTGCCAGGCGGTCAGCCCTGCGGAGTCGGTCGCCGAGATCGAAAGCTCGAACATGTTGTCGCCGTCGAGATCCGAGGGTGCCTCAAAGTCGGGCGCGATGACGAAGCTGAGGTGTCCTGTCACCGGATCAAGCGTGAAGAAGGATGAATCCGCGCCGCCGACGATTGCGTAGGTGATCCCGGAACCTTCGGAATCCGCGTCGTCGCCAGCCGTGATGTCGCCGACGAAGGTACTGTTTTCGCTTACCGTAAAACCCGACTGCCCTGCGAAGACAGGCGCCTTGTTTTCGAACACGTCGCTGACAGTCACGGCGATGGCGCCGGTCGCTGAAAGCCCCATACTGTCGGTTACGGTCACGTCGACGTCGTAGATGTTGTCAGCGCCTAGATCTGACGGAAGCTCGAAATCCGGCGCGGTCACGAAGGACAGGACGCCTGTGTCGGCATCGATAGCGAACTGGAACTCGTCTGCCCCACCTGAAATGCTGTATGTCAGGCCACTGCCTTCGCTTTCCGAAAGATGGGCTGATGCAAGATCCGTGACGAAGGTCTGGTTTTCCGCGACCGTCACGCCACCGGGATTGTTCAGCGTCGGGCCTGCAGTGTCGAGGACGTCGGTGACATCAACCGTCAACGCCTTGTCTGTTGAAAGCCCTCGGGAATCCGTGACTCGCACCGTCACCGCATATTGACCGGCGCCACTGGCATCGTTCGGGACTTCGAAATCAGGCGCTGAGAGGAATTCCAGCAAACCGCTTGAAGCGTCTATGGTGAACAGCGCAGCATCCGCGCCGCCGATGATCGAATAGGAAAGCCCCGCCCCTTCCGTATCCACATCGTCTATTGCCGCCAGATCGGCGACAAGCGTCGCTCCTTCCGCAACCGAAAATGAATCCTGCGACGTGAAATCCGGCGCCAGCCCTTGCTGAAGAATGATGCCTTGCTGAACGCCGAATGAAGTGTTGCCGATCTTGAAACGGTCGTAGGCAATTCCACTTTCAATCACGCTTCCCAGAAACACCGCGTTCAAGCTGGTCGCGAAATCAAGGATGTCCCCGGTTTCACCGTCGATTCGCAACTCCGCATCCCGACTGGATTTAAGCTGCACATATGAGAATTGAATATTGTCACGAAGACCGTTCGACAGGCTGATCCTCTCAATCGAATTGAGAGCCGTAGACCCGGCGAATAGCTGGCCTGCATCCTGCACCAACCAGGTATCGATGCCAGCACCGCCATGCACGCTGCTGTCCTGCGCATCGAACACGATGATGTCGTCGCCGCCACCGCCGGTGATCTTGTCGGCTCCGGTCCCAGCGTTGATGAAGTCGTTGCCGCCATAGCCACTTATCGTGTCATTGCCGTCCGCGCCCATCATATAGTCGCGCCCGCCAGTACCGTTGATGAGGTCTGCGGCAGGCGTCCCTATGTAAATGGTCGTGTAGGGTGAGGGATCGACGTAGTGCTGCGGATCGGTTGTGCCGGAAGGAAAGACAGCCGTAGCTGACATTCGCAACTCGTCTGGTGTCAGGCTTTGCCAACCCGTCCCAAAGAGCTTGCTCATCGTTGAAACGATCACAGGCATTGGCCCCCCCATTTGAGTTTGTCGTGATACTTCCCGCCCTGACCAACCTGTGGCCAAAACCCTGACAGTGTGCCCCACGACGAAGGATAGGTTTGTAGCGTCGCGCGAGCAAGAAATAGCTCTACCCGTCTTGGTTGCTGATGGCACCACAATACTCTGCCCCTGGCAGATTAGCATTGTGAGTCAATACCTTGCAAACCCACCATGGATGCGCGCAATGCAGTTCCCTGCAATTCGACAGCCAAGGCCTGGCACATCGCGATGCCGTCAAGCAGGCAGGCATCCCCCCTTGGCACATCCATGCCGCCGACGGGCAGTCACGTCATCGTCTGCGTGCGCAAAGCGCCTGATCGGCGACTTGATCTTCGAGCAGGACGACTGACAGACCTCCGGCCGCGAGATCTGTCGCCGAGGACTCGGCCCGGTTCGACACGCGGGGGATTGATCCCGCTGTCACGATCAATGCGCGAGATGCCTGACCAGGACCTTGATCGTCCGGCAGAACTTGGATCGCAGCATCAGAGAACACCGCAGGCCGACCGAGGCTGCCGTCAGGCGGCGCGAGCCAGGTCATGTCCTTGTCCAGCCAGATCAGCAGTGACCCGCGCTTGCGCAGGGAAGCATTCGCCATTGGGCTCGAACCAGTGGCGCCTCAATGGCTCATTAGCTGGACCAGTTCGTGGAGCGGTAGCGGGCAGGTGATGGCTTGCTCATGTCGCCTGTCTAACCGCATGGATTTGCGATGTGAATCCGCCACGGTCTGAGTTCTTCAACTACGCCTCGTCAAAGCCAGGCTCGGCGACAATCAGGCGCTGTTGCGTCGACTCGCGCCCGTTGTTTGACAATCAAGAGCAGACCGACGCGGTTCTTCTCATTCTCCTTGAGTTTTCGGGTCGCCGGATATTTTAATGTAGCCATTGGCGTTCGGGGGCGATCGACGACCCATGGCATGGGCCGGTCAGGGCGACTCCCAACCGGCGACCGAAAATTATTGATGGGAGGTTGGGGTGACCAACGACATTGCCAAGACCAAGATCCGGGACTTTGTGCTCAGAGAGTTTCTTCCGGGCGAGACCGCCGAAAGCCTGACGCCTGACCTGCGCTTCATCTCCGAAGGGATCATCGATTCGATGGCCAGCCTCAAGCTGGTCGCATTTCTCGAGGAGGAGTTCGGCATCGCTTTTCCGGCGCATTTCATTGATGCCGACCATCTCGACTCGGTGGACCTGATTGCGGAAGCAGTGGCCGCCAGCCCCGCCTCTCGGTGAGCGACCGGCGCGCCGCGAAGGGGGGCGGTGCGGCGGCACTCGCAGGCGGTCCGCGCCATGACCGGCACCCCGCGGTCGCGGGGCGCGATTATCCCGAAACGAGATTCTGATGTATGTACTGGACGAACTGCTAGTGAACTCCGCTAAACGCGACGCCGGGCGTCTCTGCCTGATCGAGCGGAACGGCCAGACAGAGAACTACGGCGGGCTGAATGGTCGCGCCGAGGACATAGCGCGCGCGCTGCACGCGCTTGGCGTGCGGCCCGGTGATCGCGTCGGTATCTGCGCGCGCAAGTCGATCCCGACGGTTGCCGTGATCTTTGCCATCCTGCGGCTCCGCGCGGTCTATGTGCCGGTCGATCCCGGTGCGCCGCTGGCCCGGTCCGCAGGTATTTTCGCCGACTGCCGCGTGCGGGCCGTCCTGACCGATCCCGAGCACGCCGCGGGGCTGGCCGAGAACCTGAGCGGTTCACATCCGGTTGCGGACGGCGGCGCGGTCGGTCCCTTCCGCTGCCTCGTCAATGACGGCGATCAGGCTGCGGCGCCCGAGGGGACCGCCTATATCCTCTACACGTCCGGATCGACCGGCAAGCCCAAGGGGGTGGTGCATACCCATGCCTCTGCCGCTGCCTTCATCGACTGGTGCTCGGACACCTTCCGGCCCGGCCCCGAGGACCGCTTCAGTTCCCACGCGCCCTTCCACTTCGACCTGTCGGTTCTCGACCTCTATGTGCCGATCAAGCACGGCGCCGCGATCCGGATCATCGACGCGGACGAGGGCAAGCAGCCGAAGTCGCTGACATCGCTCATCGCGCAGGACCGGCTTACGGTTTGGTACTCGACGCCGACGGTGCTGCGCTCCATGCTCGAGTTCGGCGCCATGGAGGCGCAGGACCTGTCCAGCCTTCGCGTGCTCTGCTTCGCCGGCGAGGTGTTTCCGCCCAAGCATTTGCGCGCCTTCTCTACGGCGCTGCCGGGGCCGGTCTACTACAACCTGTTCGGCCCGACCGAGACCAATGTCTGCACCTACTACCGCTTCGACCGGCCGCAGGACCTGGCCGAGGATGCTGACATCCCGATCGGTTTCGCCTGTTCCGGGGACGACCTTCTGATCGTCGATCCGGATGACACACCGCTGCCCGAGGGCGAAGAGGGCGAGCTTCTGGTCAGCGGCGGGTCGGTGATGACCGGCTACTGGGGCCTGCCGGAGCGCAACGCGACCGCCTTCGCCGAGATCGCCGGGCGGCGCTGGTATCGGACTGGCGACGTGGTGCGGCGGCGTGACGACGGCGCGCTTCTCTATCGAGGGCGGCGTGACCGGATGGTCAAGCGTCGCGGCTACCGAATCGAGCTGGACGAGGTCGAGGCGGCGCTGCTGCGCCATGACGCGATTTCGCAAGGCGTCGCGGTCGCGGTGACGGATGTTGCCCAGGACACGCAGATCGTATTCTTCCTCGTTGCCTCGGGTGACAGGGCGCCGTCGCTGCTCGACCTCAAGCGCTTCGCCGCGCAGCATCTGCCGCGCTACATGATTCCCGACCGGTTCGAGGCCCTCGCCGGCCTACCGATGACCTCGACGGACAAGGTCGATCACCAGAAACTCAAGGACATAGCGCGTGGACTTTACACTCAGTAGCGAACAGAAGACCCTGCGCGACCAGATCATCCGCTTTGCCCGCAACGAGCTGACGCCAGGGGCCGCGGAGCGTGACGCCGAGGGCCGGTTTTCCCGCGACCTGTTCCGGCGCTGTGCCGAGATGGGGCTGACCGGGTTGCCGATCCCCGAGGCCTATGGCGGCGCCGGTCTTGACCCGGTCTCGACTGTCATTGCCATCGATGCGCTCGGCTATGGCTGCGAGGACAACGGGCTGACGTTTTCGGTCTGTGCCCACATGCTGGCCTGCGCGGTGCCGATCTGGCTTTACGGCAGCGAGGAGCAGAAGCAGCGCTTCCTGCCCGCGATGTGTGCGGGCGAGATGGTGGCGGTCAATGCCATGACCGAACCTGAAAGCGGCAGCGACGCCTTCGCCCTGCGCACCCGCGCGGTGCCCGAGGGCGCGGGTTTTGCGATCACCGGCAACAAGGTCTTCGGCTCGAACGGGCCGGTGGCCGATGTCGCGCTGGTCTATGCCGCGACCGATCCGGACAAGGGATTCCTTGGCGGGGTGACCGGGTTCCTGGTGCCGACCACGACGCAAGGATGCACCAAGGGGCAGGAGTTCACCAAGATGGGCCTGCGCACCTGCCCGCTGGGCGAACTGGTGTTCGACGGCGCCCGTGTCGGGCCCGAGGCGGTGCTCGGCAGGGCGGGCGGCGGCGGCCCGATCTTCTCGCGCTCGATGGAATGGGAACGCATCTGCCTGGTCGCGGCCCATTGCGGCCATATGGAGCGGCTGATCGAGAAATGCGTGGACTATGCGAAAACGCGCAAGTCCTTCGGTCGGCCGATCGCCACCAATCAGGCGGTCGCGCACAAGATCGCCGACATGCGGGTGCGGCTCGAGGCGAGCCGACTTCTGACCTACCGGGCAGCGGAACAGCTCGACCGCAAGTCGAGCGTCGGCATCGACGCGGCGGTGACGAAGCTCTTTGTCAGCGAGGCGCTGGTGCAGACCGCGCGCGATGCGCTGCAGGTCTTCGGCGGGAACGGGTACATGGTTGACTACGGTATCGAACGGTCGCTGCGCGATGCACTGGCGGCGACGATCTATTCCGGAACCTCGGAAATGCAGCGCAACATCATCGCCAACTGGATGGGACTCTGATCACATGGACATGCCCCTTCAGCCCCTTCCTGGACTGACCGGCGCACCGTCTGCGCCGCGCCGCCTGGCCGTCATCGCCCAGATCGCAGGCATGTCCGGCGCGCTGATCTTCATGATCGGCATCTCGCTCGACTATTTCGGTGGCCGCCCTGGCATGGGCACGCTGCAATGGGCCTGTGTCGGCGTCGGCCTTGCCGCAGTCGCCCTCGCGACCCATCTGCGCCATGTGCGCGCCGGGCAGTTGACCGACGCCCTGCGCTTCGCGGCGATCATGGGGCAGATGGCGCTGCTCTACCTTGTCGTGCGCGTCTATGAACTGGAAAACGTCGCCTTCAACGAATTCCTCTTCGGGGTGATTGCAACCGGCTTCGTGGCACAGCACTTCGCGCCGGTGTCCCTGCGCTTGCCGTTCTTCATCGCGCTCTCCATCGGCGCCATGCTCGCGATTCTGGGGCCGGTGAACGGGCTCATCCTCTTGGCGCTGGCGGCAACGTTCATCGGCATCTGCCATCTGCCGGTGGCTCTGTCGGCGCGCGTCACGCTGATCCTGGCGGTGGCTGCGGCGCTCGCTGCGGTGCGGGCCGGCTGGCTGCAACTGGACCGGGTCGAGTCGGTCCTGCCGCTTCTTGGCTCGATCCTGATGTTCCGGCTCGTCATCTATCTCTATGACCTGAAGAACGGCGCCCTGCCGAAGGGCTGGGGCCTACGCCTGTCCTACTTCTTCATGCTGCCGAACTTTGCCTTTCCCTTCTATCCGGTCGTCGATCTCTCGGCCTGGAACCGCAGCTACCGCGAGGCGCCGACGCTCGACGTTTACCAGAGGGGCGTGACCTGGATCGTCATCGGGCTGTCCCACCTGCTGCTCTATCGCTTCGTCAACTACCGGCTTGCCTTCGATCCGACCGAGGTCGCGGGCTTTGCGGGATTCCTGTGGTACTGCATCACCAATTTCGGGCTCTACCTGAAGATCTCGGGGCTCTTCCACCTCATCCTCGGCTGCCTCTTCCTCTACGGTTTCGCGCTGCCCGAGACCCATTCGCGCTACTACCTGTCCTTCAGCTTCATCGAGTTCTGGCGGCGCATCAACATCTACTGGAAAGACTTCATGCAGAAGATGGTGTTCAACCCCGTCTTCACATGGTGCAAGCGCCGCGGCATCGCGCATCTGCGCTCGGTCGTGCTTGCGGTCATCGCGGTCTTCGTGCTGACCTGGATGCTGCACGCCTACCAGTGGTTCTGGCTGCGCGGAACGCTTCTGTTCAGCATGCCCGACATCCTGTTCTGGACGTTCCTCGGCATCCTGCTGGTGATCCAGACGGTCAAGGAAGCGCGGCCCGCGTCGAAACCGGCGGGCGGCCTGATCGGCCCCGGCGCGCTGCGCGTGGTCCGCACTGTCGCGACGATGCTGACCATCGTCATCCTGTGGTCAATGTGGAGCAGCAGCACCATGACCGAGTGGGGCCACCTGCTCGGCCGCGCCGGTCTGACGTTCCTCGTACCCGGTCAGGCCGTGACGCCGGGCGGGCTGCTGCAATCGGTGCTGTTCGTGACCTTCCTGTTCGCCATCACCGCCATCGCGCTCGGCTACAGCTTCGGTCTTGCCCGCAGCGGCCCGGCCCGGCCTCAGGCTGCGACACGGCGCCGGGCGGACATGCCCTTTGCAACCTCGGCGGCCGTCGGGATCGCTTTCGGCGTCGTGCTGATCGCCATGCAGCAGTACCCGGTCTATCGCCTGCTGCCGCAGAAGGCGCAGGTCGTTCTGGTGGACATGGGCACCGCACACCTGTCCTCGCGCGATCAGGCGCGACTCGAACGCGGGTACTACGAGAATCTGACTGACACCAACATCATCAACTCGGAACTCTGGGACATGCGGGCGCCCGAAGGCGTCGGCGACTTCACGCTCGAAAACACCCCCGCGGTCCGTTTCGTCAAGGATTACCGTGACTATGTGCTTAACCCGAATGTGGTGATCTCGTTCAAGGGGGCCGTGCTGTCCACAAATTCCCTGGGGCTGAGGGACCGGGAATACACTCTGGGAAAACCCGCCGGTGCGCGCCGCGTCGCCCTGATCGGGGATTCGCGCGCGCTCGGCTACGGTGTTGCGGATGACGAGACCTTCGAGAATCTGGTCGAAGATCAACTTAACGCGCTGGAAGGCCCCAAAGTCGAGATCCTGAACTTCGGGGTCTCCGGCTATGGCGCGTTCCAGAAGAACCTGGTTCTGGATCGCGTCATCGACGAATTCGATGCCGATGTCATCCTCTACCTGTCGCACAACTCCGAACTTGAGCTGCGGCGGATATTCGCGAACTTCCTCGCGCGGGGGGTGATGCCGGGCGAGTACATCCGCGAGCGGATCGAGGCCACCGGCGTCACCTCGGACATGGATCCGCTGACAATCCTGGAAAAGGTGCGCCCCGCCACCGAAGACCTGGTGCGGCTGGCCTATCAGCGCTTCGGCAAGGAGGCCCGCGCGGCAGGGCTGTTGCCGGTCTGGGTCTATCTGCCTTCGACGCGCCCCTATCTCGAACCGCTGCCGGAGCAACTGACGCTCAAGCGCATGGCCGAAGAGGCCGGCTTCCTCGTGATCGACCTCTACGACATGTACAACGACTATACCGGCGACCCGTCGAACCTGTGGATCTACTCGTGGGACGATCATCCGAATGCCATGGCCAACCGCATGATCGCCGACCGCCTCATGGCTGAACTGCTGGCCAACCCCGAGATCGCCGCGCGGCTCGGGCGCTGACGACCTGAGGGAGGCTTCGGAGCGGGGCAGGTGCGAAGGCGCGTCTGTGGGTAGCCGCCGATTGCGCCGCCGGGGCGGGCAAGTGAAGCGGGTCCGCGGCGACTGTTTCTATGTTGGGCCAATCAGCTATTTTCCTTTGAACCGGCGCTGCAATTCCGGTTCCATATCTCGCGGCAAATCAGACCATAGAACAATTGAAGTCACTGGATTTTTTCGGGGTGTCGCGGTGATCGCAGAGAACTCCTACCTGCTGGTCGATCTGGAACGAGATCTGCTTGCGTCCGATTTGCGGGCCGAGCTTTTCTGGGCTGGGGTGGCGCGACGATGGCAGCGGTTCCAGATGATCGCAGACGGCTCGGTGGCCGACCGGGACGCGACAGATGTCATCGACGCCGCGCTTCTCCCACTGCGGGACGATACTGTGCTGGAAGTCCGACGCTGGCGGGCAGAGGGCGGCAAGACGGTTCTCGTCTCGCAGGGGCGTGCCGATCTGGCTGACCAAATCTCCGCGCAACTCGGGATTTTCGACGACGTGATCGACCGGGATCAGGTGGCCGCACACACCTCGGCGGCGCTTGGGCAAACCTCGCTACCGGAACGGTCCTGGCCGCGCTTGCCGGGTGGTGGCGACCTCATGGTCGCGCTGCGGCCGCATCAATGGGTGAAAAACCTGCTGGTCTTCGTGCCGGCTCTGGCGGCTCACGACCTCACGGCCGAAACCCTGATCCCGGCCTTCGCGGCCTTCGTCGCCTTTTGTCTGGCCTCGTCAGGAACCTATCTCCTGAACGACCTTCTCGACCTTGCCGCTGATCGCGTGCATCCGCGCAAGCGCAATCGACCCTTCGCCTCGGGCCGACTGTCGCTCGCCGCCGGAACGGTGGTCCTGACCCTTGCAATGATCCTGGCACTCGCGGTCGCGCTCGTGCTCGGCCCCGGTGTCGCCTTGGCCCTGATGGTCTATCTCGTGACGGCGGCGGCGTATTCACTGGTGCTCAAGCGCTTGCCGGTGATCGACATCTGTACGCTTGCGGCACTCTACACGATCAGAATCGTCGTTGGCGGCGCGGCGACCGGTATTCCGCTCTCGATCTGGCTGGTTCTGTTCTCCATCTTCTTCTTCTTCTCGCTGGCGGCAGTGAAACGCCAAGGCGAACTCGTCGATCTTCTCAAGCGAGGAGAGAACGCCGCGGCCGGGCGCGGCTACATCGACCAGGACCTGCCGATCGTCGAGATCTACGCCACCGCATCCGGCTTCGTTTCGGTCGTCGTGCTGGCGCTCTTCCTGAACTCCGCGAATGTCGGTGAACTCTACGCCAATCCGAAGCTCTTGTGGGGCAGCATCCCGATCCTGCTCTACTGGACGGCGCGCATCGTTTTCCTGACGCGCCGCGGCCTGATGCATGACGACCCGATCATCTTCGCCGCGAGGGATGGCATCAGTCGGGCATGCCTGTTTCTTCTCGTACTCCTCTTCGCGGGGGCGGTAGGACCATGACGTCGTTTCACCTGACACCCTCCGCCATAGACCGCCCGACGGATCTGGGGCGCACGCAAGGCAGGCTGGACCGGATCGAGGAGACTCTTGGCGCGCGGGGATATGCGGCCGCGATCGCGGCCGTGCTCGCGGTTGGCTTCGTTCTGCGCTACTATCTGGCCACCCACACAGCCTATATCTGGGACGAGGAGCGCGAGTGGATCCCCGTCGCTCTGTCCATCTCTTTCGCGCCGGAGTCCGTGAATCTTCCCCTCAGAACGGACTATCACGGTGCGTTCGCGGCCTATTTCATGAGGCTAGGGGAGATGCTGTTCGGCAGCAGTCACTTCGGGTTCAGGGCGGGAAGCGTCGTGACCGGTGTCCTGACGATCGCGGTCGTCGCCGAGATCGCGCACCGGATCGGCGGCCGGGTCGCGGCCTTGATTGCCGCCGTGATAATGGCCACTAACGAATTCCACATCATGGTGTCGACGGTCGCGATCCAGACCTCCTACTATCTTCTATTCGAAGCCTTGGCGGTGCTTTTCGTAGCGCTCTATCTGGAACGGAACCGCCCACTCTATCTCTATCTTGCGGCGATATCGGTCTCATTCGGCTTCCTCGCCTATGAAATCGGGGCGTTGATGGTGCCCGCGCTCTTTTTCGCCTCAGTGTTTCGACCCTTCCGCGCTGTCTGGAAATCCCCCCATCTCTATGGCGCCGCGGCGGTCGCGTTCGTCTTCGTCGCGCCCGATCTGTTCGACAGCCTGAGCAGTCGCGCGGAAGCCGATCTCGGCTATGGGAAGTTGCTCAACCGCTTCGGAAGCCTCGGATTCAAGCCAGTCTATCTCGCCTTCTTCTTTCGGGATATTTTCGAACCGGCCTATCACCTCGTGCTCCGGCGGCCCGCACCGAGCGAGGGAAGCGAATATGTGGCGATGAATCTTTGCTTCGGCGCGGCGATCTTCCTCGGTGTGCTTGGCAGCCTGTCGGCCGTGACCCGCGCGGGGCGGGGCCAAGGTCATCCGGCGTTGGCACTGCTGCTGTCGATCTTGCTGTTCGTCTTCGGTTTCTTCACCCTGATAGAGCCGCCGGCGAACAAGCCAATTGCACATTGGATCTGGGTCGGAGTGGTGATTATTCCCTGTGCGGTGATGACCGGCGTTGCGGTGCGGCGGGGGCCATTGCTCGCCACCCTGATCCTCGGTTGCCTCGGCGTCGGCCTCGTGTGGAGCGGTTACAACCTGCTCGCCAACCGCATGGGCATACCGCAGATGCGGGTGCAGTTGGTGCCGGAATTCCTGAGCGCTGCCGAGAACGATTTCGTACCTGTCACGGCGCATTTCAATCTTTGCGATGCCTGTGTTCCGCAGTCCGCGCCGGTGCTCGTCGATGTTTCGATCGAGCCTCTCGGCGGCCTTGCAGGCCGGTCCGCCCTCGAATCGGGCGATGTGCGGGACGCGATGCCGGGTGTCGCCGACACCGGGCTCTCACTGCGGGTCGTTTCCGACCATGGCCCTGCCGTCTGGATGGCGCGGATCTACTCTGTGAGCTATCTGGTCACGATGGCGGATGGTCGTTCCGCGCAGATCGCCGGGACGGCCCGCGTCCCGCATGATAAGGACACGGTCTGGCCCTCCGTGTTCTGGGCGCCCGCGCCTCCCGGGTCGCCCTGAAGGGCGTTGATGATGGGTTGGGTAGCCACTCCTGATGACACTTGTGTCACTGTGATCCATTCAGGATCGGTAGGATTTGGCTATCTAAGGAAATATCGATCGTCGGTGTGGAACTGGCCAGGCAGGTCTTTCAGCTTCACGGGGCGACAGCCGATGACGAAGTCGTGTTTCGCAAGAAGCTGTCACGCAAGCAGTTCCTTGCATTCATGCTGAGGCAGCCCGGTTGCTGCGTGGCGATGGAAGCCTGTGCCACAGCTCATCACTGGGCGCGGGTCTTGATGGATTTGGGCCACGAGGTGCGCCCGATCACATCGAAGTTCGTCAAGCCCCATGTCAAGAACCAGAAGAACGACATGGCGGACGCGGAGGCGATTGTGGAGGCCGCCAGTCGGTCGACCATGCACTTTGTCGCCGTAAAGACGCCCGAGCAGCAAGGGTTGGCTGGTACGCGAGGCGATCCTCAAGATCGCCGTTGGCAAGGGTAACGCGAACCCGAAGGAGTAGGGTGGCCCCAGATAGTTGAACGGTCCCTCACAATTGAGAGCTACGCGACACTAGGACGCCTGCAGCACGCCGCGGTCGATCTGGTCCTGTTCGATGCTTTCGAACAAGGCGCGGAAGTTGCCCTCTCCGAACCCGTCGTCGCCCTTGCGCTGGATGAACTCGAAGAAGATCGGCCCCATCACGGTTTTCGAGAAGATCTGGAGTAAAATGCGCGTTTCGCCGCCATCCAGCACGCCCTCACCATCGATCAGGATGCCGTGCCTGGCCAATTCGTCCAGAGGCTCCTCGTGTCCGACGACACGCGACTTCGACAGTTCGTAATAGGTTGCAGGCGGCTTGGGCATGAACTTCAGACCCCGTCCGGCAATCGCGTCGGTGCAGGCGTAGATGTCATCGCAGCCGACGGCAATGTGCTGGATGCCTTCGCCACTATAGCGCTTCAGATATTCGACGATCTGCCCTTTTTCGCCTCGATCTTCATTGATCGGAATACGAATACGCCCGCAAGGAGATGTTAGGGCGCGGCTGTAGAGGCCCGTATACTTGCCCTCGATGTCGAAGAAGCGGATCTGACGAAAGTTGAACAGGCGGCTATAGAAGTCGAACCATGTGTCCATGTTGCCCCGTACGACATTGTGGGTCAGATGGTCGAGATAGTAGAAACCCACTCCGGCAGGCTTCGGCGCGGCGACGAAGTCGAAGTCGCCTTGATAGGGGTTCGCGCCCGCCCCGTAGCAGTCAGTGAAATAGATCAGCGAGCCGCCGATCCCCATGATGGCAGGCCAGTCCAGGGTCTTGTCTGCGTCGGTATAGGGCGTGGCACCATTGCGAACAGCATGATCGAAGGCGTGCTGCGCATCGACAACGCGCCAGCCCATCGCCGGGGCGCAGGGGCCGTGATCCTCGACAAAGCGGCGGGCATGGCTGCCGGCTTCGTCCGTCAGGACGTAGGTAATGTCGCCCTGCTGCCAAAGCTCCACTGCCTTTGTCTTGTGGTGCGCCGTCAGGCTGAACCCCATGCGGGTGAACAGGGCGCGAGCCTCGTCCGGTTGCGGATGGGCGAATTCCACGAATTCGAAGCCGTCCGTTCCGGCGGGGTTCGCATCGGTGATCGCCGCGCGCGGTGCTTCGTGCGGAAACGGTCCCATCCTGTCGTCCTTCCAAAGGAATGTGTGTAATTCAACATTCCTGCTTAATGCGCGCGGTGTGTGCGCATTATTTCAGGATTTTCGACCAAATGACGCACAAAATGTTTGACTACTCCAAATTATATGCGTGAAATTCGCATCATGGATTCGATTGACTCCCGCCTCCTTGTTGAAGTGCAGCGCCGCGCAGACATCACGGCGCAGGAACTTGGCGATGTGTTGAACCTGTCGGCCAGTCAGGCCGCTCGCCGTCGCGCAAGGCTTGAGGCCGATGGCATTGTAACAGGGTACCGCGCGCGACTTGATCCCAGGAAGCTTGGGCTGTCGGTGCAGGCTTTCGTGCAGGTCCAGATGACGGCACACAACCCCGACAACGCCTCGAACTTCGTTCAGATGGTGAACCGGCTGCCCGAGGTCGTTGCCTGCTGGACCCTCACGGGAGAGGCGGACTACCTCCTCCGCATCTGGGTTGCCGACCTGCCTGCACTGAACACATTGATCCACACCAGGCTTCTACCCCATCCCGCCGTCGCGCGGGTGCAAAGCCAGATCGTGATGGACCAACCCAAGGCGGATTCGGGGCTGCCGGTATAGCAGCCCGCACGCCTGCGCCGTTCGGGCCGAAACCGTCTGCCAGCCACAAAGGCCCGATCGTCAACCAAAGGCCAGGGTCGGCACGTCAACGATGGTCGATCCGCCATCGACCGTCAGGATGGCCCCGGTGATCATCGCGGCCTCTGCCGAGCAGAGAAAGGCAATCGCCGCCGCCACATCGTCTGGATGCGCCGGGCGGCCGAGCGGGACATGCCGTGTCACCACCGCATAGGCTTCCTCCCGGGTGGCAAGGTCCATGCGTGCCCGCAACTCGTCCATTTCGGCATCCGCCATTTCGGTTGTGACCCAGCCGGGACAAACCGCATTGCAGCGCACGCCTTGCCGCCCGAAATCCCTTGCGATGGACCGGACAAGCCCGATCTGCGCGTGTTTGGTGACCGTATAGCCAAAGGCGCCGGCAGGGGCGGCAAGGCTCGCGATCGAGGCGGTCACGGCGATTGCGCCCTTGCGGCGCACAAGTTCGGGCATCGCCGCGCGCAAGAGCATCACCGCCGTGTCCAGGTTGGCGCGCCGCGCGGCCTCCCAGTCGGCGTCGGTGGTTTCGGCGAGGGTGGCAAAGCCATGGCCCCCTGCATTCGCGACAACGACATCCAGCCCGCCGAAGTGGTCCACGGCCAAGGCAACCGCGGCAGCGGCCTGAGCCGGATCGGCGGCATCGCCGACAAAAACCTCTGCGCCGATCAGCCCGGCGACGGCATCCAGCTGGGCCTGTCTGCGGCCCATGATGACCACGCGCGCACCTTCCTGCGCCAGCCGCCGC
>JBGSNN010000217.1:0-8505 GCA_041739655.1 Albidovulum sp. | reverse complement strand
GGGCCTGAAGGCGCTCGAACGCCGAGTCGCGGTCGATCACGGTCTCATATTTCGCCGCAAGCCCGGTCGCGGCCAGAGCCGCCCGGCGCTGCTCGGCGCTGATTGGGCCCAACTGGCTTGCCGGGGGGCGGACCAGCGTGCGTTCCACCATGCCGGGGACGCCCTTCGCCTCGAGAAGCGAGGTCACGGCCTCGCCGGTACCAACCTCCTTGATCGCGGTTTCGGTGTCGAAGCGCGGGTTCGGCCGGTAGTTCTGCGCGGCGCGGCCCAGGTCGCGCTGGTCTTTCGCGGTGAAGGCGCGCAGTGCGTGCTGCACGCGGTTGCCAAGCTGCCCGAGGATGTCGTCCGGCACATCGGCGGGGTTCTGGGTGATGAAGTAGACGCCGACCCCTTTCGAGCGGATCAGCCGCGCCACCTGTTCGACCTTGTCCACCAGCGCCTTCGGCGTGTCCTCGAAGAGAAGATGCGCCTCGTCGAAGAAGAAAACGAATTTCGGCTTGTCCGGATCGCCGACCTCAGGCAGTTCCTCGAACAGTTCCGACAGCAGCCAGAGCAGGAAGGTCGCGTAGAGCCGCGGCGACCCCATCAGCTTGTCCGAGGCCAGGATGTTGATCTGCCCGCGCCCGTCCGGGGCGATCCGCATCATGTCGGAAAGCTCCAGTGCGGGTTCGCCGAAAAGATGGGTGCCGCCCTGATTTTCAAGGACGAGAAGCTGGCGCTGGATTGCGCCCACGGTGGCCGGCGAGACATTGCCATAGCGCAGAGAAAGATCGGCGGCGTTCTGGCCGATCCAGACCAGCATCGCCTGCAGGTCCTTGAGGTCGAGAAGCGGCAGCCCCTCTTCATCGGCCAGCCGGAACGCGATGTTGAGCACGCCCTCCTGCGGCTCGCTCAGGTCCATCAACCTCGCGAGCAGCAAGGGGCCCATCTCGGTCACCGTGGCGCGAATCGGATGGCCCTGTTCGCCGAAAAGGTCCCAGAACGCGACCGGAAAGGACTGATACTGCAAGGAGTAACCGATTGTGGCGCAGCGCTTCATGAAGGCGTCGTGCAGCTTGCCCTCGGGCGAGCCGGCCACCGCGAGACCGCCAAGGTCGCCCTTCACATCGGACAGAAAGACCGGGACGCCTGCCGCCGAAAACCCTTCGGCCAGAATCTGCAGCGTGACCGTCTTGCCGGTCCCCGTCGCGCCTGCGATCAGCCCGTGGCGGTTTCCATATTTCAACAGAAGTTCCTGAGGTGTGGCATAGCCTTCGCCCCCGCCGCCCACAAAAATCCCGCTCTCGGTCAGCACCTTCTACCCCCTGCAATGCACCTCGGTCGCGGTCACAATACTATGTTAACCGCCGGGTGCCAGACTTGATCGCGCCCACCACGGCATCATTGCCCTCGTGGGCGTTTCTTCCTCCCTGTCAGACTGGCCGCGCCCCGGTGGCGCGGCTTTTTTCGTGCAAAATCAATTTTTTGGCGCAGGTGATATTTCAGGTTGACGCAACGGGACGAACTGAATAGCGTGCCGATCAATGACTAAGTCGGCCTGTCCGACAGGGAGCAAAAATAGACGAAGGGGCCCCGTTGAGGGGCCCTTTTTTGTTGCGCGACATGATCGCTCGGCCGCATCGGCGAAATGCCGCACCAATCCGCAGCGATGCGTTTCGGCGCTGACACTGTCGGTCCGGCATGGTAGATGCGCGCGGCACTTCCAATGGATGGACGGAAATAGACCATGGCTGCATTCCCCAGAACACTGACGCTTATTCTGACGCTCGCGGTGGCGGCACCGGCGATGGCACAGACCACCACTGCGCCCGCGCCGACAGATCAGGCACAGACGGGTACCGCCGGAACCGATGCGACGACTGCGGCCCCCGCCGCCGACCCGGCCACGCCCGCAGCCGCCCCGGACGGGATCGGCCAGCCCTATGTGGCCGAGACCTTCGGCGACTGGTCCCTGCGCTGCATCCGCACCACCGACGGTGCCGATCCCTGCCAGCTCTACCAGCTTCTCAAGGACAAGACGGGCACCCCGATGGCGGAAGTGACCGTCGTCGCCCTGCCGAAGGGCGGCAAGATCGCTGCCGGGGCCACAATCATCACCCCGCTTGAAACGCTCCTGATCGACCAGCTCAGCTTTGCCATCGACGGCGGCAAACCGGCCACCTATCCGTTCAGCTTCTGCACGCAGGTGGGCTGTATCGCCCGTCTCGGCTTTACTGCGGAAGAGGTGGCGCGCCTGCGCCAGGGCAAGGTTGCGACGGTGACGGTTGTGCCGGTCGCCGATCCGAATGCGACTGTGTCGGCCGAGGTTTCGCTGAGCGGCTTTACCAAGGCGCTGGAGGCCCAGGCGAAGACCGAAGCGGCCAATGCGACCAAGGCAGCACCGGCTGCGGCCCCGGCGGAAGCTGCACCTGCGGATGCTGCACCCCAGCAGTGATCGCGCTGCCCGAACGCCAACCGCACGCCGCCGCCCTGGGCCACCGGGGCGGCGGTTTCGTTCAGGCCGCGCGAAGTGCCAGAACCGCGTTCAGGCCGCCGAAGGCGAAGGCGTTGGTCAGAACCGCCGTCACCTTGCGCTCGCGCGCGACATTCGGCACCACGTCCAGCGCACATTCCGGGTCAGGCTCCTCATAGCCGATGGTCGGTGCGATCACGCCGTCGCGCAAGGCGAGGATGCAGGCCAGCAGTTCGACCGCGCCGGTGCCACCGATGAGATGGCCGTGCATGGACTTCGTCGATGAGATCATCAGCCGGTCGGCGTGATGGCCGAAGGCATGGGCGACAGCCGCGCATTCGGTCTTGTCATTGGCGGCGGTGCCGGTGCCGTGGGCGTTCACATAGCCCACATCCTCCGGGTTCATCCGCGCATCCCGAAGCGCCCCGGCGATCGCGCGTTGGGCCCCGGCCTGGCTTGGCATCACGATATCGGCGGCGTCCGAGGTCATCGAGAAGCCCGCGACCTCGGCGAGAATGTCGGCGCCGCGCGCGCGGGCATGCTCCCAGTCCTCGAAGACGAAGACACCCGCGCCTTCCCCCTGCACCATGCCGTTGCGATTGGCGCTGAACGGACGGCAGGCATCCTTCGACATGACGCGCAGCCCCTCCCAGGCCTTGATGCCGCCAAAGCAGAGCATCGCCTCGGAGCCGCCAGTGATCATCGCCTTGGCGGCGCCGGACCGCACCATCTGGAACGCCAGCCCCATCGCGTGGTTCGACGAGGCGCAGGCCGTCGCCACGGTGAAGGACGGCCCCCTCAGCGACCATTCCATGCTCACATGGCTCGCCGCGGCATTGTTCATCAGCTTCGGCACGACGAAGGGGTGAACGCGGTTCTTCCCCTCCTCATAGACCGTGCGGTAATTGTCGTCCCAGGTGTTGACGCCGCCACCTGCGGTGCCGAGCACGACACCGCAGTCAAGCCCGAGCTTGCCGCGGAAATCGAGACCGGACTGCGCCACCGCCTGTCTCGCCGCCAGCATGGTGAACTGGGTGAACCGGTCATAGAGCGCAATTTCCTGACGGTTGAACTGCGTCTCGGCATCCCAGTCGCGGACCTGACCGCCGATCCGGATCGACAGGCGTTCGACGTCGCGGATATCCAGCGGGCCTATGCCGCAGCGCCCCTCGCGCATCGCGGCGAGGGTCGTGGGCACGTCATGGCCAAGGGCGTTGATCGTCCCGGCCCCGGTTATGGCGACACGCCTCATGCAGGTGGCTTCTGCGCGACCAGCTTTTCGACGGCGGCGATCACCGAGGCGACCGAGGTCAGGTCGAAATCGCTTTTCGACGGTTCATTGGCGTTGAACGGCACCGACACGTCGAATTCCTCTTCGATGGCGAAGATGGATTCGACCAGGCCGAGGCTGTCGATTCCGAGGTCCGCCAACGACATCTCCGGCGCCACCTCATGGCGCTCCAGCACCGCCTGTTCGGCGATGATCGCGATGACCCTGTCCTCGACGCTACTCGGTGCCGCCATCGTCACCCTCCTTCTTGTCCGCCTTCTGCAGCAGCGATGTAACAGCTTCGCGAAGCTCTGCCACCTGAGAGAAAAGCCGTCCGAGGCGGCGGATATTCTTCTGCGCCGCGATATGGCTGTCCATTTTGATCGCGGGATAGCCAAGCAGCACCCGCCCCGCCGGCGCATTGGTCATGATCTTGGTCGCGCCGCCCGCAATCACATCATCGCCGACAAACAGGTTGTCGCCAACGCCGCATTGTCCGCCAAGCACCACGCGGTTGCCGATCCGGGCCGATCCGGCGATCCCGACCTGCCCACACAGAAGCGTGTCGCGCCCGACCTCGACGTTGTGGGCGATATGGACAAGGTTATCGAGCTTTGTCCCCGACCCGATCCGCGTCGCGCGGATGGTGCCACGGTCAATCGTGCAATTGGCCCCGATCTCGACATCGTCGCCGATCTCGACCGTGCCGAGCGAGTGGATTCGGATCCAGCTTTGCGCACGGATCTCGCTGCGCTCGCCCAGGGTCTGACGGATTTCCTCGACACCGGAGGTCTCGGGCGTGACGAAGGAAAAGCCGTCGGCACCGATCACGGCCCCCGGCTGGCAGATAAAGTGATCGCCGATCCGCACCCCGGCGCCGATCCGCACCCCGGCATGAATGAGGGCGTCGGCGCCAATGCACGCGCCTTCGGCAAGATGGGCATGGGGCGCAATCCGGGCGTCCGGACCGATCCGGACGCCGGCCCCCACGACCACGAAGGGGCCGATCGCTGCCCCCGGCGCGATCTGCGCCGACGGGTCGATGACGGCGGTCGGATGGATGCCGGGCGCAATCGCTGGCCCCGGATCAAAGGCGCGCGTCAGGCCTGACATGGCCAGACGCGGCCGCGCCACAAAGATCGCCGCCTGCAATCCCAGCGCCTGCCAGTCCGCGCCGTCCCACAGGATCGCGGCGCGGGCCTGCCCCTGGGCAAGGCCCTCGGCATATTTCGGCGCCATTGCAAGCGCGAGGTCATCGGCACCCGCCATCGCAGGCTCGGCCGCGCCCCTGACGCGCAGATCGGTGTCACCGGCGGCGCGCGCATCAAGCGCGCGGGCGATTTCGGCGATGCTGTAGGACATGTCTCTATCCGGTCATCCGAGGCAATGGGCGCCCCCTGCGAGATCGGATTTAGCCCTGAACGGCGGGCAAAACCACCCCGGCCTTCGCCAGCGCGTCGAATATGCGTCCGTCGCGGCCATAGACGTCGCGGCGGTACTCGATCTGCCCCTTGGCGGTCGGCCATGCGGTGAAATAGACCAGATGCACCGGCACCGGGGTTTGCAGCATCAGCGTATTCTCGGCCCTGGTCCGCAGGTGGGCCGCGAACTCGGCCACCGGGTCGCTGCTTTGCGGGGCCAGCAACGCATAGGCAAAGTCGAAGGGATCACCCAGGCGGATGCAGCCGTGGCTGAACGCCCTGATCTCCTTGCCGAAGAGGGATTTCGATGGCGTATCATGCAGATAGATGTTCCACTTGTTCGGGAACATGAACTTCACGAGGCCAAGCGCATTGCCGTCGGACGGCGGCTGCGACATCGAGAACGGGAAGTTCTGCGCGGTGTACTGGGTGAAGTCCGTGGCGTCACGGTCCACCACCCTTCCGCGCCGGTCAACGATCTTCAGATGGCCCGCCGCGCGCGGATTGCGCTGCAGCATCGGCAGGTATTCCTTCACGGTGATCGACCGCGGCACGTTCCATGTCGGGTTGATGACCATGAATTCCATCTGGTCGGAAAATTCCGGGCTGCGCCGGTCCGGCTGGTTCATGCCCACCACGGTGACGGTTTCAAACGTCACCTTGCCGTCATCGACGATCTTCGCCGAGAAGTCGGGCAGATTGACCCAGATGTGACGCTTGCCAAGCGGAAGCCCGTTCATCCAGCGCAACCGCTCCATCGCGACGATGACGGATTTGAGCCGGTCCGACGGGTCGAGGTTCAAGAGCGCGATCGTGCCCTCGCCCGCCACGCCGTCCGGCATCAGGCCGTTGACGCGCTGGAACTGCTGCACCGCCTTCTGGATGGCACCGTCATAGGTCTGCGTGGCGCTGCGCCCGAGATGGCCCATTGCGATCAGCCGGTCGCGCAGGTGAACGACGGCGGGCCCGCTGTCGCCCGGCTGCAGCTTGCCTGCGGCAATCGCCGGCCCCCAGCCGCCGCGCCCGATGGCGCCTTCAAGATCGCGCTTGGCCTTCATCAGAAGGGCATATTGCGGCGCATCGGGCACAAGCCTTGCCAGGAACCTCGCCGGACGCGCGGCCGCAGCGAACCCGGCGATGGTTGCCTGCGGATCAGGGCTGATGACCTCGCGCACGATGCCCGGATCGACCGAGGTCGGTACGATTGCGCCAGACTGTATATCATGCGCATAGGCCAGATACGTTGCCGACACCGCCGCTTCGAGCTTGCCACGCTGGCGTTCGGAGACCGTGCTCCGGAATTTTTCCGCCAACCCGACCGCGTCGTAGCGCGACACCGGCAGCGCGTGATCGCCCGCATGATCGAGCGCAGCGAAGAAGGCGGCACGACGCCCGGCATCCCCGGCCCCGGTCCAGATTGGCTGATAGTCGCGTCCCTTGTAGAACGCGGCAAGCGTCGGCTCACCTGCGGCCGCTTCCGCAAGGGCCTGACGGAATGCGAGAGATTCGATCGAAGACGCCGGGAATGCAGCCCCGCAGAGCGCGAGGCAGGCCAGCAGAAGCGTTCTGAGAAGGGCCGCGGGGCGGCGGGCAAGCAAAGCCGTCATGTTCGGTCCAAAAAACTGGCAGACAATCCTCAAGTCCGATTTTCCGTATCGCACCGACGAAGTCCATGCCCATTGCGCGCCCATCCCGCCCCTGTCGACAACTGTATCCATTCCGCCACTACGCCCGATAAAAATCATGCAGAGCGGCCACACCCCGCCGGTTTCAGCAATTTTTCGCCGATCCACCTTGATTTCGCGATCCGCGAACAATTGCACGGTTGGCGTGGGAATCATCTTGTGCAATAAAACATTGCACTTGGGGATTTTGACACGAGCCGCATCAAAGCGGCCTAAACGGGACAGGCGTCAGCGCTATGACTGAGGTTGCTCAAGCCGGTATAAATCGCCGTGGTTTGCTTCGTATCTTTGCTGCGGCGACGCTGGTTGCCGCGCCGTCGATGTCGAACGCCTTCGGGCTGCTGCGCGGCGCCGGAGATATCCGCCGGGTCCGCATGTACTCTGGCAGGACCGGCGAAAGCATCGACACGATCTACTGGATCGAAGGCAACTACATTCCCGAGGCGTTGAACGAGATCACCTATTTCATGCGCGACTGGCGGCAGGACGAAAAGAAAGACATCGATCCGCGCACCATCGACATCGCCGCCGCCTCACACAGCCTGCTTGAGGTCAAGGAGCCGTTCATGCTCCTCTCCGGCTACCGCACACCCAAGACCAATGCCATGCTGCGTTCCTCATCGCGTGGCGTCGCGCGCAATTCGCTGCATATCAAGGCGCAGGCGGCCGACCTTCGCTTGCGCTCGCGCTCGGTCGCTCAGATCTACCGCGCTGCGGCCGCCTGCGAGGCGGGCGGCGTCGGCAAATACTCCCGCTCCAACTTCGTGCATATGGACTGCGGCCCGATCCGCACCTGGGGCGGCTGAGCGGTCACAGGCCGGGCAACCATCAGAGGGCGTCGGGAAACCGGCGCCTTTGTCGTCTTCACGACCGGGGTTGCGGTCGGTTTGCGCGGTCGGCTGAGAGAACTTGGTGCACCCGACTGGATTCGAACCAGTGGCCTCTGCCTTCGGAGGGCAGCGCTCTATCCAGCTGAGCTACGGGTGCATCGCGCGGATGCTATAGGCGAAAGGGCCAAGCCCCGCAATCGGTTTTCGTGGGCAGGTCATGCCCCGTTCAGGCGAAAAGCTCGTGGCACAGTTCCAGCGCATCGACGAGGGCATCAACCTCGTCCGTCGTGTTGTAAAGCCCGAAGGAGGCGCGGCAGGTCGCCGTCACACCGAGATGCTCAAGGAGCGGCATGGCGCAATGTGTCCCCGCCCGCACGGCAATCCCGCGCTGATCAAGAACGGTCGAAATGTCATGGGCATGGGCCGGCCCGTCGAGCGTGAAGGAAAAGATCGCGCCCTTGCCCGGTGCATCGCCCTGCACATTCAGCCAGTTGAGGCCGCGCAGCTTCGCGCGCGCATAGTCGCGCAAGGCCGCCTCATGCGCCGCGACATGGTCCATGCCGAGCGCCATCAGGTATTCAAGCGCCACACCCATGCCGATCTGCTGCACGATGCCGGGGGTTCCGGCCTCGAACTTCATCGGCGGATCGTTGTAAATCACCTGAGCCTTGCTCACCTCGCGGATCATGTCGCCACCGCCCATGAAGGGGCGCATCTCGGCCATCCGTTCCTTGCGCACGAAAATCGCACCCGATCCCGACGGCCCATAGAGCTTGTGACCGGTGATCGCGTAGAAATCGCAGCCCATCGCATCGAGATCAACGGCCATATGCACCGCCGCCTGCGA
>JBGSNN010000315.1:0-2285 GCA_041739655.1 Albidovulum sp. | reverse complement strand
GCGTCGCCGGTGATCCACCGGCTTTCGCCCTGCGCGGTGGCGATGCGGCCGTCGAGGCTGGTCGCAAGCTTCAGCGTCAGGAGCGGGCGGCCGTTGCGGACGCGGCTCAGAAAGCCGCGTTGCAGAGCTTCGGCTTCGGTTGCCATCAGGCCGGTCTCGACCGCAATCCCGGCATGGCGCAGCATGGCGTGGCCGCGCCCGGCCACGCGCGGATCAGGGTCTTGCAGCGCAGAGACCACCCGCGCGACACCTGCAGCGACAAGAGCGGCCGCGCAGGGCGGGGTCTGTCCGTGATGGGCGCAGGGTTCCAGAGTGACATAGGCCGTGGCACCCCGCGCTGCGGCGCCGGCCTGTGCCAGCGCCACCGTTTCGGCATGGGGCCTGCCACCCGGCCGGGTCCAGCCGCGTCCTACGATCCGGCCTTGGCTCACGATCACCGCGCCGACCGCCGGATTGGGCCAGACCTGGCCCAGCCCGCGCCGGGCCAGACCAAGGGCGAGCGCCATGTATCGTCGGTCAGCCTCTCGGCTCACTCTTCGGCGGCGCCGGTCGGGCGCAGCTCCGAAACGAATTTGTCGAAATCGTCTGCGGCCTGGAAGTTCTTGTAAACGCTCGCGAAGCGGACATAGGCGACAGTGTCGATGCGGGCCAGCGTCTCCATCACGATCTCACCGATCGTCTTGGACGGAATGTCGGTTTCGCCCAGACTTTCGAGCCGCCGCACGATGCCCGAGATCATCTGGTCGATGCGCTCCGGATCGAGCGGACGCTTCTGCATCGCGATCCGGATCGAACGTTCGAGCTTGCCGCGATCAAAATCCTCGCGCTTGCCGGACGACTTGATGACAACGAGGTCGCGCAACTGCACACGTTCGTAGGTGGTGAAGCGCCCGCCGCAGGCCGGACAGAAGCGCCGCCTGCGGATCGCGACATGATCCTCTGCCGGACGCGAATCCTTCACCTGCGTATCCACATTTCCGCAAAACGGACAGCGCATCAGCTTCCCCTCGGTCTTCAGCCCCGATTATCCACAGGCACTATAGGCGCGCCGCTAGGATTTGGGTAGAGGGCAATTGTGGCCACCAGATACCGAAGTTGCCGGGGAACCTGCGGCACGCTTCGCAGGCATGAGGCAGGCCAGGATGACGGTCCGGGCGCCGTCAACCGCGCCGCTTCACGGCGTGATAGAGCCGCCGCAGCCTCTGATAGAGAAGGTTCCGCGGCGGGAAATCGGGCTTGCGGGTCTTGCGCTCGAAGACGGTGAAATCGACGGTGTCCTTCCAGTCGAGCCCGGTGATCGCCTCGTAACGCAGCCCGAGCGTCCAGGCGAGATAGGGAAACGAGATCTGGTCGCGCCGCGAATAGCGCAGGACATGTTCAAACCAGCGCTCCCCGAAGCGGATGAGGTCGGGGTCATTGTGCCGCCGCACGATGAAATGCCCTTCGATCAGGCCGGCATGTTCCGGCATCCCTTCGGCCCGGTAGGTGCGCATCCGCTCCTTCACGATCCGGTCGTCGTCGAGGCCGAGTTCCCGGACCGTCTGCCCCTCCTGATAGACGCAATCGCGCCGGAAATGCGCGAAGGCGAAGAAACCGGCGTCAGACTGCGCCCTGACGGCGGCCAGCACCGTCTCGGGATCGACCCTCAGGCGCGACTTGTTGTCGATCCAGATCGACCAGTCGGCCTTGGGGAAATAGCGGTGCGGCCTGAGCTTGGCCCGCCGCGACGCGCGGGCCGGATCGAGGCCGTCGAGCGGGTCATGAATGAC
Organism: Albidovulum sp.; assembly: GCA_041739655.1. Lineage (GTDB taxonomy): Bacteria > Pseudomonadota > Alphaproteobacteria > Rhodobacterales > Rhodobacteraceae > Albidovulum. The sequence goes on along the minus strand of JBGSNN010000315.1, from coordinate 516 downwards.
CTCGACGCCGGGCAGCGACAGGTCGGGCCGGTCACTGAAGAGCACGCGGCGACAGCTTTGGAAGCGTCCGAAGACCTCTGGATTGAGAGGGTCGGCGTTGCCGTAGTGGGCGGAATAAATGACGAGGGTCATATGCGCGAGTATAGGCAGGCGCGGGGACTTGAAAAGCGGGATTTCGCGCGTGTTTCGTCTACGAATGGATGCCTAACATATTATTATTTTGAGATTTTATGACCCATCCCTTCGACTGGGCCGAAATCGTCACGCCGCCGCCATTCGGCCCGAAAGCGACGGATTCACGCCTGCGGCATCGCCGTTTCCGTGATTTCCTGAGCAGAAAGAGGGATCGAACATGACCCAGGCGGATGAGGACAGCGGCGGGTCGCCGCCCTGTTTCCTGCACGAACTCGACCCCGGCGTGAGCGGAATTGCGGACGCCGAGACCGAGCGTGACGTTGCGCGCTGGCGCAAGGCCGAACGCGCGCGGCTGATTGCGGCGCGGCAGGCGCTGACGGT
>JBGSNN010000304.1:0-1765 GCA_041739655.1 Albidovulum sp. | reverse complement strand
CTCGCGTCGCGGATCATCGCCAGCGAGACGAAGATCAGCGCAAGGCCGATGAGGATACGCCCCGCCATGCGCGCCTCGCGTCGGGTGGCGCGCAGGAAAAGCCCGACGCCCGCGACAAGAAGCACCGGCACCACCCAGTCGGCGCGCGCGAGCAGGACCTGCGCGACAAGGGCAGAGCCGACATCGGCGCCAAGCACGATGGCGAGCCCGGCCGCCATGGTCAGGGTTCCGGCGGCGACGAAATTGGTGGTCAGGATCGCCACTGCGGTCGAGCTTTGCAGCGCCAGTGCGGCGACGAGGCCGGTCATCGCCGCGACGATGCGGTTGTCGTCGCCGCGCCGGAGCCAGCGCCGCAGCGCCACCGACCAGCCACGCTCCACCCCCGTGCGGACAAGCCGGACCGACCAGATCAGAAGCGCCGCAGACCCTGCGATATGGAGAAGAAAGAGGAGAGGTGAGCCTGTCTGCACCGCGCGCGCCTTCTGGCCGCACCCGAGTCGCGGCTGTTACAAAACTGTCATAAATCCTTCACAGAAAGCGGGGAGGCACAACGGCTAACTGCATCCCGGCGCGCTCTGACACCGCAGCGCTATTTCCAGCGCCGATGAATCCAGAACCACTGCTCCATGTGGCGGCGCACCAGCGCTTCGAGGCTGTCGTTGATCGCCTGGGTCATGGTGATCGGGTCCGAACGCGGGATCGGCGCTTCGACCACGATGTCGAAGTTGAGCCCGTCGGGGCGCCGGACGCCATAGACCGGAATGATCTCGGCATCGTATTTCAGCGCAAGGTCGGCGGCCGAAGTGGCGGTATAGGCGCGCTTGCCGAAGAAGGTTACGGGTTCGCCGTGGTTCATGTGCTGGTCCATGACGAGGCCGAGCATCCCGCCGGATTTGAGAAAGCGCACCATTTCGCCGAGACCGCGCGCGCCGCGCGGGAACAAGGGCTTTCCAATGGCGGCGATGGTCTCGATGTAATGCGCGTTGAAGAGCGGGTTCTTCATCGGTTTGTAGAGCGCGCCGACCCGGTAGCCGCGTGCGACCAGTGCGGCGCGAGCGACATCGTAATTGCCGAAATGTCCGGTGGCGAGGATGACGGGGCGCCCAGCCTGGTGTGCCGCCTCGAGCGCGGCGGCGCCGGGGCCTTGCAGCGGCAGGTCGCGGACGCGGTCGATGAAGGCATCGCCGGAATAGAGTTCGATCGTGGTGCGGCCGACATTGTCCGGCACCGCGCGGACCAGCCGCCTAACCTCTGCGGCGCTGAGTTCGGGGCAGACAAGGGCAAGGTTGTCCCGCACGCGGCGGCTGTAGCCTGCGAGCGGTGCGACGAGGCGCGACACGATCCAGCCGACAACGGGGACGCGGCGCTCATAGGGCAGGGCGCGCGCGCACCAGAGCATCGCGCGGAAGGCGCGATCCACCAGGTGGTCGGTCAGTGTTGCTGGGCGCGGAGCCGGATCTGCCATGGCATCTGTCTGCGCGCACGGCCACCCGCGGCCCGCGCTTCGGCGACAGACATAGAGACCGGCGGCGGAGGAGACAACCCGGCCCGGCGGGCCCGTTGCGTCACTCCTCGCTCTCGACCTCGGTCCGCAGGGCGATCTCTCCGCGCGCCTGAAGGTCGCGGATGGCGGCGATGATCGCGGTCTGTGCGGCATCGGCATCCCTGGTCTTGACCGCGCCGCGCGCGGCCATCTCCTCGCGCAGCGTCGCTGCCATGCGTTGCGACAGATTGGCCAGGATGTACTCCGCGCTGGCCGCGTCGG
>JBGSNN010000211.1:0-6635 GCA_041739655.1 Albidovulum sp. | reverse complement strand
CGTCTGCGTTGTCGCGACGGCCTGCGCCTTGGCGCCGAGATCGAGCGCATAGGCCAGCCGGTCGCCGCCCGTCAGCCCGCCGGAGGTGTTGAGGAACACCACTTCGGTCAGGGCGCCGGCACGGGGCAGGATCACCTTCGCCGACCCCTCTTGTCGCAGATCCGCGAGACGCGCCTGACCGGCCACATCGCGAAGCGCGATCCGGGCGAGGCCCTTGCTGCTCTGCCGGGCCGCTGGCGGCGGTCTGTGGTGTGTCATGCTTCCTGTCCTCGTCGCGGTCAGGTCACGCGCTTGGGGTCGAAGCGGCAACGCGAATGGGGGCAGGGAGTCGGCGCCTGACCCCCGATCGCGACAGAGGTGCGCATTCGTGCGCCGCTTTGCTGAACTTTTGGGCGGACTGTCAAGGACTGCACCCCCCTCTGCGCCGCCATCGTCCGGTCCGGCCGCATGCGGAGCGGGAACCGTTCCGTCGACCGCACCGCTTTTCCTTGAGCCAATCGAGGGTGTGTGTTAGCGGTAACATACAGCGCTGTAAGTGACACCTGCGCGGCGCCCTGACAGCGGATCGGCTTGATCTGGCCATGGTGCTGTGGTCTGTCACGTCGTGGGGCGGAGCGGTGTGAACAGGACATGCGAATTGAACACAATGACTTCTCAAGACCTGATCAAGGACCAGTTGCGCGGCGACATCCTGCGCCATCTGACCTACACGCTCGGCAAGGACGCTGACCACGCCTCGCACTACGATTGGCGGATGGCGCTGTCGTTCGCGATCCGGGATCGCATCGTCGGGCCCTGGTTCGCCTCGACCCGCCGCACCTGGGCCGCGGACCGCAAGCGGGTCTATTACCTGTCGATGGAATTCCTGATCGGGCGCATTCTTGAGGATGCCACGATCAATCTCGGCCTGCGTGACCTGGCCGCCGAGGTTCTGGCCGAAGCCGGGCAGGATTTCGCAGTCCTTGCCGGCGAAGAACCGGATGCAGCACTTGGCAATGGCGGTCTCGGCCGGCTCGCGGCCTGCTACATGGAAAGCATGGCGACGGTCGGGTGCCCGGCCTATGGCTATGGCATCCGCTACGAACACGGCCTCTTCCGCCAGCGCTTTGAGGGCGGCCAGCAGGTCGAGACGGCCGAAGACTGGCTGACCCAGCGCAACCCCTGGGAATTCGAACGACCGGAGAGCGCCTATACCATCGGCTTCAAGGGCGAGGTCACCGAAAAGGACGGCCGTGCGGTCTGGACCCCGGGGGAAACCGTGCTTGCCTCGGCGCATGACACACCGGTCGTGGGCTGGCGGGGACGCTGGGCCAACACGCTCCGGCTCTGGGCCGCCAAGCCGACGCAGCTTTTCGACCTCGAGCGGTTCAATCGCGGCGACTATACCGCTGCGGCGGCACCCGAGACGCTGGCGCGCACGATCAGCCGGGTGCTTTACCCCGAAGACACGACCTATCAGGGCAAGGAACTGCGCCTGAAGCAGGAATTCTTCCTGACCTCGGCAGCGGTTCAGGATATCCTGCGGCGCTATCTGAAAAACCACGACGACCTTGGCGCCCTGCCGCGTCATGTCGCGATCCAGATGAACGACACCCATCCCGCGCTGGCCGGGCCGGAGCTGATCCGGCTTCTGGTCGATGGGCATGGGATGGAGTTCGACGCGGCCGTTGAGATCGCGCAGGCCTGCCTAGGCTACACCAACCATACGCTTCTGCCCGAAGCGCTGGAACGCTGGTCCACCTGGCTTGTCGGCAATGTGCTGCCGCGTCACATGCAGATCATCGAACGGATCGACGCACGGCATCTGGCACAGCATCCGAACCGGCCGCACTACGTCGGCATCGTGAAGCACCAGGAGGTGCGGATGGGCGAACTTGCCTTCGTCACCGCGCATCGGGTGAACGGCGTCTCGGCGCTGCATTCCGATCTGGTCAGGGACCGGCTGTTTCCCGAGCTCAATGCGCTCCACCACGGCCGGATCGTGAACGAGACCAACGGCGTGACGCCGCGCCGCTGGCTCAGGATGGCGAACCCCGCGCTCTCGGGCCTCATCACCGCGACCATCGGCGACGGCTGGGAGGACGACCTCGACCGCCTGACCGGGCTTGAGGCGCATGTTGCGGACAAGGGCTTTCGCGAGGCCTTCGCCGCCGCCAAGCGCGCGAACAAGGTTTCAACGGCGGCCTGGATCCGGCAGGCGACCGGGGTCAGCGTCAGCCCCGATGCCATGTTCGACGTGCAGGTCAAGCGCTTCCACGAGTACAAGCGCCAGCTTCTGAACATTCTCCAGACCATTGCGGCGTGGCAGGCCATCCGCGAGGCGCCGAACGCAAATCATGTGCCGCGCGTGAAGATCTTTGGCGGCAAGGCCGCGCCAGGCTATGCCGTTGCGAAGGAAATCATACATCTTATCAATGACGTGGCAGACGTTATCAACAATGATCCTGAGGTCGGAGATCTGCTCAAGGTGGTCTATCCGGCGAACTACAACGTCTCGATGGCCGAACGGCTGATTCCGGCGGCGGATCTGTCGGAGCAGATTTCGACCGCAGGCAAGGAGGCCTCGGGGACCGGCAACATGAAGCTGTCGCTGAACGGCGCCCTGACCATCGGCACGCTGGACGGCGCCAATGTCGAAATCCGCGAACAGGTCGGGGCCGAGAACTTCTTTCTCTTCGGCCTCACCGCCGACGGGGTCGAGGAGCGCCGCAAGGACGTGGAACATTCGCGCCACGCGATCATGGCCTGCCAGCCGTTGCAGGACGTGCTGCAGATGATCGCCGAGGGCCGCTTCAGCCCGACACAGCGCGACCGCTATCACGGCATCGTCGACCGCATCTGGCACCACGACTATTTCCTCGTGGCCTCCGACTTTGCCGCCTACCATGCCGCACAGGGCGCGGTGGACAGCGCCTATCGCGACGCCGATGACTGGGCGCGCAAGGCCGCCCTGAATACCGCACGGATGGGGTTTTTCTCATCCGACCGGGCGATCCGTGGTTACATGGCGGATATCTGGGGCGTCGACTCGGCGCTTTGAGGGGGAGACAACATGGCGCGCGGCACCAGCCTGAAGACGCACACGACCCTGCCCGAGACCGACGCGCGGGCGCTGTCCGAGGGCCGCCATGGCGATCCCTTCGGCGTTCTCGGTCCGCATGGTGGCGTGGTCCGGGCGATCCTGCCGCATATCGCGCGGCTGTGGCTGCTGCAGGGCCGCGCGACGCCGGTGGAGATGGCGCGCCATCCCGCCGCGGGCGAGGTGTTCGAGGCGCCGCTCGCATCGGGCAAGCCCTATCGGCTCCGCGCCGAGGCCGAGGACGGCACCGTCTGGGAGTTCGACGATCCCTACCGCTATGGCCCGGTTCTGGGCGAGATGGACGAATACCTGATCGGCGAGGGCAGCCACCGGCGTCTCTGGCACAAGCTCGGGGCGCACATCCTAGACCACGAGGGCACGGCGGGCGTGCATTTCGCGGTCTGGGCGCCGAATGCGGAACGGGTCTCGGTCGTCGGTGATTTCAACGCCTGGGACGGCCGGCGCCACCCGATGCGGCGGCGCGGCGCGACCGGGGTTTGGGAAATCTTCCTGCCCGGCCTCGGAGAGGGCACGATCTACAAATACGAGATTCGCGGTCCGGGTGGGGCGGTTGGCCCGTTGAAGGCCGATCCGGTCGGTTTCGGCTCAGAACACCCGCCGCGTACCGGCTCGGTCGTGCGGCGTGCCGGTGGCAGCGGCTGGACCGATGCCGACTGGATGACCTCGCGCGCGCTGGCCAATTCCGTCGATGCGCCGATCTCGATCTACGAGGTGCATCTGGGAAGCTGGCGCCGGGCCGAGGGCGGGCAAAGACCGCTCTCCTATCTCGAACTCGCCCGGGACCTGGTCGATTACGCGCTCTGGATGGGCTTCACCCATATCGAACTGATGCCGATTTCCGAATTTCCCTTTGACGGTTCCTGGGGCTACCAGCCGGTCGGCATGTATGCCCCGACCATCCGTTTCGGCACACCGGCGGAATTCGCGGCCCTCGTCGATGCCGCCCATGCCAAGGGGCTTGGGGTCCTGTTCGACTGGGTGCCGGGCCACTTCCCGACCGATCCGCACGGGCTTGGCCGCTTTGACGGCACCGCGCTCTACGAACATGCCGACCCGAAGGAAGGCTTCCACATCGACTGGAATACCCTGATCTACAACTACGGCCGCGCCGAGGTGTCCAACTACCTCATGGCCAACGCCTTGTACTGGCTTGAGGAATACCATCTCGACGGGCTCCGCGTCGATGCCGTGGCCTCGATGCTCTACCGCGACTATTCGCGCAAGCAGGGCGAGTGGGTGCCCAACGTCCACGGCGGGCGCGAGAATTACGAGGCGATCGCGCTCTTGCAGAACGTCAACACCTTCGCCTATGCCGAGTGCCCCGGCATCATGTCGGTGGCCGAGGAATCGACGGCCTTTCCCGGCGTCTCGCGGCCGGTCGACGCTGGTGGCCTCGGCTTCGGCTTCAAGTGGAACATGGGCTGGATGAACGACACTCTCAGCTACATCGAGAAAGAGCCGATCTTCCGCAAGTATCACCATCACCAGATGACCTTCGGCCTTGCCTATGCCTGGACCGAGAATTTCATCCTGCCGATCAGCCATGATGAGGTGGTGCATGGCAAGCGCTCCATGCTTGGCAAGATGCCGGGGACGGCCTGGGAGAAATTCGCCAACCTGCGCGCCTATTACGGATTCATGTGGGGCCATCCCGGCAAGAAGCTTCTGTTCATGGGGCAGGAATTCGCGCAAGGGGCCGAGTGGAACCACAACCGCAGCCTCGACTGGCATCAGGCTGACGAGCCTGCGCACAAGGGCATCCAGACGCTGATCCGCGATCTGAACCTGCTCTACCGGCTGACCCCCGCGCTGCATGTCAACGACTGCCGGCCCGAAGGCTTCGAATGGCTTGAGGTCAACGACGCCGAAAACTCGGTCCTGGCCTTCATCCGCAAGGGCTTGCCGGGTGATCCGATGGTGGTGGTTGCGGCGAATTTCACGCCGGTCGAACGCTCCGCCTACCGGCTTGGCTTTCCGGCGCCGGGGGTGTGGGAGGAAGTGATGAACACCGATGCCTCGGTCTATGGCGGTGGCAATCGGGGCAACATGGGGTCGGTGCGGACCGAGTCCGAAGGCTGGCACAATCAGGGCCAGTCCGCAGCGGTGGTGTTGCCGCCGCTTTCAGTGGTGATCTTCCGTCAGGCATGAGCCCGGCGGCGAAAGGGAGGATGGAATGCAGCCAAGACCCAATCAGCGACTTTCGTCACAGGCCATGGCCTTTGTTCTGGCCGGTGGCCGTGGCAGCCGGTTGAAGGAGCTGACCGACACGCGGGCGAAACCGGCCGTCTATTTCGGCGGCAAGACCCGGATCATCGACTTCGCGCTGTCGAACGCGCTCAATTCCGGCATCCGCAAGATGGCGATCGCGACCCAGTACAAGGCGCATTCGCTCATCCGCCACATGCAGCGCGGCTGGGGCTTCTTCCGGGCCGAGCGCAACGAATACCTCGACATCCTGCCCGCGTCGCAGCGCGTGTCCGAGACCCAGTGGTACCTCGGCACCGCCGACGCCGTGACCCAGAACATCGACATCGTGGACAGCTACGGGGTGAAGTACATCATCGTTCTGGCGGGCGACCATATCTACAAGATGGACTATGAGATCATGCTGCGCCAGCATGTCGAAACCCGCGCGGATGTGACCATCGGCTGCCTGACCGTGCCGCGGATGGAGGCGGCCGCCTTCGGCGTCATGCATGTCGACAAGACCGGGCGCATCACTGACTTTCTCGAAAAGCCGAAGGACCCGCCGGCGATTCCGGGCGACCCGGACCATGCGCTGGCCTCGATGGGGATCTATGTCTTCAACTGGGATTTCCTGCGCGACCTTCTGATTCGCGATGCCGACGACAAGAATTCGAGCCACGATTTCGGCAACGACCTGATCCCCGCGATCGTGAAGAACGGCAAGGCGATGGCGCATCGCTTTTCCGACAGCTGTGTGCGCTCCGGGCTGGAGGAAGAGCCGTACTGGCGCGATGTCGGCACCGTCGATGCCTTCTGGCAGGCCAATATCGACCTCACCGACTTTGTTCCGAAACTCGACCTCTACGACAACTCATGGCCGATCTGGACCTATGCCGAAATCGTGCCCCCCGCCAAGTTCATCCATGACGAAGACGGACGGCGCGGCATGGCGGTGTCCTCGCTGGTCTCGGGCGACTGCATCGTTTCGGGCTCCGAGGTGCGCAACTCGCTGCTCTTCACCGGGGTCAGGTCACATTCCTTCTCGTCGCTCGAATATGCCGTCGTGCTGCCCTACGTCACCGTCAACCGCAAGGCCGAGCTGAAGAACTGCGTGATCGACCGCGGCGTGGTGATCCCCGAGGGGCTGGTCGTCGGTCAGGACCCGAAGGAAGACGCCAAATGGTTCCGCCGCACCGATGCCGGCGTCGTGCTCATCACGCAGGACATGCTCGACCGGCGTGCGGCGGCAAAGGGCTAGGGCGCGGTGATGGCGGCCGGGGGCCGGGTCCTTTCCGTCGCATCCGAGGCGGTGCCGCTGGTCAAGACCGGCGGGCTTGCCGATGTGGCG
>JBGSNN010000175.1:0-3992 GCA_041739655.1 Albidovulum sp. | reverse complement strand
CCGGCCCGCGGGGGGGGCGAGAAGCGCCCCCCCCCGGGGGGCGGGTCGGGCGCTGCCGGGGGATCCCCCGGGCGGTACCTGACAATTTCACGACACGCCCCCTGACCAAACGACACCAAAAGAGAGATACAGAAAGTACGCCGCGACGATCAGGCAGCCCAAGAATGCGACAGCTAAGACATGCGGAATCCAAAACGTGACATTTATCCACCACCCCACCCTAGCGTGTGTCGCGTTGGCAGAAACCAAATCCGCTTCGTCGCTCGGATACGGACGCTGGTACGCTTGTCGAATCTGGATTCGTTCAATCTCATAAATGCTGTCCCAAGCGACTTCGTGGAGTGTCCAGTTGATGTGAATCACGTAGTTTCCAAGCAAAGCTAGCAAAACACCTGCACCGAAAAGCACGCCGGCAACAAACGCGTTAGACAAATCAACACTCGCGGACAGCCCGACCATTGTCGGCACGAAGAACAATCCCCCGCCTGAAACTAGGAACGCATTCTTGACCACCAGAATACCGTAGTCATAAGCACGACCGGAAGCGCTTAGCCCGTGCGTCGAATACCTCCATTTTGCCTCGTCTAGAGCGTCTTTGAATTTATTGTCTATGTCGCTCACCCCATCGCCCCCATCAGCTCGCGCCCGATCAGCATCCGCCTGATCTCGCTGGTCCCGGCGCCGATCTCCATCAGCTTCGCGTCGCGGAAGATGCGGGAGACGGGGGTTTCGTTCATGAAACCCATGCCGCCCATCGCCTGAACTGCCTGATGCGCCACCCACATCGCCTCTTCGGAGGCATAGAGCACGCAGGCTGCCGCGTCCTGGCGCGTCACCTCGCCCCGGTCGCAGGAGCGCGCGACCTCGTAGAGATAGGCGCGGGCGGAGTTCATCTTGGTGTACATGTCGGCGATCTTGCCCTGCATGAGCTGGAAGCTTCCGACCGGCTGGCCGAACTGTTTCCGTTGCGCGAGGTAGGGCATCACCTCATCCATGCAGGCGGCCATGATGCCGGTGCCGATGCCCGAAAGCACGACGCGCTCGTAGTCAAGGCCGGACATCAGGACGCGAACGCCCCTGCCCTCTTCCCCGAGGACGTTCTCGAACGGCACCTCGACATCCTCGAAAACCAACTCGGCGGTGTTCGATCCGCGCATCCCGAGCTTGTCGAAATGCTGGCTGGTCGAGAAGCCCTTGAAGGTCTTTTCCACGAGGAAGGCAGTGATGCCCTTCGACCCGGCGGCGGGGTCAGTCTTGGCATAGACGACGAGCGTATCGGCATCCGGCCCGTTGGTGATCCAGAACTTGGTACCGTTGAGGACATAGTAGCCGTTGCGCTTTTCCGCCTTCAGCTTCATCGAGACCACGTCCGACCCAGCCCCCGCCTCGGACATCGCGAGCGCGCCGACATGGGCGCCGGAGACGAGGCCGGGCAGATACTTCCGTTTCTGCGCCTCGCTGCCGTTCAGCTTGATCTGGTTGACGCAGAGGTTGGAATGGGCGCCGTAGGACAGGCTGACCGAGGCCGAGGCACGGGCAATCTCTTCGATGGCGATGACATGGGCGAGGTAGCCCATCCCGGCGCCGCCATATTCTTCAGGAACGGTGATGCCGAGCAGCCCCAGATCGCCCATCTCGCGCCAGAGTGCAGCTGGGAAGGCATTGGTCCGGTCGATTTCGGCCGCCATCGGCTTGACCCGCTCCTGCGCCCAGCGGTGGACCATGTCGCCGAGCGCCTCGATGTCGTCGCCGAGATGGAACTTCATCGACGCGGTGAACATGGCAGCCTCCCAGTAAATGAACGTTCGTTCAATTCATAACGCCACGAGCCGAGTCGGGTCAAGCCCTTCGCGCGGAACCCGTGGCAGGTGATCGAGCGTTGTGGCATCGTCGGAATGCCCATCGCAAAGGATCTTATCATGCGGCCGCGTCTTGCCCTTCAACTTCTTGTCCTTCTCCCGGTGGCGGCACATGCCGAGGTCGTCGGAAAGGTCGGTGTCGACTGGGTCGGCAACGATATCTACGTCGAGGCGATCCCCGATCCGAAAGTGCAGGGTGTTACCTGCCACATCGCCTATTTCGATCGCTCGGTGCTCGACCGCCTGAGCCAGGGCAACTGGTTCGAGGACCCGTCCTATTCCGCGCTCGATTGCCGCCAGACCGGGCCGATCACCATCGGCAATATCGACCGCGATCGGAGTGGCGAGACGATCTTTTCCGAGGGGACATCGCTGATTTTCAAGTCGCTGAAAGTGACGCGGATCTTTGATGCGGCGAACAATACGCTGGTTTATCTCGCCCATGCGAGCGAACTCACTCAGGGATCGGGCAAGATGTCGATCTCGACCGTGCCGCTGTTCGATGCGGGCGTGAAGTAGCGGGCGCGGCCCGACGACAGGGGCCGGGGCGTCAGTCCGCCAGCGGCACCTCGGCCGGCGCCTCGACCGCGCCCTGATGGACGGCCGAGACCTCATCGCGCAGGATGCGGGCGATCAGGGCAACATCGGCGGCGCTGAAGGTCAGCGGCAGGCGCATGTCGATCAGCCCCGCAAGGATGCGATCGGTCCGGGGCAGGCATTGCGCCGCCGCATAGCGCCACGACTGGTGGGTGGAGGTGAAGCCCTGTGGCTCGCCCGAACCAAACCATTTCAGTTCCACCCCCCGCGCTGCGGCGCGGCCGAGAAGCGCGCGAATCTTCGCCTCGGGCCAGTCCGGCAGCAGGAACTGGAAGGACGAGGCGATGTAATCCTCGCCCTCGGGTCGCGCAATCAGCGCGAGGCCGGGCAGGTGGCGCAGTCCGTCTTCCATGACGCGGTATAGCGCGTTCCAGCGCGCGCACTGGCGCGGCAGATCGGCCAGCTGCGGCCGCAGGATCGCGGCGCGCAGATTGTCCATCCGCCCGGAGACATTGGGGGTGAGGTATTTCACCGCCTCGAAGACCTCGGGCGGTGGTGCGGCGCGGTGCCGGGTATAGAGCATGTAACTGCCCGAGATGAGAATCGCCCTGGCCATCAGGTCGGCATCGTCCGAGACGATGAGGCCGCCTTCGCCGGAGTTGATATGCTTGTAGGTCTGCGTCGAATAGCAGCCCATGACGCCATGTCGGCCAGAGGGCACGCCCTTCCACGCCGCCCCCATCGTATGGGCGCAATCCTCGATCACCGGCAGGCGTGCGGCGTTGCAAAGCGCCATCAGCCGGTCCATGTCGCAGATATGGCCGCGCATGTGGCTGAGAAGAAGCGCCTTCGCGCCGGGGGCCTTGGCGGCCAGGTCGGCAAGGTCGATGGTCAGATCCACGGTCGTCTCGACGAAGACCGGCCGCGCACCAAGTGCCGCAATGGCGCCCGGAACCGGGGCCAGGGTGAAGGCATTGGTCAGCACCGTGTCGCCCGGACCGATGCCCAAGGCGCGGAGCGCGCAGCCGAGCGCATAGCCGCCAGACGCGACCGCAAGGCAGTATTTCGCGCCGGTGAAGGCGGCGAATTCCTCCTCCAGAAGCGCGGTTTCGGCGATCTCGCCCTCAGCGGTGTTGTAGCGGTGCAGCCGCCCGTGGCGAAGGACCCGCAATGCCGCCTCGATCCCCGCCTCCGGGATCGGCTCCTGCTGCGTGAAACTGCCGGTAAATCTTTCCATGTGTCGACATTGACGGGCGCGACCCGGAAGGTCAATCGGGCGTAACTTGACAAGACGCCCGCGGCGGCGCCCCATCCGGTCTCAAAGCCCCGTGGAGGTCGCCCTGTCCGTCCGGTCCCTTGCCATCGTCGCAACCCTGGCCTGCGCCGCCCCGGCGCTGGCCGCTTCGATCGCCTACGAGGGCGAGGATGCGGTGCGGCTGAAATGCGCGGCAATGCTGTCGCTGTCCAGCAACTTTGCCCGCTCCGAGGGGCGGCTCAACCCCGCCATGCAAGCGAAAAGCCGCGCCGCGGTGGCGCAGTTGCTGGCGCCGCTGCCGGGAACGCGGGCGGACAAGGCGCGCGCCATGCAGGCGAAGA
>JBGSNN010000089.1:0-9958 GCA_041739655.1 Albidovulum sp. | reverse complement strand
CGCGGGCGGCGGCGGTGGCGTCGTCGGGCGCTGCGGAATCGTCGGCACAGGGCATCGAGGTATCGAGGTGGATCTTGCGGAACCCCGCCCTGACATAGGCGGCCACCATCGCTTCGGCCTCGGCCAGCGCCGCGCGGGCGGACAGGTGGCGCCACGGATTGGGGCCGAGGTGGTCGCCGCCGAGGACGATCTGATCCTCCGGGCAGGCCTCCTCGGCCGCGATCCGTCGCACCAGGGCCGCGAAATCATCGGGCGTCATGCCGGTATAGCCGCCGTGGTGGTTGACCTGATTGCAGGTCGCCTCGATCAGCACCGTCGCCCCGCTCTCGCGCCCGAAGCGAAGGGCCGCGCTCAGCACCAGCGGATTGGCCGAACAGACCGAGGTGATGCCGTGTGGCAGGCCGCTACGGTAGCGCCGGGCGAGATCGGTGAGCGCGGGCCGCATCATGCCCGCCGTGCCGTCGTGGCGATGAAGCGATCCAGTTCGGCGCGGCTGCCGGCGCCCTCCATCGGCCCGCGCATGGTCACGTTACGCGCGCCCGCCGCGTTGCCGTAGATCAGCGCCACTTCCGGCGCCATGCCGAGGCGGCGACAGGCGACATAAGCACCACCGAAGCAATCCCCGGCGCCGGTCGGGTCCAGTTCCGTGACCGCGAAGGCCGGGGCATCGTGGCGGCGACCGTCCGGAAAGATCGCGCTCGCCCCGCCCGCGCCGCGCTTGACGGCGATTTCGCGGATACCGAGCCCGAAAAGCCGCACCAGCGCCGCCGTCTCGCCCGCCGAAGGGTCGAGACCGGCGGCGAGGAACAGCTCGTCGCCCGAGGGCAGCAGCAGGTCTGCGGCGCGCACCATCCGGTCAAGCCGCGCGCGGGTGGCGGAATCGGCGCCAAGCTCCTTGCGCAGGTTCGGGTCAAGCGACACCGTCCCGCCACGCGCCTTGATGACCGGCAGCGCGCGTTCGATGACCTGCCAGACCTCCTGCCGGACCAGAAGCGTGCCCATGACATGCAGATGCCCGGCCCGTGCGATCACCGCTTCGACCGCAGGCGTCCAGGCGATCCGGCCCGCGGCCGAGGTCCACATGTTGAAGACGAAATCCCGGGTGCCATCGGCCCGGTAACGCACGAAGGCCGATCCGGTCGGCAGGTCCGGCACCACCGCCACGGCCGAGATATCGACGCCGTCGCGGGCCAGCCGGTCGCGGTTCAGCCGTCCGAAGTCATCGGCGCCGACCGCACCGATCAGCGCCGCACTGCCGCCGATGCGGCCGCACTGGTCGATGAAGATCGCCGGCGCGCCGCTGGGGTAGGGGCCATAGAGCGGCTGCGGTTCGGCAAAGCCGTCGCCCACCGTTGTCGCGACGATCTCCACCAGAATCTCGCCGATGGTCAGTGTCGGTCCGAGGGCATCGGGGGCAAGCGTCATCGGCATCGCTCAGGGACGTCCGTTGGTGGCGCGGCGGCGCAGCGCCTCGGCGTGCTTCGCCTCGATGAAGACCTTTGCATGGGCGGCGAGCGGGTCGTTCTCGGTCCAGGTGTCGCGCCAGATCGCGCAGGCGAGCGACAGGCCCTGATCGACAATCGCGGTCGAGAAGCTTTCGAAGACCACGTCACAGGCATAGTTGATGTCGAGCAGTGCGTCGAAGATCAGGTCGAAGTTGATGACCCCATCGCCAAGATAGCCGCGGTTGCTCTCGCCGATGTGGACATATCCCAGCCGGTCCCCCGCAAGACGGATCGCGGCGGCGGGGTTCGCCTCCTCGATGTTCATGTGGAAGGTATCAAGATGCAGCCGCACATGGTCCGAGCCGGTGTCGTCGATGAAGCGCAGTCCCTGTGCCGTGGTGTTGAGAAGGTTCGTCTCGAACCGGTTGACCACCTCAAGCACCAGATCGACGCTTGCATCACTGGCGATTTCTCCCGTCTTCGCAATAGCTTCTACGCTGTTCTTCCAGCCGTCAGGGGTTGGCAGGCGGTTGTATTTCGTATGCGCGGAATAGAGAATGCCGCCAAGCTTGTTGCCGCCGATGTCGCGCACCGCCTTGACCGCGTCGGCCAGCATCGCGGTTCCGCGCGCGACGCAGTCGCGGTCCTCGCTCGACACGTCCTTGTCGAGCGGCAGGCCCATCGTGACGCCGATTTCGACATCAAGCGCCTCGGCCTTTCGCGCCAGCCGGGCAAGATCGAACTTCTCGGGCCGGAGATAGGCGAATTCGATGGTGCGGTAGCCGTGTTCGGCCGATTTCTCAAGGGCCATCTCCAGCCCTTCCTGCGTCTGACCGCCGGTCCAGACGAAGGAATGAATACCCAAGCGCCGCACGTCTTGCCCTCCCGAACGAACTCGCGGTCCGGCATCTGCGGGACCGGCAGCGGGTCCCCCGAAGGGGCCTCTGCCATTCGGAAATTACAAGTGCATTTCCTGAATTACAAATGAATTATTGCGGCGCCTCACGATGGCGCCCCTGAGCCGCGCCAATCTCCGGACGGGGACTGCAAAGAAAAGAAATGAGACGGCAGAAGTCTAGGCGCGGTCAAGCAGGAGGCGGGCGGTCACATCGTCGGTGACGAGTGAATTCGCGATCCCGCGCCGCAGCGTGGCGAGGATGATCTCGACCTTGTGGTGGCCCGCCGCAGCGAGAATCCTGTCGGGCACGGCGCGCAGCGTGGCCAGGTCGATGCCGATGGTGCGGCCGTCGAGCGCGTTCGACACCACATTGCCGTCCTTGTCGAGAAAGCGCCCGACCACATCGCCGACCACGCCCGCCGCAATCAGGTCGGCGGCGTTGATGTCGTCGGGCAGGCCAGTCGAGATGAGGTAGGAGAGGCTGGACAGGTTGCTGGCCGTGAGGATCGCGGCATCAAGCTCTCGGAACTTCGCGAAATGGGTCTGGAACAGCGCCTGCGACAGGAAAAGCGCCAGATCGACACCCTCAGACAGAAACACCGGCGCCGCGAGCAGAGAATATTGCGCGCCAAGCCTCTCGGCAAATCCCGAGGCGATGCCGAAGGTGTTGAACTGCGCCCCATGCGAGGTGCCGCCCATCATCGAGAGGATCTCAAGCTCGGGGTGGGATTGCTGCGCCATGCGGTGGATCGCGGCCTCCAGCGTCATACCCCAGGACACACCGATCTTCTTCCAGGACCGGGTCTTGATGCGTGCCGTCAGATAGCTCGCCAGCGCAGCGCCGACCGGGCGGTGGTAGTCGTAGGGATCGCTGCCCGCCGGGGCGACGAAGGCGTCTTCAAGCCCGAAGCGGCGCTGAAGCTCGTCCTGAAGGTCGAGACGCGGCAGGAAGGGCGATTCGATCTGCACCTTGACCATGCCGCTCTGCTTGGCGTGCTGGATCGCCTGATTGACGCGCAGCCGCGTGACGCCCATTGCCTCGGCAATCTCGGCCTGCGTCATTTCGTTGATATAGTAATGCCAGCAGACCTCGGTCACGAAGGCGTCGCTGTCGTTGGTTGCGTCCTTGGGCATGCGCGTCATTCCGTTTCGGACCTGCCTAAGCCATCCCGCCATAAAATGCCAGATCAATGCAAATGGTCAGAGCTGGATACAGATGAGATTTCACTTGAAAGAATTAAATTACATTTGTATTAATGATGCCGGTGAAGCGCGGTGGAGCGGCCGACAGAGCGGCGCCGATCGCCGACGCGCACTGAACCAACTGGGAGGACCATCAATGAAGATTGCGTTCAAGCTCGGCGCGTCCGTGCTGGCACTGGCCGTGGCATCCGGGGCGGCCTTCGCCGACGATGCGTTCTGGGCCGAAGCCGCCAAGCCGTATCAGGGCGTCGTCCTGCACGGGGTGACGGAATCCACACCGCCGTCGAACTACATCAAGGACGTGCTCGCGCCGGAGTTCGAGAAGAAGACCGGCATCAAGGTCGAGATCGAGACGACCTCGTGGGATCAGATGTACGACAAGGCGATCAAGGACATGGAGGCCGGCACCGGCATCTATGATATGGTCTATATCGAGCAGGACATCATCTACGCCTATCTGGCGCGGAACTTCCTCGTCGATACGACGCAAATGCTGAAGGACAGTCCCGCGCTCAAGGCGCCGACCTATGACGAGGCGAATTTCACGACCTTCGCCAACTACTTCAAGAATGCGGATGGCGATCTCTTCGGGATCCCGATGGAAGCCTTCGTCAAGGTCTATCTCTACCGCACCGACCTCTTTGGCGATCCCGAGGTTCAGGCGGCGTTCAAGGCACAGACCGGCCACGACCTCGCTCCGGCGACCACGCATGAGGAATACACCACCATCGCCGAGTTCTTCACCCAGTGGGGCAAGGATCACAGCCTCGACCTCTGGGGCACGACGGCGCAGGCCCATACCGGCCATCCGGCCTCCTGGTACGAGTTCTTCGAATCCGTGGCGCCCACCTTCGGCGTCTACAGCTGGGGCATCGACGCCAACAACAACTACGCCGCCAGCGTGGCGAACGGCGGCACGATGAACTCCGACAAGGCTAAGGAAGCGCTCAAGTGGTGGCTGCACCTGCGCGACATCGCCCCACCGGAGTCGGTGCAGTCGACCTGGACCGAGGTCGGCACCACCTTTGCGGCGGGCCGCGCTGCACAGGGTCTCGTCTATGGCGAAAACGCCGCCTGGATCGCGTCGGATGACACCAAGTCGAAAGTCGTGGGCCATGTCGGCGTGGCGCTGCCGCCGGTGTCCGATGGCGTCATGGCGGATGCCGAATCCGGCAAGGGCTACATCGGCTATTACGACGGCGGCGCCTTCGGGTTGCCAGTGACGTCGAAGAACAAGGAAGCCTCGCTCCTGTTCCTGCAGTACATGGCGCAGAACGAGGTGCAGCCCGACTGGGCCGTGGCCGGGTCACGGATCACCAATACCGCGACCTACGACGACCCGAAGGTGATCGCGCTCGACCAGAAGCTCGGGGGCTACTTCACCATGCTGAAGGATCAGGGCAAGCTGTTCGCAGGCGCCCCGGCCTATCCGTTCCACGCCCAACTTCGCGGCGCGATCGAGCCGATCTTCTATGACATCCTGACCGGCAAGATCGGCCCGGATGAAGGGCTCGACGCGATGGCGGCGAAATCCGAGGAAGAGTTGACCACGCTCGGCTATCGGAAGTAACCCGTCGGACCCAGAGGGGGCCGCCGCCCGAGGTGGCGGCCCCGCTGTCGCTGCCACCCGCGCGGATGGGTGGTTCGTCCCCTGCCTGCCGACGTCGGAGGATATTCGCGGTGCATTCCCGAACCCTGGGCTGGCTGTTGCTCGCCCCCACGATCATCATCCTCTTCTTCTTCGGGGTGCTGCCCTTCGTCTATGTCCTCTGGGTGTCGTTCCATTCCTGGAACCCCTTTGCAGCCGATCCGACGATGAGCTTCAACTGGGCGGCGAATTACCGGCAGGTGGTCTTCGACGCGCAGTTCCTCGCCTCCCTGAGCGTCACGGTCGCCTTCGTCTTCTTCGCGGTCGTCTCGGAACTGATCCTCGGCTACCTGCTCGCGCAGGCCTTCATGCGCGACTTTCCCGGCAAGGCGGTGTTCCGCACCATCCACACCTTGCCGCTGATCATGGCACCAATCATCGTCGGTTCGGTCTGGAAGCTGATGACGACGCCCTCGATCGGCATCCTGCCGCATCTCTTGCGCACCTGGTTCGGCTATGACCTGAATATCGGCAGCAGCGCGCTTGCCGCGTTCACGGTCACGGTCGTCATGGATGTCTGGCACTGGACGCCGCTGGTGACGTTGACGCTGATCGCGGCCCTCGTCTCGCTGCCGCCCGACCCGTTCGAGCAGGCGCAGATCGACGGCGCCGGCAAGCGCCAGATCTTCTGGCACATCACGCTGCCGATGATCCGTCCGGCTATCCTTGCCACCGTCTTCATCCGCCTGATGGATGCGCTGCGCACCGTCGATGAGGTCTTGATGCTGACCGGCGGCGGGCCAGGGTCGGCGACGCGCTATGTCGGCGTCCATATCTTCAAGGAGGTCTTCCCGCGCACGAATTACGGCTATGGCTCGGCGATTTCCGTGATCGTGCTCTACCTCACCATCGTCGCCTGCTGGCTGCTCTATGTCAGCCTGATCGCGCCGCGCAACACCAGGAAGGGCTGAGCCGATGAAACCGAAGAATCCCTGGCTGATGGTGGTGTTCTGGCTCTGCTTCAGCTTCCTCACGCTGTTTCCGATCTACTGGCTTTTCGTCATTTCGGTCAAACCGGCGGTGGAGCTCTTCACGGCGCCCGAAGTCCTCTTGAGCAAGATCTACTGGCAGAACTACATCGACGTGCTGAACGATGCGACGCTGCGCCGCTACATGGTCAATTCGCTGGTGATCTCGTCCGGCAACGCGGTGCTTTGTACGACGCTCGGCTTTCTGGCCTGCTACGCGCTGTCGCGCTTCGATCTGGCGGGCAAGGAAAGCCTCTTCTTCTGGACCATCACCAACCGCATGGCGCCGCCCGCCGTCTTCCTGCTGCCGCTCTATCTGCTGCTGACGCAGGTCTACCGGATCGGGGAGTTCTCGCTTCTCGACACGCGGACCGGCATGATCCTGGTCTATTGCACCTTCAATCTGCCCTTCGCGATCTGGACCCTGCGCCCGACGGTGGACGGCATCCCGAAGGAACTGGACGAGGCCGCCTATGTCGATGGCGCGAGCGCCTGGAAAGTGATCTCCGAGATTGTCTTTCCGCTCGCGCGCCCCGGCCTCGCCGTGACCCTGATCCTGACCTGGGTCTTTGCATGGAACGAATATCTTCTGGCCGCGACGCTGACCAACTTCAACGCCCGGACCCTGACCACAGGGCTTTCGGAATACGTCACCACGACCGGCACGGAATGGGGCATCATGGCGGCGATCTCGGTCTTCACGCTGATCCCGGCGCTGATCGTCTTCAGCCTGGTGCAGCGCCACATCGTCGCGGGTCTCACCTTCGGCGCGGTGAAAGGATAACGACATGAGCAACGACAGCCCCGTCACCGCACCGCTACTGCGCCACGATGAAGAGGCCGCGCCACCCGGCCGCATCGGTTTCCTGCCGATCGAGACCAACTGGTTCGACCGGCTCTTCATCTCCGTCGTGATATGGGTCGCGCTGTCGCTGTTCTGGTTCCGGTTCCTCGAGCCTCTGGGCCTATCGATCTGGATCAGCAATGCCATCGCCGCCGTGGGTGCGGTCATCATCGTCCGCAGGGGCTGAACATCCTGGAGAGGGTTGAAACATGAAATCCCTGGTGCTTGAAAAGAAAGACGAACTGTCGCTGCGCGACTTTCCCGCCATCGACCGGGTGGAAGAGGTGCTCGGCCCGCGCGAGGTGCGGATCAAGCTGCATACCGTCGGCATCTGCGGGTCCGACGTGCATTACTATACCCACGGGCGGATCGGCCCCTTCGTCGTGAACGCGCCGATGATCCTTGGCCACGAAGCCTCGGGCACCGTGATCGAGACCGGGGCGGAGGTCACGACGCTGACGGTCGGCGACCGCGTCTGCATGGAGCCGGGAATCCCCGATCCCAACTCCCGCGCGACCCGGTTGGGGATGTACAACATCGACCCCGCCGTGCGCTTCTGGGCGACACCGCCTGTCCACGGCATCCTGCGCCCGACCTGTGTTCACCCCGAGGCCTTCACTTTCAAGCTGCCCGACAACGTCAGCTTCGCCGAGGCCGCGATGGTCGAGCCGCTGGCCGTCGGGGTTCATGCCGCGACCAAGGCGCGGATCCGGCCCGGCGACATCGGCGTCGTGCTCGGGGCCGGGCCGATCGGTCTTGTCACCGCGCTCTCGGCCCTCGCGGCGGGCTGCGCGCGGGTCTATGTCAGCGATCTGGCCGCGAAAAAGCTGGAGATCGCCGAAAGCCTCAGCCCCGCGATCAATGGCGTCAACGTCGGCACCGACGATCTGGTGGCGCGGGTCAAGCGCGAGACCGACGGCTGGGGCGCCGATGTGGTGTTCGAGGCGACCGGCTCGCCCAGGGCAGCGGCGCAGGTGTTCGAGCCGCTCGCTCCCGGTGGCTGCGTCGTGATGATCGGCGGTCAGCCCGACCCGATCCAGTATGATGCCGGCGCCGCGATGGTCCGCGAGGCGCGGGTCGAGAACATCTTCCGCTATGCCCATGTGTTTCCTCGCTGCGTGGCGATGCTCAGCTCGGGCGCCATCGACGTGAAACCGCTCATCACCCGGACCTTCGACTTCAACGACAGCGTGCGCGCCTTCGAGATCGCCGCCTCGGCGCCGCCGGCAGATGTGAAGATCCAGATCGAACTGCCGCAATAAGGAGAGCCAGAGTGGCCAACGTCACCATCAGGAATGTAACCAAGCGCTACGGTGCCGTTCAGGTCATGCATGGGGTCAGCATCGACATTGCCGACGGCGAGTTCGTCGTGCTCGTCGGCCCCTCGGGCTGCGGCAAGTCCACGCTGCTGCGGATGCTCGCCGGGCTTGAGGAAATCTCGGGCGGCGACATCTCCATCGGTGGCAAGGTCGTCAACAACGTCCCGCCAAAGGAACGCGATATCGCGATGGTGTTCCAGTCCTATGCCCTCTACCCGCACAAGACCGTGGGCGAGAACATCGGCTTTCCCCTGAAGATGGCCCGGCGACCAAAGGCGGAGATCGCTGAAAAGGTCGGCAAGGCCGCGGCGATCCTCGATCTCGCGCATCTGCTCGACCGCTATCCGAAACAGCTTTCGGGCGGCCAGCGCCAGCGCGTCGCGATGGGCCGCGCCATCGTCCGCGATCCCAAGGTCTTTCTCTTCGATGAACCCTTGTCGAACCTTGACGCCAAGCTCCGTGTCACCATGCGGGTCGAGATCAAGGAACTGCACCAGCGTCTCGGGACCACCATCGTCTATGTCACCCACGATCAGATCGAGGCGATGACGATGGCCGACAAGATCGTCGTGATGCGCGACGGCCGGGTCGAGCAGATCGGCGCGCCGCTTGACCTTTACGACCACCCCGACAACGTCTTTGTCGCCGGCTTCATCGGCTCTCCGTCGATGAACTTCATCCACGGCAGGATCGCGGAAACCGCGTCGGGCAACCAGTTCGTTGCGCCAGGCGGCCTCGCGCTGCCGCTGCCGCCGACCGCCGCGCGGGACGGCGCCGAAGTGACCTACGGCATCCGCCCCGAACATATCGCAGTGGCGCCGGGGGGCATCCCGGTCACCGTCGTCGTGACCGAGCCGACCGGCTCCGAGACCCAGATCTTCGCCCGCACAGGCGATCAGCTGATCGACGCCATCGTGAAAGAGCGCGTCCATGCGAAACCGGGCGAGACGGTCGGGTTCCTGATCGACCCGGCCAATGTCCATCTCTTCGACCGCAAGAGCGAACGGCGGATCTGAGGGCGGCAGGACCGATGGCGAGCACCGGATCAGGGCCGACCCGCGCGGTGATCTTCGATCTTGACGGCTGCCTTGTGGACAGCGAGCCGCTCGCCATCGGCGCGATCACCGACGAGATGCAGGCAATGGGGATTGCGGATGCGACCTTTGCGAGCATCCGCGACAGGTTCCTCGGCGTCTCGATGCGGGTGATCTGCGAACATGTGGCCGAGAGCTCCGGCATCGCCTGTCCACCGGATTTCGTGGACCGCGTCGAGACCCGGCTTTTTGCGGCCTACCGAACCGGCCTCAGACGCATCAGCGGCGTGACCGCCGTTCTCGACGCCCTTGACGCCGCAGGCGTGCCGAGCGCGATCGCCACCGGTGGCTCAGTCCGGCGGATGCTGACAACGCTCGACCATTCCGGGCTCGCCACCCGCTTTGCGGGCCGCGCCTGGAGCGCCGATGAGGTCGCCGCAGGCAAGCCCGCGCCGGACCTTTTCCTCTATGTGGCCGACCGGCTTGGCATTGCGCCCGAAGCCTGCGTCGTGCTGGAGGATTCGCCGCATGGCGTGGTTGGCGCCCGGGCGGCGGGCATGCGCGTCGTCGGCTTCACCGGCGGCTCGCATCTCGACGGT
>JBGSNN010000009.1:0-5693 GCA_041739655.1 Albidovulum sp. | reverse complement strand
TCTTCCGGCGCTGGCATCCGGGCGCGGCGATGGTGGCGGGCACAGTCGGCGCGCTCGTTCCCGAGCGGGGCGAGACGATGGAGCCGGACGTCCTGATCGTGCCGCTGCTCGCTTTTGACAGACGCGGGTATCGGCTGGGATATGGCGGCGGGTTCTATGACCGGACGTTGGAGCGGCTGCGTGCGATGAAACCGGTCACCGCCATAGGTTTCGGGTTTGCCATGCAGGAGATCGAGATCGTCCCGATCGAACCCACGGACCAGAAACTCGACCTGATCGTGACGGAGCGCGAGGTCTTCGCGCCGCACTGAGGAGGCGGGGTGCGGTCAGGCCCGCTTGCGACGGCGCACAGCGAGGAACCCGAGCGCTGCCGCGCCGAGCATCAGCCCGGATGCGGGCAGGGGCACGGGGACGGGGGCGATGCCGCCGAAGGTCACGCTGTCGAGGTCGATGTGGCCGCAGGGCGCCCCGCAAAAGGCCCCGGTCGTGGGATAGGTGATCTCTATCGAAAAGCCGTCAAGGCCAAGGAATCCGGCACCGAGCACGATGTCCTGAACCGTGCCGAAGACCGGCGACATGGTGACCCGGTCGCGCACCACCTGCACGCCGTTCAGAAAGCCGCGAAGGATGATGTTGCCGATGACAGTCGGTGCTTCGTCGTAGAAGTCGAAGCCGAGCGAGATGAAGGAAAAGCCGAGAACGTCAAAGGTCGAGCCGGTCCGGAACAGGACGCCCGAGGTCATGTCGGTGCCCGCATCGTCAAGATGCACGGCGCCGGGGGTGAAATAGCTGGCCAGAACGCCGCCGGGTGTGGTCGAGGTGACGGTCACGCCTTTTTCCACATAGGGGCTGCCCGTTCCGCCGCCGGAGAGGACGGTGTCGTAATCCGGCAGAGTGTCAAAGGTGACGGTCGTTGCCGACGCTGCGCAGGCCGTTGCGATCGCGATGATCGCGGCACCGGCAGTCCTCATCAGAAAGTTCATTGTTCGCTCCACCACACAATCCACCCAAGGGTGACGATACGCCCGTTTTGACGCGACCGTCACCATATTAGACATAATTGCGGCAAATGCGGCAGAAATGCGGCGCGGGGGCCACAATCTTGTCGCAGGCCTTAATATTGGGCGAGACTTTGCCTGAGTGACCTGTCGGGACGGCCCCCGGCCACGGCCGGCATGCCGACAACGGCCCCGGAATGCCGCGGCGCTTGCCTTGTTTCGGGCGGCAGCTTAGGCAATGCGCATGAAGCTTCTTTTTCTGGGCGATGTGATGGGCCGTGCCGGCCGTGCCGCGGTGACGGCGCGGTTGCCGAAGCTGCGGGCGGACTGGGCGCTCGATTTTGTTGTTGTGAACGGCGAAAACGCGACCTCCGGCGCCGGGCTTTCGGCCGATCATGCCAAGGCGATCCTCGCCGCCGGGGCGGATTGCGTCACGCTTGGCGATCATGCCTTCGACCAGAAGGACATGATGAGCTTCATCGAGACCGAACCGCGCATCCTGCGCCCGCTCAACTACGCCAAAACCGCCCCCGGCAAGGGCGCGCGGGTCTTCCCCGCCACCAACGGGCGCAAGGTTCTTGTCGCCCAGGTGCTGGGCCAGGTCTTCATGAAGCGGCCCTTCGACGATCCGTTCTCGGCCATTGACGCCGCGCTGCGCACCCATCCGCTGGGCGGAGCGGTTCAGGCCGCCATTGTCGATATCCATTGCGAAGCGACGAGCGAGAAGATGGGCATGGGCCACTGGTGCGATGGCCGGGCGAGCCTTGTGGTCGGCACCCATACCCATGTGCCGACCGGCGATGCGATGATCCTGAGGGGCGGCACCGGTTACCTGACCGACGCCGGCATGTGCGGCGATTACGACTCGGTCATCGGCATGGAAAAGCTGGAACCGATCCGGCGCTTCGTGACCGGCATGGCCAAGGACCGCTTCACCCCCGCCGCCGGCGAGGCGACGCTCTCCGGCGTCTATGTGGAGACCGACGACGCGACCGGCCGCGCCAGCCTGATCCGCATGGTTCGCCTCGGCGGCCGGCTTCAGGAGTCGCGCCCCGAATGAAATCGCACGCCCCCACGCTCTTTGCGGCGTTGATCGTGATCGGCGTGGCCTGGGGCATCACGATGCCGATGTCGAAAATGGTGGTGAGCGCGGGCTACCGGCATTTCGGCATCATCTTCTGGCAACAGGTGGTCTGCACCAGCATCCTGATCGGCTGGCTGGCGCTCCGCCGTGTGCGCCTGCCGGTGACGGCGCCGGCACTGATGCGCTATCTGTTCATCGCGCTTTTCGGGACGATCCTGCCCAATGCCGGCTCCTACATCGCGCAGGAGCGGCTGCCGGCGGGCCTCGTCTCGGTCTGCTTCGCGCTGATCCCGATGCTGGCGCTGCCGCTTGCCATCGCCGTGCGGCTGGAACGGCCCGAGCCGCTGCGCCTTCTCGGCATCCTCGCCGGGCTGACCGGCATCCTGCTGATCGCCGTGCCCGAGGCCAGTCTGCCGGACCGCGCCGCGCTGCCCTATCTCTTCTTCGGACTCGCTGCGGCGCTTTGCTATGCGGTCGAGGCGACGGGGCTGGGCAAACTCGGCACCGCCGGCCTTGATCCGGTGCAGCTTCTGGCCGGGGCCTCGGGGCTTGGCCTCGTGCTGGCGCTGCCCGCCGCGCTTGTCACCGGTAGCTGGATCACGCCGGGGCAGGGCGGCCTGCGCATCGACGCCACCCTGGTCGCCATCGCCGCGATCCATACGCTGGCCTATGCCGGATACATCTGGATCGTCGGCCGCGGTGGCGCCGTCTTTGCCGCCCAGGTCAGCTATCTTGTGACCGGCTCGGCGGTCTTCTGGTCGATGATCCTTCTCGGCGAACGCTATTCGCTCTGGGTCTGGGCCGCGATCGGTGTAGTCTTCGGCGGGCTCTTCCTGGTCCAGCCGCGCCCGCGGCGCGAGGCCGCGACCGACAGCTTTTTTGCGCATCGCGGCGCGGGCCCTCTCGGCCCGGAAGACAGGCAGGCGCCCTAGATGATCGATCTGCAGCTTTCAGAGAACGGCGAAGCGCTGGTAGCGCTCGGGATTGTGGTCGCGATGTTCGTGATGTTCGTGCGCGAACGCTTCCCGACCGAGGTCATCGCCATCGCCGGTGCGGCCAGCTTTCTGGTCCTCGGGATTCTGCCCTATGACATCGCGCTCAAGTCGGTGATGAACCCGGCGCCCTGGACCATCACCGCGATGTTTCTCATCATGGGTGCGCTGGTGCGGACCGGCGTGCTGGAATGGCTGACCCATACGGCCGAGGCCAATGCCGGCCATCGGCCGACGGTGACCCTCATCATTCTGTTTGGCGTCGTGGCGGCGGCCTCGGCCTTTCTCAACAACACGCCTGTCGTGGTGGTGATGATTCCGGTCATGATCTCGATCGCAAGCAAGCTGCAGGTATCGGCCTCCAAGCTGCTGATCCCCTTGTCCTACGCGGCGATCCTCGGCGGCACCGTCACGCTGATCGGGACCTCGACCAACCTTCTGGTTGACGGCGTCGCCAAGGCGCAGGGCATGAAACCCTTCACGATCTTCGAGATCACCCCGCTCGGAGCAATCCAGGTCATCGTCGGCATGCTCTACCTCGCCTTCGTCGGGCGACATCTTCTGCCCGACCGCCAGTCGATGAGCGGGATGCTCAGCGATCGACGACGGTTGAAGTTCTTCACCGAGGTGGCGGTGCCTGAGGACTCGAAGCTGATCGGCCAGAGGGTTCTCGAGATCGACCTCTTCAAGCGGCCAGGTGTGAGGGTGATCGACGTGCTGAGGGGCGATGCGTCGCTGCGCCGCGACCTTCAGCCGGTGAGCCTTGAGGCTGGCGACCGCGTCGTCCTGCGGACCGAGATGGCCGAACTGCTCGGGATGCAGGAGAACAAGGATATCCGTCTCGTCGACAAGCTGTCATCGGTGCAGACCGAGACGGTGGAGGTGCTGATCTCGCCGGGGTGCCGGATGATCGGGCGGTCGCTCGGCGAACTCCGTCTGCGCCGCCGCTATGGCGTCTATGCGCTGGCCGTCCATCGCCGGAACCAGAACATCGGGCGCCAGCTTGACGATCTTGTCGTCGTGGTGGGCGACACCCTGCTGCTTGAAGGCGCATCCGAGGACATCGAGCGACTGGCCGCCGACATGGACCTTCTCGACGTGACCCGGCCCACCGTGAAAGCCTATCGCCGCGCCAAGGCGCCGATCGCCTTCGCGACCCTTGCCGGCATCGTCGTCCTTTCGGGACTCGGCGTCGCGCCGATCCTGTCGCTGTCCGTCGTCGGCGTGGCGGTCGTTCTGCTGACCCGCTGCATCGACGCGGACGAGGCGTTTTCGTTCATCGAGGGGCGGCTTCTCGCGCTTATCTTCGCGATGCTTGCGGTTGGTGCGGCGCTCGACCATTCCGGCGCGGCGCGGCTTCTGGTCGCCTGGGTCAGCCCGCTCCTTCAGGATCTGCCGCCGCAACTGGTCATTCTTGCCGTCTATTTGCTGGCGATGGTTCTGACCGAGATCGTGTCGAACAATGCGGTGGGCGTGATCTTCACGCCGGTGGCGATCGAGCTTGGCCATTCGCTCGGTGTCGATCCGCGCGGCCTTGTGGTCGCGGTGATGTTCGCGGCCTCTGCCGCCTTCGCGACACCCATCGGCTATCAGACCAACATGCTGGTCTTCGGTCCGGGCGGCTACAAGTTCACCGATTACCTCAAGGTCGGCATCCCGTTGAACCTGCTTCTGGCCGTCACGGCAAGCATCACGATCCCGCTTCTCTGGCCGCTTTGAGGCGGCCCGGTGCTGCAAACCGTGCGCACCCTTGCGGCGGCACGCCTGCCTGACATATAGAAGCCCGGATTTACTCGATCTCGGACGGAGAAGGTCATGGCAGGCCATTCAAAATGGGCGAACATCCAGCACCGCAAGGGGCGGCAGGATGCGGCGCGCTCGAAACTGTTTTCGAAACTCGCCAAGGAAATCACGGTTGCCGCGAAGATGGGCGATCCGGACCCCGAGAAGAACCCGCGCCTGCGTCTTGCGGTGAAGGCGGCCAAGGCGGTGTCCTGCCCGAAGGACGTGATCGACCGCGCGATCAAGAAGTCGCTGGGCGGCGACGCGGCCGACTATACCGAAATCCGCTATGAGGGCTACGGGCCGAACGGTATCGCGATCATCGTCGAGGCGATGACCGACAACCTTAACCGCACCGCCTCGAACGTCCGCAGCTATTTCGCAAAATGCGGCGGCAACCTTGGCCAGACCGGCTCTGTCAGCCACAGCTTCGACCGGGTTGGCGAGATTTCCTATCCGCCCGAGGCGGGCAGCGCCGATGATCTGATGATGGCCGCTCTTGAAGCCGGGGCCGATGATGTCGAGTCGGACGAGGATGGCCACTGGATCTATTGCCCGGTCGAAGCTCTGTCAGAAGTTTCGGACGCGTTGGAGAAGGCGCTGGGCGAGTCGACGGAATCCAAGCTGATCTGGCGGCCGCAGTCGCGCACCGAGGTCGATCTTGAGACCGCGCAGAAACTCATGCGCCTCATCGACATGCTCGAAGAGGATGATGACGTGCAGACCGTCACCCACAACTTCGACGTGCCAGACCTGGTCGCGGCGGCGCTCTGACGGCCAAGGGGCGTGGCGCTGACGGGCCGCCTTTCGGCGGTCCGCGTGCGTGCCGACCTAGCC
>JBGSNN010000003.1:0-3837 GCA_041739655.1 Albidovulum sp. | reverse complement strand
GGGTAACATGCCCAAAAAAGGCAATCGTATTTTCCGGCCATGGCAACACTTTTCACAAGCGTTTCCATTTCAGTCTGCGATGATGCAAATACTTGAACAAAACCGTATTTTCCTATGCCAGACGCTCGTCGGCAAGAAGGTTCTGGCTGAACCGGGTCGACAGGACCGCGAGCCGCTCCTTGATCGCGGCCATGCGACTGCGGCCCGCCGCATCGAGCGCCGCCCCGGCGCGGACGAACATGCGACGGTAGAGCTCAAGCACGCGGTGCTGTTCGTCGGTCAATCCGAGAGTATCGCGCGCTTGCCAGAGCGCGTCTATGCGCGCGAAGAGGCTGGTGTTCATCGCCACCTCCGAAGAGAACGCCGCCAGCTTCGGCGCGAGATCGCGCTGCAAGGCTTCGCGCGCGGGCGTCGAATCTGCCCCGGCGAGGTTGAAGAAGACGCGCGAAACCCGGTCGAGCAGATCTTCGGCGCGTTCCAGCGCCTCGATTGTATTGGCGAAGGTGGCCGGCGCGGAGGTGCCCGCGATGGTCGCAATATTCTGCCGCGCCTCGGCCAGAGCCGCCTCGAAGGCAGGCCCGAAATCCGCGTCGCGAATGTCGGCGAAGGGCGGCAGACCGAAAGGACCGGTCCAGGGAACAAGCAGCGGGTTGGTCATCGGCAAACTCCTTTCCCGGCACTCTATTGGCGGCGTCAGGGAACCTCCAGACCTACACACAAAAATGACCCCTGGCCACGAACGGCCGACCCGTCGGTCAGCGCCCGGACTGCCGCGCCCGAAGCCGCGCCTCGATCCGGCGCAGGACCAGCGACAGGGTGAGGGTCATGGTGAGATAGATCAGCGCAACAAGGTTGTAGGTCTCGAAATAGCGGAAGTTGCCCGCGGCCGTGACCTTGCCAAGCTGGGTGACATCGGCGACCCCGAGGATGGAGACGAGCGAGCTGTCCTTGACCATCGCCACGAAGTCATTGCCAAGCGGCGGCAGGATCATGCGGAAGGCCTGCGGAAAGACAACGAAGCGAAAGCGGTGCCAGCCGGACAGGCCAAGCGCCTTGGCCGCCTCGATCTGGCCTTCGTCAACCGCTTGCAGGCCGGCGCGAAACACCTCCGCGATGAAGGCGGAATAGGCGATGGTCAAGGCGATGATCGCCCGCCAGAGCAGCGAAAAGTCGCGCGTGCCCAGGGGATCAAGGCCGAGGGGCGCGGTCAGCCAGTTCCAGGCGGTGATCGCGGCGGGGGCGGCGGCGAAGGCGATGTAGAGCAATAGCACGATGATCGGGACGCCGCGCACCACCTCGATGTAAAGCCGCGCAAGCTGGCGCAGCACGACGAAGCGCGACAGGGTCGCCACGGCAAGGCCAAGCCCCAGGAGGGCAGCCATCGCAAAGCCGACGAGCGTGACGAAGACCGTCATCCGGATGCCCTTCGACAAATTCGCCAGGGCCTGGGCATAGACCGCGTTCGAGAGCGCGAGATAGAAAAGCCAGGCCCCGATGGCGATCAGCACCACGAGCCAATAGGGAAAGTCGCCGTCTTTCTGTGGATGGGGGAGCATGGCGGAAGGCCCCGGCGCCTGAACCGGGGCCAGAGCCCTTACTGGCCAAACTTGTAGTCGAGGAACCACTTCTTGTTCAGCGCGTCGAGCGTGCCGTCCGCCTTCATCTCCGCAATGGCGGCGTTGACCGGCGCGACGAGGTCAGAGCCCTTGGGGAAGATGAAGCCGAAATCCTCAGTCCCGAGCGGCCCGCCGATGATCTTCAATCCGCCGCCCGAGGCATCGACATAGCCGTTGCCGGCGGTGCCGTCGGTCAGCACCAGATCGACATCCCCCGATTTCAACGCCTCCACCGTCGCGCCGAAAGTTTCCATCAGCTTGATGCGGGGGTTCGCCTCATCGCCGTCGAGCACCTCGTAGACGCTGACGTAGAAAGGGGTCGTTCCGGGTTGGGCGGCGATCAAAAGGTCGGGATTTGCGCCGAAGCTCTTGGCATCGGTGAATCGGCTTTCATCGCCGCGCACCAGCATGACCATTTCCGACCGCATATAGGGATCGGAGAAATCCACCTTCTCCTTGCGGTCGTCGCGGATGGTGATGCCGGTCATGCCGAGGTCAAACTGGCCTTCGGATACCGCCGGGATCATCGCATCCCAGCTGGTGTTTTCGTATCTGACAACCATGTTCAGGCGTTTGGCGATATCGGCCATGGCGTCGTATTCCCAGCCGATCGCCTTGCCGTCGGCATCGAGGAATTGGAGTGGCGGATAGGCGTTTTCGGTAACCACCGTCACTTCGCGCCCCTGAAGATCGGGCATGTCGGCGAAAGCGGCAGAGGCGAGGGCGCTCACCGCGAGGGCGAGAACGGGCATGAGTTTCATCGGACGGGCTCCT
This sequence comes from Albidovulum sp., assembly GCA_041739655.1. Taxonomy (GTDB): domain Bacteria; phylum Pseudomonadota; class Alphaproteobacteria; order Rhodobacterales; family Rhodobacteraceae; genus Albidovulum. The sequence continues at coordinate 1,447 of JBGSNN010000003.1, read as the reverse complement.
GTCACAAGCATCTGGCGGACCCTAATAGGCGGGTCAGGGCCTGTCCAGCACGCTCAGTGCCCGCCGCAGACACGACACTGCGGATCGCGCTTGACCTTGAACTGGCGCGACTCACCGTAGAGCGCATCGTAGATCATCATGCGGCCGCGCAAGGTTTCGCCCGCGCCGGTGATCTCCTTGATCGCCTCAACCGTCATCATCGCGCCGACCACGCCGGGCAGCGCGCCCATCACGCCGGCTTCGGCGCAGCTTGGCGCCAGTCCGGCGGCAGGCCGCTCTGGAAAGACGCAGGCATAGCACGGGGCGTCGCGCGCCGGATCGTAGAGGCCGATCTGCCCCTCCCACTGGCTGATGGCGGCTGAGATCAGGGGCTTTCTCGCCGCCACGGCCGCCGCATTCACCAGATAGCGCGTGTCGAAATTGTCCGACCCGTCAAGGATCAGGTCATACTCCGCGAACAGCGTTTCCGCCTCGGCTCCGGTCAGACGGCGATTGTAGGGCCGGACCTCGACATAGGGGTTCAGCGCCTTGATCGCGGCCTCGGCGGAAAACACCTTTGGCATGCCGATACGTGCATCGATATGGATGACCTGCCGCTGCAGGTTGGAATTCGACACGGTATCGTCGTCGATCACGCCGATGGTGCCGACCCCGGCGGCGGCAAGATAGAGCAGCGCGGGCGAGCCGAGGCCACCGGCCCCGACCACCAGCACCTTCGCCTCCTTCAACCGCCGCTGGCCCATGCCGCCGATCTCATGCAGCACGATGTGACGCGCATAGCGGTCGAGTTCAGCCGCCGAAAACGCGCCCCCGGATGCCGGCGCCTCCGCGATCGCCGCTTTCGCGCGCGCCAGCCTCAGCACGGCGCGATAGCCGAGGACCACCGCCACCGCGATGCCGAGAAAGCCCCAGGTCCTGAGATCGCCGCCGAGCGCACGCGGCAGCGCGTGACCCGCAGGAAGGAATGCGTGGGCCAGCACGGTCGCAGCCCAGAGCAGGCCGAGCAGGCCAAAAACGATCCGCCCCGGTACCTTCACGATCAGACAGAAGGTCACCAGCATTACCGAGACGACAAGTACCGTCATCCCCGCCCCGTCGAGCCGAAACCGCCCGCCCCGCGTTCCGTATCGCTCAGATAGCGCACCTCGTCGAACCGGGCCCGCACCACGGGCGCCACGATCATCTGCGCGATGCGGTCCCCGTGGCCGATGGTGAAGGGCTCCGTCCCGAGGTTGATGAGCAGGACCCCGAGCGGCCCGCGATAGTCGCTGTCGATAGTTCCGGGCGTGTTCGGCAGCGAAATGCCATGCTTCAGCGCGAGGCCGGACCGCGGCCGGATCTGCACCTCGAAGCCCTCCGGAATTTCGACCCGCAGCCCGGTCGGCACCACCCGCCGTGCCATCGGCGCCAGAACGAAGCCCGCGGCCCGCTCCGCGGCGGGAAGGTT
>JBGSNN010000451.1:0-3807 GCA_041739655.1 Albidovulum sp. | reverse complement strand
TCGTTGAATTTCTTGGCAAGCTTGAAAAATTTCATTGTCTCTCTCCGTAGGTTTCGCCCGTTACACCATCCGAGGACGTTGTGTGGGGCGGCTGCGCCATGTCCCGAACCGTCTCGGCATGGGCTTGTTATGCTGGTGAATCGTGACCCAACTTTGGCAAAGGTTGTTCATTTCCGTGCTGCCCGCGAATTTTTCGGAAACATCATTCCGCACTGTTTCCCGCCCTCGAACCGATGCCGACGCATCCTCCGGTCGTGACCGCCGTTACCTCTCAAGGCGACGCAGCGCGGGAAAGCGAAAAAAAATCGCGCCCCGAAGGGCGCGATTCTTGTCAGACCGGTCAGCTCGATCAGAAGGTCGAGGTGATGTCCTGGCTGGACAGGTAGTTGTTGATCTTGGTGGTCAGCGAGCCGGTGCCTTTCTTGACAGCGGCGAGCGCGGCAACGCCGAGGCCGACGACAGCGGCGGTCAGCACGACCCAGTCAACCGTGACGGCACCGTCTTCGGCGTCGTTGAATTTCTTGGTAAGTTTGAAAAATTTCATTGTCTCTCTCCGTAGGTTTCGCCCGTTACACCATCCGAGGACGTTGTGTGGGGCGGCTGCGCCATGTCCCGTTGCGTCTCGGCATGGGTCTATATGGCCTGCGAATCGTGGCAGGAGTTGGGCGGCTATCGTACATTTTGGAGAGAAGTTGTGGCGAAAATTTTCTACTAAATAGTTGTTATTAAATGAAAAAATACGACATCTGGATCTTACGGCATGGCCCACATGTTGCCAAAACGCCTGATCCGCCACGATTCGCCCGATGCCGGAGCCGAACTTCTGGCCCTGGCCGATGGATTCTGCGACAAAGCACCAACAAGAATAATTCGGGCAGTTGAGGCCGATGGTTCCGGGCAACGTCATTGCGATGACGCTTATCGCCGCTTTGGTGGCGGGACTTGCCCCTGCGCGTGCCGAAACCACGCCGGGGGTCTATACCGAATTCACGTTCAAACGCATCTCGGCACCTGGGGTCAAGGGCGCGACCACCGCCGGCGTCAAACGCATAACGGTGCAGATCGACCCCGAGGAGCAGGCGCGCAGGCTCGCTGCCGGGACATTGCCGCTGCCGCAAAGGCCGATCCCGAAAGGCGCGGCCGATCCGGACCTCGTTCCCGCCGATCCGAATCCACCGGCAAGTGCCTATGACTGGTACTGGGATATCGTCTCGCCGAAGCTGGCGGATGGCGCTGGCCGCTTCTCCAAGGCGCTTCAGGCGCTGACCGAGGCGCCGAAGGGGTCCGCCGTGCCGGCCCCGCGCCTGCAGCGCCTCAACGACATCGCCACGGTGCATGGCCGCGATATCCTCAAGGCCACCATCGGGACCAGGGTCTCTCCGGCGCTGGCTCTTGCCGTCATCAGCGTCGAAAGCGGCGGCAGACCCACAGTCGTGTCCTCGGCGGGGGCGGTCGGGCTGATGCAGCTGATCCCGGCCACCGCCGAACGCTTCGGTGTCAACGACAGCACGGACGTTGCGCAGAACATCAAGGGTGGCGTCGCCTATCTTGACTGGTTGATGAAGGAATTCGACAACGACCCCCTGATGGTGATCGCCGCCTACAATTCCGGCGAGAACGCGGTAAAGGGCAATGGTGGCGTGCCGCCCTTTGCCGAAACACGCGCCTATGTGCCGAAGGTGCTCTCGGCCTGGGCGGTCGCGCGCGGGCTCTGCGTATCGCCGCCCGAACTGATGACCGACGGCTGCGTATTCGCCGTGAAAGGATGATGCCTTCCCGATGACCGAGACCAAGCCACTCGTCCTCGATGTCGATGGGACGTTTCTGAAAACCGATATGCTGCTTGAGACCTTCTGGGCCGGTCTCGGCACCGATCCGGTCGCCACATTGCGCGCCAGTTTCGCGAACCTGAGCCACCCCGAGCGGTTGAAGGCCGAGCTTGCGCGGATCGCCCCGATCCGCACCGATCTCCTGCCGGTCAACCCCGAAGTGGCCGATCTTGCCCTCAAGAGCCGCATGGCGGGGCGCGAGGTCGTGCTGGCCTCGGCCTCCGACCGCAGCCTCGTGGAGCCGCTGGCGCGCGAATACGGGCTGAGCGAGCGTGTCTTTGCCTCGGACGCCGGGCACAATCTCAAGGGCGCGGCCAAGGCGAAGGCGCTTGTCGATGCCTATGGCGCCGGCGGGTTCGACTATGCCGGAGACAGCACCGTCGATATGGCGGTCTGGGAGCAGGCCGAAAATGCGCTGGTCGTTGGCCATGTCGCTTCGGCGCGGGCGCTGAGCGCACAAGGCCGCAATGTGGTCGAGCTTTCGGGCGGCTGGAGCTGGCGCGCCCTCATCAAGGCGCTTCGCCCGCATCAATGGGTCAAGAACGTGCTCTTGCTGCTCGCCATGATCGCGGCGCACCGCTTCGACCTTGAAACCCTGGTGCCGATCCTCTGGGGCATCGCCGCCTTTTCGGCCGCGGCATCCTCGATCTATATCGTAAACGACCTTCTCGACCTTGAGGCAGACCGGCTGCATCCGACGAAATGCCGCCGTCCGTTCGCAAGCGGTACCGTGCCGATCTCTGTCGGAATGGCGGCCTTCGTGCTGCTCGCGCTTTTCGCGCTCGGCGTGGCTGCGGCGCTGAACTGGCAGTTCTTCGGCGTCGTTGTCCTCTATATGATCCTGTCGCTGGCCTATTCGCTGCGGCTCAAGCGGCTGCGCTGGGTCGATATCTCCACCCTCGCCGCGCTCTACACGATCCGCGTCATCGCCGGGGCCGCGGCGGGCCAGGTCGAGGTGTCGATCTACATGTTGATCTTCATCTTCCCGGTCTTCGTGACGCTCGGCTGCGTGAAACGCCTGACCGAGCTCACGCTGGCCACCTCCGACGACCGTCTGCCGGGGCGCGGCTACGGCCGACCGGACCGGGGCGACCTGGTGAATGTGGCCTGGCTCGGTACTGTCGGGGCGCTTCTGATCTTCTTTCTCTATTCGATCAGCGAACAGGGCCGACTGCTCTATCCCACCACCTGGATCCTCTGGGTCGCGATGATCCCGATGGGGCTCTGGCTCGTCCGCATGGTCGCGCTCGGTTGGCTCGGCAAGCAGGACTACGATCCCATCGTCTTTGCCATGCGCGACAAGTTCGGGATCGGCATCCTGATGCTCACGCTCAGCCTGATGTTCTGGGCGGCGGGACTTTGGAGCCAGTGGTTCGGCGGCTGATCCGGCGTCAGATCTTCATCTTCTTGAAGATGAACTCCGGCACATGGATGATGATGAGCATGATGAAGCGCCAGAAGAACGGTGTGTAAATCACGTTCTTCTTCTTCCTGACGGCGTTCAGGATGTCCTCGGCCACCTGTTCCGGCGACGCGACGAGGAAGAGGCCGGGCAGGCCCCAGGTCATCGCGGTATCGACGAAGCCGGGTTTCACCGTCACCACATGACCGCCGGCGCGTGTCAGCCGGTTGCGCAAGCCCGAAAGATAGGTCGCAAACCCCGCCTTCGCCGCCCCGTAGACGTAGTTGCCAATCCGCCCGCGGTCGCCGGCGACCGACCCGACGCCAACGACGGTGCCACCGCCACGCGCCTCCATCACGGGCGCCAGCATCTGCAGGAACCGCGCCGGGCCGGTGAAGCTGTCGGTCACGGTGCCGTCAACCAGACCCGGATCGGCGTCGATGGCAGCCTGTTCGGGCATGGAGCCGACGAAGACCGCGGCGTTCACCTCGCCCGCCTCCTGCCCGATCCGCTCGATCAGCGCGGCAAAACCCTCGGGCTTGCGCGCGTCGAAGGCCACGGTCTCGGCCAGCGGCG
>JBGSNN010000442.1:0-2184 GCA_041739655.1 Albidovulum sp. | reverse complement strand
GACGATGCGCAGGCAACGCGCGCGCCGCTGCGCCTGAAACGCCGCGAAGGCCTGATCGGCCGGCAAGGCGCCGAGACAGGCGGCGAGCACCCAGGCATCCTCGAGCGCCATGTTCGCACCCTGCGCGAGGAACGGCAGCGTCGGATGCGCAGCATCCCCGAGAATGACCGCGCCCTGCCCCCCCCAGGTCTGCGCGACCGGGTGGCGGAAGAGACCCCAGAGATTGGGCCGCTCGATCCGGTCGAGCCAGCCGCGCACCTCGGGCACGAATTTCTCGAAGGCGACGCGCAGGGCCAGGGAATCATCGGTCAGTGACCAGCTTTCCTCGACCCAGTGGCGGCGTTCCTCGACCGCAACGATGTTTCGCATCTGCCCGCCGCGCAGGGGGTAGGTCACCAGATGCCGCCCCGGCCCCATGTAAACCCGCGCGACAGGCGGCACCCGGCCGTCGGCGGGCAGGGTCGCGCGCCAGGCGACCTGCCCGGTGAAGAAGGGTACCACGGTGCCGTTCAGTGCCTCTCTGACCTTCGAATGAAGCCCGTCCGCCCCGACCAGAATCCCGGCCTCAAACTCTGCCCCGCTGGCCATCGTCAGCCGTGGCCCGCCCGGACCGAGATGCACCGCTGTGACCTGCTGCAGAAGCCGGATCTCGACCCCGGCAGCGCGCGCGGCATCGGCGAGAAACGTCACAAGATCGGCGCGGTGGACGAAGCGGAAATTCTCGCCCGGCGCCATGGCCGCAAGATCGAGCGACAGCACCCGCGCCCCGCTCTCGCCGTCGAGGAGTTCGACCTGTTCGGCGCGCTGACCGGCGGCCGCAAGCGCCTTGCCGAGCCCCAGCGCCGACAGAACCCGCGCGCCGTTGGGCGATATCTGAAGCCCGGCGCCGACCTCGGTGATCTCAGGCGCCTGCTCCAGCAGCGTGACGCGCGCACCTTTCAGCGCCAGCGCCCGCGCCACGGTCAGCCCGGCAACCCCCGCGCCCAGCACCGTCACTGTCCGGTCTTTCAGCATTCCGCCCCCCAAAGGAAAAGGCACCGGCGCCTTGAAGCCCCGGTGCCGGTTTCCTGAAATCGCGTGCCGGGCTCAGTCGGCGCGATGCACCCGCTCACGGCGTTCGTGTTTTTCCTGCGCCTCAAGCGTCATCGTCGCGATCGGCCGCGCGTCGAGACGCTTGAGCGAAATCGGCTCCCCGGTCATCTCGCAGTAGCCGTATTCGCCGTGTTCGATGCGGCGCAGCGCCGCATCGATCTTCGCGACCAGTTTGCGCTGACGGTCCCGTGTACGCAGCTCCAGCGCGCGATCGGTCTCTTCGCTGGCGCGATCGGCGATGTCGGGCACATTGCGGGCGCTGTCTTGCAGCCCCTCGAGCGTCTCGGCCGACTGCTCCAGAAGTTCCTCTTTCCAGACCATCAGCTTGCGGCGGAAATACTCGAGCTGGCGCTCGTTCATAAAGGGTTCGTCTTCGGCCGGACGGTAGTCGTCGGGAAGAAAGACCTCAGGCTTCATGTCTGCATCCTTCTGCCGGCCGGCATCGCGTCTGGGCTGGTTAAACATCATCCGGCACCTCACGGGCGCTCCCTTAGCCGAAGCTCGCGGCGATGTCACTAGGTCTAGTCCGTCCTTGCGGCAAATTGATGGCGCGGGTAGGAGAACGGGGTGCCCCTTCCCGACAAGGCAGACATCTGAGCCATGAAATTCACCGGTACGCAAACCTATGTCGCCACCGATGACCTGACGATGGCGGTCAACGCAGCGGTGACGCTTGAGCGTCCGCTTCTGGTCAAGGGCGAGCCCGGAACCGGCAAGACCGAGCTTGCGCGGCAGGTGGCGGCGGCGCTCGGCCTGACGATCGTCGAATGGCATGTGAAGTCGACGACCAAGGCGCAACAGGGGCTTTATGAATACGACGCCGTCAGCCGCCTGCGCGACAGCCAGCTTGGCGAAAAGCGCGTCCATGACGTGCGCCACTACATCCGCAAGGGCAAGCTCTGGCAGGCGTTCGAGGCCGATACCAAGGTGGTGCTGCTGATCGACGAGGTGGACAAGGCCGATATCGAGTTTCCCAATGACCTGCTGCAAGAACTCGACCGCATGGAATTCCATGTCTATGAAACCGGCGAGACAATCCGTGCCAGACGCCGGCCAATTGTCATCATCACCTCGAACAACGAGAAGGAACTG
>JBGSNN010000429.1:0-35588 GCA_041739655.1 Albidovulum sp. | reverse complement strand
ACCGCATGGGCATCCAGACGGGCATCGATCAGGAAAAGATCAATCAGGCCGGCGCTTATGCCCAGACGCTCAGCACCCTGTTGACCCAATGCCACGCATCGTAAGGAGGACAAACCCATAGAAGCCAAGCGAAAGACAATCATCTACCGCCCTTGTTTCATCCAGCGGGCAAAAGCCAGAACTGAAAAATCAGGTACTTGCTTTTGGTTGCCTTCTGGTGGGCAGCGAGGGCGGCAGCACCTGGGGTTTCGCGGCGACGCTGCACGCCGCGCTGACCGAAGCCGGGCACAGCGTCCACGCTGCGCCGATGTCGGGTTTCGACCCGAACCGCTACGCCCATGCCCAACGGATCATCGTCCTCGCGGCAACCTATGGCGATGGCGATGCCCCGACGTCGGCAAAAGGGTTCCTTGACCGACTGTCCGGACTCGAGCGCGCCCCCGATCTGCCGCTGGCCATCCTCGGCTTCGGTGATCGCAGCTTCCCTGCCTACTGCGCCTTTGCACGCGCAGTCGCGGACCTGGCCAAGGCGAAAGGCTGGCTGGAACTGCTGCCGCTCGATACGGTGAACCGCCAGTCGCCGCAGGACTTTGCGCGCTGGGGCCGGGCGCTTGGCGAAGTCATGGGAATTGCGCTGGAGCTTGCCCATCAGCCCGCGCTGCCCTGCGCACACCGGATGACGCTCATCTCGCGCCGCGACTATGGCGCAGAGGTGCAGGCCCCGACCGCGATCCTGCGCTTCGCCGTTCCGGATGTCTCGCTTTGGCAGCGCATCACCGGGCGCGGGATCGGCCGATTTCGGGCGGGCGATCTGCTGGGTATCGCGCCCGCCGGTTCCGCCGTTCCACGGTTCTATTCGCTTGCCTCGGGAAGCCGCGACGGATTCATCGAGATTGTCGTGAAGAAGCATCCGGGCGGTGTCTGCTCCGGCCAACTCATGGCTCTGGAACCGGGCGATACCGTCGCGGGTTTCCTGCGCCGCAATCCCGGCTTCCATCCGGACCGGGGACGCGCACCGCTGATTCTGATCGGCGCGGGCACCGGGATCGGTCCGCTTGCGGGCATCATCCGGGAGAACACGCGGCGGCGGCCCATCCACCTCTTCTTCGGGATGCGCCATCCTGACAGTGATTTTCTCTATTGCGAGGACATGCCGGGCTGGCGGGCCGAGGGCCGCCTTGCCCGCATCGCGACCGCCGTGTCGCGGGGGGCGCGGCCGCATTATGTTCAGGACGCGCTGCGCAAGGATGCGGTCGAGGTGGCCCGCATGATCCTGGATGGCGCGCGCGTCATGGTCTGCGGCGGGCGCGAGATGGCCGCGGGTGTGGCTGACGCACTGACTGATATCCTTGCGCCCGTCGGGCTGACGCCGGTCGCGCTGAAGGCGGAGGGACGATATGTCGAAGATGTCTATTGACCTCATACGGCACGCGCTTTCTGGTCCCACGATGGGAACACGCTGGTCGGCGCTGCTGTATGCGGCGCCGGGCCTTGATCCGGCCCCGGTCAGGGCGGCCATGCAGGCCGCGGTGGCAGCGGTGGATGCGCAGATGTCGACCTGGAAGCCGGACAGTGACCTGATGCGCCTCAACGCAGCAGCGCCGGAGTCCTGGGTTGATGTCCCGCCAGACCTCATGGCAGTGCTGGAGACCGCATTATGCATCGGTCGCCTCTCAGGCGGAGCGTTCGACATCGGCGTGGGCGACGCGGTCGCAGCTTGGGGGTTTGGCCCGGCGAAGGCCAGCACGGCCGCCATTCGCGCCGGTCTCGGTCGCCCCTGTCGCCCGGCGCATGAAGTTCTGGAACTGGACAGTGCCAGACGCAGGGTGCGCAAGCACGGCGCCGTGACCCTCGATCTGTCGGGTATCGCCAAGGGGTATGGCGTGGACCGGCTGGCTCAGGTGGCAACAGCGTTCGGCACCTCGGGCGCGCTGGTCGCAATAGACGGAGAGTTGCGCGCCATCGGGCATCAACCGGCTGGCGCGGCTTGGGCCGTTGCCATAGAGCGACCGGATCATATGGCGAGGGCGCCGCACGCAGTTCTTGCCCTGGAGGATGCGGCGGTCGCCACGTCGGGCGACTACAGGCATTGGGTCGATGTCGGCGGGCGGCGGCTGTCGCACACGATGGACCCGGCGCGCGGCGGACCTCTTGCCGCCTCGCCCGCGTCTGTCACCGTCGTCGCTGCAACCTGCGTCGCCGCTGACGCCTGGGCAACGGCTCTGATGGTGCGCGGCAGCTTGGAAGGCGCGGAAATGGCGCGTACACACTCGCTTGACGCCCTCTTCATTGATAGGGAGGGTGACAGCCTTCGCGAAACCAAGGTGGGGCCGCTGTTCGAGAGTGGTTCACATGCCGGGCGCGCGGCTTGACATCAGGGGGGTGAATCAGATCGCTGCCTTTCTTCATGATCGCCTGAACCTTGCCTTGCTGGCCATCGCGCTTGCCGGTCTGGTGTCCGGTCTGGGTCTGTCGTTGGCCGGGCGACCGGATCTGGCAGCTATCGCATGGGCGGCAGGTGTCGCCCCGGCCCTCGTGGCCCTGAGTGTCGAGATCGTTCGAAGCCTCTGGAAGGGCGACGTCGGGCTCGACATCGTGGCCGCACTGTCAATGTCCGCCGCGCTGCTGTTCGGGGAAGCGCTCGCTGCGGCGGTGGTTGCACTGATGTATTCCGGAGGCACCTTTCTGGAGAGTTTTGCCGAAGGTCGTGCCCGTCGTGAGATGAGCGACCTTCTGTCGCGCGTGCCCCGGACCGCAACCCGGCACCGGAACGGCGCACTCGATGAGGTCGCGCTGGATGAGATAGCACCGGGCGATCTCCTGCTGATCCGGCAGGGTGACGTCGCGCCAGTGGATGGCACGGTCGAGAGTGAGCGGGCGATGCTTGACCAATCCGCACTGACGGGCGAATCCATGCCTGTCCGGATGGGGCGCGGGCAGGACGTGATGAGCGGCTCGACCAACGCGGGCGACGCCTTCGATCTTCGGGTCGTACGGCGGGCCGCAGACAGCACCTATGCCGGGATCGTCCGGCTGGTCGAGGCCGCGCAGGCGTCGAAAGCGCCGATGGCCCGGCTCGCAGACCGCTATTCTCTGCTGTTTCTGGCGGTCACTGTGACGCTCGCCTTCGCCGCATGGTGGTTCACTGGCGATCCGATCCGCGCGGTGGCGGTCCTGGTGGTGGCGACGCCATGCCCGCTGATCCTGGCGGTTCCGGTGGCCCTTGTCGCCGGATTGTCACGCGCGGCGCATTTCGGGGTTCTGATCAAGGGAGCAAAACCACTGGAGGCTTTGGCGCGAATCCGGACGCTTATCCTCGACAAGACTGGCACGCTGACCGACGGACGGCCGCAGATCGTAACGATCGACACCTTCGGCGACCTCTCCGAGGATGAGGTCCTGTTTTTCGCCGCCGCCCTTGAGCAGGCGTCCAAACACCCGATGGCACAGGCAATCGTTGCGGCGGCGCGGGCGCGGGGTACCGCCCTGCCGATTCCCGATGGCGTGGTGGAGACGCCCGGTGAAGGCCTCGCCGGGACCATCGCAGGGCGGCGGGTGATCGTCGGTGGCGCCGGCTTCGTCACCGCACAGATCGGCGCCGCCGACCCGGAAAGCGGCATCATCAACGCCGGCTCCGTCCTCGTGGCGCTGGCCGTAGACGGGACCCTCGCGGGCCACCTCGTGATGGCCGATGCGCTGCGGTCGGGCGTGCCCGACTTGCTCTCGGGCCTGCGGCGGTTGGGGATCGGACGCATTCTGCTGGCCACCGGCGACCGCCGCGCTGTGGCCGAGGCGGTGACCGACGGACTGGCGCTCGATGCCCTTCGGACTGATCTGACCCCGGATCAGAAAGTTCTGCTGGTCCTGACAGAGCGCAAGAACGGCCCGGTGATGATGGTGGGCGATGGTGTCAACGATGCACCGGCGCTCGCCGCCGCCGATATCGGCGTCGCCATGGGTGCACGCGGGGCGGCGGCCTCCGCCGAAGCGGCGGATGTGGTTTTGCTGGTCGATCATCTGGACCGATTGCTGAGCGGGATCGACATTGCGCAGCGCGCGCGCGGGATCGCCCTTCAAAGCGTCGCGGCGGGGATTGGCCTGTCAATTCTCGGCATGATCGCCGCGGCCCTCGGATACCTGACACCTGTCCAGGGCGCGCTCTTGCAAGAGCTAATTGATGTGGCGGTCATCCTGAATGCGCTGAGGGCGCTCAGAATCGTGCCGTCTGTATCGACGCAGTGAAACTCTGCTGATGCTGCGAAGCAGACGACATCATCAAGGGTTGGACGGCAAAGTAGCAAGGCAGCGCTGGTCATCGCGAACACTCAGGGCAAGGCGACAATGGAAAGGCCAGTGGGTCGATAGCGAGAATGCTAGGTCGATCGCCTACGGCAATTCGGCACTTCTCGGGATCTCCACACGTCCCTTCTTCAGTTCCACTTTCCGCTTGAAGCCATTCGCAAGCGCGGAATTCGCCAGAACCCATATCACGCCCGGCTGCGGGGACTGGCCTGACAGGAAGCGAAGTGTGTTCTTGATGATCGACTCTTGAAGACCCGGATCTGTCCCGGCCAGAGGCTCGTTGAAGACGTAGAAGTTAGACTTCCGTATGAGCGCCCGCGCGAGAGCGATCTTCTGACGCTGCAGCAGTGTCAACCGACGGCCATTCGGCCCTATGTCATAGGCCAGGCCAACCGCCATGACCTCTTCGCGCGCTGCAGGTTTTCTCACGAAAAGCTCGCGGAGCGCGCCGCGCATGAGGCTTTCGATCCTCTCTTCCGCGCGAACAAACCGGCGATTCACCTTCCCGAAGAGGATGTTCTCACCGAGCGTCGCGTTATTCAGGTAAACCGTAGGATCGTAGCGTTGGATGAGATCGCGCAAACCCGTAGGCAGGCGTTCGGCAAGGACCTCGCGCCCCGCTGTCAGGCGCGCGCGCCGTTCATCGTCAAGCAGGCCGAAACGAAAGACCGGCTCGACATACTGGAACGAAAGCAGGATGATCCGAATAAGGTCGTCGCGGCGGGCTGCCTTTGCACCCTCCGGCGTGGTCCGCGACAAAATCAGTTCATATTCGGGCAGTTCCTCGGGCTTGATATGGGTCAGCCGCTTCAGAATGTCGGGGTTGTCCTGGGTGTCCTCGAACAACTCCACGGTATTGCGCGCGAAACGCCAGCCAAGTTCAAACAGCATGTCCACCAGACCGGCCTCCGTCATGGCATCCTCGAAGAACGGATGCCGCACGATGGTATTGATCGAGGTTTCCTTGTCGGCGGGCACGCCGAACAGAAGATTTTCGACGACCGTCGCTTCGGAGTTGTAGCGATCGGGCTCGAATGGCAGCACGATGCTGTTCAGGTCCTGGTCCTTAAGGCTGTCATTCAGGGACTTGCGCAGCGTCAGGACGTCATCGGCCAGCCCCGGAAGGTGGCCGACGTTGAGGCGCGCGCGTAGCGCAAAGCCGATGATGTCCTCACTCAGGCCGACGACGTCGAGGACGTCAGAGACCGAGGTGATGAGGTTCCCCTTGCCCGGAATCGGCTGAACATGCTCGTAGTCGATCCAGTCGGTATCCAGATCCAGCACCGGATTTCCGGTGCGCTGTGCCTCGCGGTGGAACCATGCGCGATGCTCCTTCACCGCGCGCGGTTCATCGGCGGGCGGGTCGCCTGGCCGACGTTTCAGGCTGTAGGCGATATTGTCGAGCACCGACTCCGCCTCGAAGAACGAGACCGGTCCGGTATAGCCAATCACGCGGCCCGTCACGCGCTCGGGCAGTTGGCTGAGTTGGTGGGCGCCAAGAAGCAGCGTCCCGCCGGAAGGCTTCAGCTGACCGCCGAGCACGTCCCCCAGGGTCGGCGCGCCGTCGTTCGATCCGCCGATCAGCGCAACCGTCTCTCCTTGCGTGATCGAAATCGAAACATCTTCCAGAATATGGGTGCCACCCTCGTTCAGAACCGACAGCTTTTGCGTAGAGAGCGGGTGCAGATCGCCCTCGGGAAGTACGGCGTCAAGGCTCTGATATGACGGGTCGATCAGATCCTCGCCCTTGAACTGGTCAACGATCTGCTCGTATTTCACTTGCACATCCTGTCGGGCCAGGTCCCAGTCGATTAGTTCCTTGAGCGGCCCCGGCAACTCTTTGTAGGCGTTGATGACGGCAATCAACTGACCCACATCAAGCGAACCGACGATCGTCAGGTAGCCGCCGATCGTGTAGAAGAAGAATGGTGTCATCTGCGCGATGAAGTTGTTGAGAAACTTCACCAGGAACTTCCACTGGTAGATGTCGTAGCGAATCCTGAATATCCGCCCGAGCCGCGACGACACACGCGCGCGCTGGAAGTTTGTCGCGTCGTTGGCGTGAATCGTCTGGATGCCGTCCACGATTTCGGCAACGTGCCCCGCCAGCTCGCGCGCGGTGATCTGCCGCTCACGCCCAAGCACGATCAGCCTGCGGCGCATGCGCGGGATGATCGCGACCTGAACGGCGGCCATGGCCCCGGCAACCATGCCGAGCCAGAAATGCTGAACGAAGATGAAGAGCAATGCGGTTAACGCCTGCCCTCCCAGCAATACTGGCTGCGTGAAGGCGTCGGCGGCGAACCCTCCCAGAGGCTCGATCTCATCCTTCACCATGCTGGCGACTTCGCCCGCCTTCATCTGCGTGAACCGGGCCTGGCGAAAGCGCAGGATACGATCGACCAGTTGATACCGGATCCGCCTCAGCAGACGCTCGCCCAGCAGGCCCTTCTGGGTGTTTATGATGTACTTGAACAGTCCGTTCACGATGACGAGCGCAAGGAACGTGAGGCTCAGCGCCATCAGAAGCGGCAATCGTTCGAGCAGAATCCCGTTGGTGAGTTGAACCGTACCATAGAACGGTACCTCGAAGGACAATGCCAGAAAGGGCTGTGTGCTCCCCGGCGTGTCAAAGCCTCTGCCCTGCAATGGTCCGTTCACAATCTGCTTCGGCAGATCAAACGCCAGATAGTAGGGGATCATCGAGACCAGCACGATGAGCAGCACACTCAGCTGCGCCTGGCGCGAATGCGTCCAGATGTAACGAAAGATGTTTGGTTCCATTACGCGTGACTCGCAGGCAAATGATGCTGTCGGCCCGCAAGGCAGACGCCAAATCGAACTCTGTCGCCGGTCTTCGCCAAACTCAACCAGATTAGACACGACTTGTCATCTGACGGATCGGTGAGCGTTTGCGGCACGCGGCCAGCAGCCGTCGCGCAAATCAGTGCGAACTTGCAATCAATTTCATCGACAGACGTCATGCGATCGGGGCAAAAGGCAGTGTCTCGACCTGTGCAGGAGACGAAAGATCGGTCCGGTTTCCGGCCCTGCGGGCCGCTCGCGACCACCAACTGAGAGGAGTTGCAGTGATCTACCTGCTGCGGCACGGACAGACAGAATTCAACACCGAGGGCCGCTATCAGGGTCAGCTGGATTCTCCGCTGACCGATCTCGGACGGCGGCAGGCGCGCGCTTGCGGCAGACTTCTTGCCGCCCATGTCGGAACGGCGTCGATCTGGACGAGCCCGCTGCCGCGCGCCGAGGCGACAGCGCGCCTGGTGGCGGAGGTCCTGCCGGGCGCCGAGATCCGCCTCGATGCACGATTGCGTGAGGTCTCGTTCGGGGTCTGGGAGGGATTGACGCGCGCGGACATCGTCGCTGGATGGCCCAACATCCGCAAACAATTCCCGCGACATCTGTGGAAACTTCACGCGCCTGAGGGCGAAGGTATCGAGGCGGTATTGTCGCGCCTGAAAGAGGTCCTTCGCGATGCCATCGCCCAGCCGGGGCAGACCATCCTGATCGGTCACGGCATCTCGGGCCGTCTCATGCGCGGGCTTCACGCCGATCTGCCCCTATCTGAGGCGCTGGGACTCGATGCGCCGCAGGATGTGATCTACAGGCTTCACCGCAGCGGTCGGGTTGAAGCGATGCCACGCGCGCGCACCTGATCGCGCCGGAGGTATCGCAGATTTGACAGCCCGTGTGCCGTCCGCGCCGGGTTTCACGTGCGTCGTGGATGCATTGACCCGCAGAACGTGCAATATGCATCTGGCACGACATTCAAACGGGGCGCGTCATTTGGGACGGCTGGCAGCATTATTCGCAAAGCCACTGGGCTTCGCGCTCACTAGATCCGACGAGGTGAAGATCCCAGCGCGCGTGCAGGCCGAGATCGACAAGCGCGAAGAAGCGGCTGAACGGATGATCGGCTGGGTCCAGCTGCTCCTGGTATCGATCTTCGGCATTCTTTACCTGGTCAGCCCTCGGGCCGAAGGTGGGGGCGATAACGTTTTCACACCTTGGGCCTTGCTGATGTACCTCGCCTTCACCTGCTTTCGGGTCTGGTTGTCCTATCGAGTCGTGCTGCCGACCTGGTATCTGGTCCTGTCGATCCTCGCCGACGTCGCGCTGCTTTGCGGTCTCATCTTTTCGTTTCACATCCAGTACAATCAGCCGCCCGCCTTCTACCTGAAGGCACCGACGATGATCTACATGTTCATCTTCATCAGCTTGCGAGCCCTGCGCTTCGATCCGCGTTTCGTACTGCTGACCGGTCTGGCCTCGGTCGCGGGCTGGCTGTCACTCGTCGCCTATGCCCTGATGTCGGACATGGGCACCATGTCCATCACACGGAACTTCGTTGAGTATCTGACATCGAATACGATCCTGATCGGCGCGGAGATCGACAAGGGCATAACCCTTCTCGGTGTGAGTTTCGTCCTGTCTCTGGCGCTTTACCGGGCGCGGAGGGTGTTGACGGACGCAATGCGCAGCAACACTGCGGCCAATGACCTCAAGCAGTTCTTCTCACCGGCCGTCGCCGCGACGATCACCGGGAATGACAGCTTGCCGATGGTCGGTCGGTCGGAAACGCGCGAAGTGTCAATCCTGATCGTCGATTTGCGTTCCTTCACCACATCAGCCGCCGTGCTTCCTCCCGAGACGGTGATGAAGACCCTCGGCCTTTATCAGCAGGCAGCGGTCAGTGAGATCGAGCGTCACGGCGGGCAGATCGACAAGTTCATGGGCGACGGCATCCTCGCGACGTTCGGGGCCGTGGAGCAAAGCGAGACCCACGCCGCCGATGCGCTTCGCGCTGCGGTGGGCCTGATTGACGCGATCGGCGCGATCTTGCCGGAGATACGGGCTGGCGGCTGGACCGGCCCATTTCGCGCCGGGGTCGCCGTTGCCGCAGGTATGGTGACAGTGGGTGTGGTCGGGGCCCGCAACCGGCTTGAGTTCACGGTGATCGGCACCCCTGTCAACTTGGCCGCCAAGCTGGAAAACGCAAACAAGATCGAAGGCACCAAGGTGCTGACTGAGGCGCAGACCTATGCCCGTGCTGTGGCGCAGGGCTATGCTGCGCCGGTGGTCGAGCATCGACCGGGCCGCGTGATCCCGGGGTTTTCCGGTCCACTTGATCTGGTTGTACTGGCATGATCGCGTCACGCGGACACCTAAGCGAGAACCTCAAAACGAAGCCTGGCGCGCGCAGCAGAATCGTCTGAACCCCATGTCACGAGACAAAGAAAGCCGCTCGATCGCACAGACTTTCCGCAGTGTGAGCCGCCGCGTTTCGCGCTCTGGCGCCCTCAGTCCGGCGCGGCTGCGATCCATCTCCGGTCTTGTTCTGTTTGCCTTCGTGCTGACGCATCTGCTGAACCACGCACTTGGTCTCGTCTCCATTGAAGCTATGGAATCGGTGCAGAAGATTCGGACAGCCGTCACCCGCAGCACCCTTGGAAGCGGGATCCTCATTGTCGCCGCGCTCACGCATCTGGTCCTCGGCATCAGCAAACTCTTTCAGATCCAGACATGGCGCATCGGCTCGCGCAGCATTCTGCAACTGGCCTTTGGGCTTGCGTTGCCGTTCCTGCTCATCCGCCATGTCGTTGGTACCCGGGTTGCGCACAGTCAGTTCGGCATCAACGATGACTACAACTTTGTGCTTTGGGCGACCTGGCCGTCCGACGGGTGGAATCTGGCCATCATGATAACGCTGGCCTGGGTCCACGCCTGTATCGGGCTCCAACACTGGTTTGGCTCACGGCCCTGGTATCAGGGCAACATCTGGCTCTGGTATGGCCTTGCGCTTCTCATCCCGGCGCTGGCCTTTGCGGGCTTCGTCAGTGCAGCCCGGATCAACCTGCTTACAGGCGCGGAGCACGATTCCGTGACGCCGTTGCGATATGCCTATCTTATGAATTTGATTGCCGACCTGCGCCACGGCTACCTCATCGTGCTTGGCGTTGCGTTCATTGCGTGGGCACTTCTTCTGGTTGCGAACCGCCTCGGGTCGCGCGTGAGCGTGACCTACGCCAGCGGAATGACCGTCCGCGCGCCGCGCGGCCTGTCGCTTCTCGCGATCAGTCGAGTCAACAACATCCCGCATGCCTCGGTCTGCGGCGGCCGGGCGCGCTGTTCGACCTGCCGGGTCAGGGTCCTTTCAGGCCACGATCACCTTGATGCACCGTCAGAGCACGAGTTGCAGGTCTTGCGCAGGGTCGGAGCGCCCGCCAATGTGCGGCTCGCCTGCCAGATGTTTCCGTCCGGCGACATATCGGTCTCAACGCTTCTTCCGGCACAGGTGGCCCGCGGCGGCGACCGGAATTTCGACAAGTATCTGTGGGGGGTCGAGCACGAGGTCACGATCATGTTCTGCGACCTGCGCGGGTTCACGAGCATTTCCGAAGGCAGGCTGACCTATGACGTCGTCTTCCTGCTCAACCAGTTTCTGGGTCGGATGGCAGAGACGATTGAGGATACCGGCGGTTTCGTGGACAAGTTCATGGGCGACGGGATCATGGCGATCTTCGGCAAGGACGACACCCCGGAGGTAGGTGCGCGGAACGCGGTCGCAGCGGTCCGCGCCATGGGTGGCGTTCTGGACGCCCTGAACCAGAGCCTGCGCGAAGCATTGCCTGCCCCGTTGTCCATGGGCATCGGCCTGCATACCGGACCAGCGATTCTCGGGCGGATCGGTGCCGTACAGCAAAGTGAGACAGGCACTGCGCGCCTCACGGCCCTCGGTGAAACCGTCAATCTGGCAAGCCGACTGGAAGCCAAATCAAAAGAACTTGGCGTACAACTCGTCCTTTCGGCGACCTGCGCGGACCGTGCCGGACTGCGAGCGGGCGCCGGCTTCGAACCGCAGAAGACTGAGGTGCGTGGGTTTGCTCAGCCTGTCCTTATCTATGCCGTGCGGCGCGCAACCGAATTGCCCGCGCCGGAAACCCTGGCTGTTTGAGGGCGTCGCCTTTGCCGGCGTACGCGCGAAACGCGGCCGTTCCTTGCCGGTGTCATACCGCGGGTCCGTCCGCGCGGTAGAGAAAATACCGGTCCGGAGCGATACCGGCGGGAACCGCAAGCTCCGTCAGGCCAAGATGATCGAGAGGCAGTCCGCTGATTGCAACGCCCCCCTCGGCAAGCAGTGACACCACCAGCGCCGGGAGCCAGGTCAGGGTGATCGCGTCCCTCTCGGGATAGCCTGTACCAATATCGGCATGAACGAGCGCAGCCGCACATCCCGCGAAGGCTGCGGCGGTTTCCCGGATCTCGCCAAGCACCAGATCCTTCTCGGGCGGCGCGGAGGCGGCATGTGCCCCGAGTGTCCGATCAAAGGCGAGGATCCGCCGCGTCGGAAACAGCTCTCGCAGGTGGCTGTAGGTGCGCCCGTTGCCAAGGCCAAGTTCCAGCACCACGCCGTCGTGCGGGATATCCAGATCGGTCGCCACAAAGTTCAGGATATCGCGCTGTGCGACCAAGCGGCGGATAAAGCTGTCAAGTCGGCTCATCAGGTCGTCCTTCCGCACGTCCGGTTGCGCCCTTTGTGGCCCTTGGGGTGGCCATGGGCAATCGGTAAGTGTGGCCGGGGACGCCGCCCCTCATCACGCCATCGGCACCGCGCATCCGGATCTGCAACGATTGGCTCCGCGCGCGGAATGGGCTAAGCACCGAGACCGAACCACGAGGACGAAGGGAATGGGCCAGAGCGCCAGAGCGCAGCGCATTGCTTTCTACGCGCCGCTGAAATCGCCCGAGGATCCGGTGCCCTCGGGCGACCGGAAAATGGCGCGCATGCTTGTCGCTTGTCTTGAGCGTGCGGGACACAAGGTGGACGTCATGTCGCAGCTTCGGGCCTATTCGCCCGACCCGGATGACACCGCACACTGGGCGCGGCTTCGCTCCGCAGCAGAGGGTGAGCGGCAGCGCCTCACCGCTCTTTGGCAAGGCGCGGCGCCGGATCTCGTCTTCTGCTATCACCCCTACTACAAGTCGCCCGACCTGGTCGGCCTGCCGCTCTCGCGCCAGTTCGCGCTGCCCTATCTGACGTGCGAATCGTCCTATTCCGCGCGCCGCAATCGCGGCGTCTGGTCGGCCATGCAAGAGATCGCGCGCGATGGGGTCCGGCATGCGGCGATGAACCTGTGCATATCCGCACGCGATGAAGAGGGTTTGCGCACCGCGGCCCCAGACGCAAAGCTGACCCGACTGCCACCGTTCATTGATCCATCCGGGTTCGACGCCGTGCCAACACCTGAGCCCGGCCATATCGTGACCGTGGCGATGATGCGCAGCGGCGACAAGTATGAGAGCTATCGAAACATCGCCGAAGCGCTCGCGCTGCTGCCGGCCGGGCTGGAATGGCATCTGAGCGTTGCAGGCGACGGTCCGGCGCGGGATGCGATCAGGGGGCTTTTTGCATCGCTCCCTCCAGAACGCCTGACCTGGCTCGGCACCCTCCCAGCGCCAGAGGTTTCGGCCCTTCTCGCGCGCGGAAGCGTCTTTCTCTGGCCCGGCTGCGGTGAGGCTTACGGGCTCGTGTATCTTGAGGCGCAGGCGGCCGGCGTGCCGGTGGTCGCCCTGCGGGTCGCAGGCGTCCCCGAGGTGGTTTCGGAAGTCGCTGGCGGAACGCTGGTGGCAGGCGGGAACCCGGCAGCGCTGACCGATGCGGTGGCGAACCTCCTCAGACAACCCGATCTTGCAGCGCGGCTTGGCGCCGCAGCCCGAGCCCGGGTGCGAACGCGCCATTCCATTGATGCCGCCACCACCGAGCTTGCGGCTGTCATTCAGACGGTCGCCGGGACAAGGGGGCAGGCATGAAAACCGCGCTTCTCAAGGCGCTCGACGCGCGTGCCAGCAGCGGTCAGCCGGCGCTCTTGTGGTGGCGCGACGACGATGCGGTGGAACCGTCACCCCAGCTCGACCGGTTGCTGCGCCTGTCACAGGACCGGGGGATTCCGGCCACCCTCGCCGTCATTCCGAAGCCGACCGGAGCCGCTCTGGCAGAGCGGCTTAACCGGCTTGAGGGGATCATAGTCGCCGTGCACGGCTGGTCGCATCGAAACCATTCCCCGGCAGGCGAGAAAAAGCAGGAACTGGGCGCGCATCGTCCGGCCGATGTCGTTCTTGCCGAGATCGCCAAAGGTTTCGCGCATTTGCGCGGCTTGCACGGCGCACGCCTCGTCCCGGTGCTTGTGCCGCCCTGGAACCGCATCGCTCCGGGTGTCGTCTCGGGCCTGCCGGGGCTTGGGTTTGAGGCGCTGTCGACCTTCGGCCCCCCACAACCAGCCCCGCTCGCGGTGATCAACACGCATGTCGATCTGATGGACTGGCACGGTACGCGCGGCGGCCGCGCCTCGGACGCGCTGCTTTCCGACCTCATCCGCACGCTCGACCGGCCTGATCCCGGCGCGATCGGTATCCTCAGCCATCATCTCGTTCATGATGCGCAGGCCTGGTCATCCCTGGAAACCCTCTTCGATATGACGCAGGATCACCCCGGCTGCCGGTGGACCAGTCTGGCCGCACTTCTTCCAGCGCGGCGCTGAACACCGCCCGGTCAGCGCGAAAACGACGGATTACGCAATGGACAGCCTAAATGGGCTCGGCTACGCTCCCCTTTGGGTAGGCGGCGCGGAACTTCGGCTCGGCGGCTTTCCGTGAGGGGCATGAACAACGTGACGCGACCAGTTCCTGAGCGGGCGACCGATCTTATTCGGATCGAGGACTTGCGGGTTACGTTTGCGCTGCCCGGCGGACAGATCGACGCGCTGAGAGGCGTATCTCTGCGTGTTTTGCCGGGCAAGGTCACCGCACTCGTCGGGGAATCAGGCTCGGGAAAATCCGTTCTGGGGCAAACTGTGATGGGTTTGCAGCCGAGTCAGGCGTCAACATCCGGCCGGGTTCTCTTCACCGATCCAAACGGAGCCGGCGCCCCTCTCGACCTTCTTGGACTGCCACGCGACGGACGCCGGATCCGGGGCATTCGCGGCCGCCACATCGGAATGATCTTTCAGGAGCCGATGACCTCATTCTCGCCGCTGCACACGATCGGCAACCAGATTTCCGAAGTGCTGAAGATTCACACACCTCTGACATCCGCCGAGCGGCGCGAGAAGACGGTGGATATGCTGTCGCTGGTGGGATTTCAGGCGCCGGGCCGGGTTCTCGACATGTATCCGTTCGAACTTTCGGGTGGAATGCGGCAACGCGCGATGATCGCGATGGCGCTGATCTGCAACCCCGCGCTTCTCATCGCTGACGAACCCACTACTGCGCTCGACGTAACGATTCAGGCGCAGATCCTGTCGCTGCTGCGCGAGGTGCAGGAGCGCCTGAACATGGCGATTCTGCTCATCACACATGATCTTGGCGTTGTCGCCAACGTCGCGGACGAGGTCGTGGTGATTTACCGAGGCGAGATCATGGAGGCCGGGACCGTTGACACGATCTTTCGGCGACCGCAGCATCCCTATCTCAAGGGCTTGATGACGGCGATCCCGCATTTTGGCATGAAGCGCGGCGAACGGCTGCGCCCGCTTCGGGAAGTGCGCATCGATCACGCCCGAATGCACGCGGCCATTGCCTCGGCGGAAAAGGCCCGGACACCGGCGCAGGCAGATGCGCCCGACGTGCTGCTTTCTGTGCGCGGACTGCGCAAGTCCTTCCGCAACCGCCAGCAGGATTGGCAATTGCCCGGCAAGGCTGACGCGCTGACACCCGCCGTCGATGGCGTCAGCTTTGACATCCGCCGCGGCGAATGCCTGGGTCTGGTAGGCGAAAGCGGCTGTGGCAAGACGACGGTCAGCAAGATCCTGATGCGCGCCCTGGTCCCCGATGAAGGCTCGGTCACCTTCGACGACGGGTCAGGCCCGGTCGATGTGCTTCGGGCCGAAGGCGCCACCCTGAACCGGCTTAGAACGCGCATCCAGATGGTGTTTCAGGATCCCGTTTCTTCCCTCTCGCCGCGCATGCCGGTCGGAAAGATCCTGTCGGAGCCGCTTGCGATTCATCGTATCGGAACCTCCGAAAGCCGCCGCGCGGCGGCCGAGGCGCTGCTCGAAATGATCGGACTTGAGCCCGGTGCGCGCAACCGCTTCCCGCACAGCTTTTCCGGCGGCCAGAGACAGCGCATCGGCATTGCCCGTGCGCTTGCCCTCGCGCCGGGTCTGCTGATCTGCGATGAACCGGTGTCGGCACTCGATGTCTCGGTTCAGGCGCAGATCCTGAATATCCTGAAGGATCTCCAGAACGACCTCGGGCTGACTTATCTATTCATTTCCCACAACCTCGCCGTCATCGACTACATGGCCGACCGCGTCGCGGTGATGTGGGCCGGCAAGATCGTCGAAATCGCGCCGTGTGAGGTGCTGATGAAAGCACCCGTTCACCCCTATACCCAAGCGCTGCTGGCATCGGTGCCGTATCCCGATTTGGACCGACCGCTGGATTTCGCCACAGTGAGCAAATCCAGTGCCGAAGCTTGCGCATTCTGGCCCGAAGCATTTCGCCCGGCTAAGGAGGGTGTCCTGGAACCGCTCGACCTCGGGGGTGGCCATTTCGTCCTCGCGAACCGAATGACCGATGCGGGTGAGGTTCGGCCATGATCACGCGGCGCGGGGCAATTGCGGGCGCAGTCGGCTGTCTGACGCTGCCGCGCCCCGGCGCAGCCGAAGCTCCGCTTTTCGAGACGCCGGTTTCCCTCGGGGACCTGCCGCCCGAGGCGAGCCGCCTGCCGCGAAACCCTCGCGTGATTGACCTGCCCGCCATGGGTCGTGAAACCGGCCGCCAGGGCGGAAGCCTGATTACACTCGTCGGCGGTCAGCGCGATGTGCGCATCGTTCCGATCTACAGCTACGCGCGGCTGATGGGCTACGGGCCGGACCTTGAGCTGGTCCCGGATATTCTCGCCGGGCTCGACGTCGAGCGCGAGCGCATATTCACCTTTCATCTGCGCGAAGGTCACCGCTGGTCCGATGGCACACCCTTCACCACAGAAGATTTCCGATACACTTGGGAAGACGTCATCACCAACACTGAACTCTACAAAGGTGGGCCGCCGGTCGAGTTGATCTCGCATGGCGAGGTTGCACAGTTCGAGATCATCGACGAGGTCACGGTACGATACAGTTTCGCCGGCCCGATGCCGGACTTCCTGCCGAAACTTGCGGCACCGCTTCCGCTCATCCTCTTCATGCCAAGCGCGTATCTGCGGCAGTTTCACAAGCGCTACACTGATGAAGACACCCTCGCGCGGCTTGCCACCGAGCAACGGGTCGATGACTGGCGCCGCCTGCACCTGAAGATGTCACGCTCTATCCGGCCGGAGAACCCCGATCTGCCGACCCTTGAAGCATGGCGGCCGCGCACTGCACCGCCGGCCGAGCAGTTCATCTTCGAGCGCAACCCCTATTTTCACCGGGTCGATCAGACCGGGACACAGTTGCCCTACCTCGACCGAGTGGTTCTGAATGTCGCATCCTCCGAAGTCATCATGGC
The DNA here is from genome assembly GCA_041739655.1 of Albidovulum sp. GTDB lineage: Bacteria > Pseudomonadota > Alphaproteobacteria > Rhodobacterales > Rhodobacteraceae > Albidovulum. The sequence goes on along the minus strand of JBGSNN010000429.1, from coordinate 18,779 downwards.
GAAGACCGCCACCGGCGAAAGCAACTTTCAGGTCGCGGGTCTCGGCTTTCCCGACTACACCTTCCTGAAGCGTGCCGAAAAGCTGCATCCCTTGCGCGTCGATCTTTGGCGCAAGAGCCAAGGATCCGCCGTCGCCCTTTTCCCCAATCTCAACTGCGTCGATCCGGTCTGGCAGCAGCTGTTCCGCGATGTCCGCACGCGCCGGGCGATGTCGGTCGCGATCAACCGGGAAGAGATCAACAAGGCGCTGTTCTTCGGTCTCAGCACCGAAAGCGCCGACACGGTCTTGCCCGAAAGTCCGCTCTATCGCGCCGAGTATGCGCGCGCCTGGGCACAGCACGACCCCGATCTTGCCAACAGCCTCCTGGATGAACTCGGCCTTGTCGAGCGCGGTCCGGGAGATATTCGGCGCCTGCCCGATGGGCGACAGGCCGGGATCGTCGTCGAGACCGCCGGCGAAAGCTCGCTCGAGACCGATGTGCTCGAACTCATTCGCGACCACTTCCGCGCGGTTGGCCTTGCGCTCTACATCCGCAGCTCGCAGCGCGACATATTCCGTAGCCGCGCCTTGGCGGGGCAGGTTCAGATGTCGGTCTGGCAGGGGCTCGACAACGGTGTGCCGACCGCCGACATGTCGCCGCAGGAGCTTGCGCCCACCTCGGGCGACCAGTTGCAATGGCCGCTCTGGGGCAGTTGGTATGCCTCGGGCGGGGAGGCCGGCGAAGCCCCGAAGATGCCCGAAGTGCTTGAGCTTGCGCGGTTGCACCAAGCCTGGAGCGACAGCGAGTTGATCCAAGAGCGCGCAGAAATCTGGGCAAAGATGCTTGCGCTTCGGGCCGATCAGGTGTTTTCGATCGGCACGGTGAGCGGTGCGTTGCAGCCTGTCGTGAGATCGGCACGCCTGCGCAATCTGCCCGAAACCGGGCTCTACGGCTTCGAGCCCTTGAGCTTTATTGGTGCATACCTGCCCGACACGTTCTTCTACGGCGAGGCATAGGGATGTTCCTCTACATCGTAAAACGAATCCTGACGATGATCCCGACGCTGTTCCTGATCTCGATCCTCGTCTTCACGATCATTGAGCTGCCGCCCGGCGACTACTTCGAAAGCTATGTGGCAGAGCTCAAAGCGCTCGGCGAACAGGCGGATCTGACCGAGATCGAGATCTTGCGGGAACGCTATGGTTTCGATCAGCCGCAGTATGTGCGCTACCTGCGCTGGGTCGGCGGCATGATGCAGGGCGACTTTGGATATTCTTTCGAGTACCGGCTCCCGGTCAGCGAGGTGGTCGGCGACCGGCTCTGGCTGACCGTCGTGCTCTCGACCGTGACCATCCTGTTCACCTGGATCATCGCCTTTCCGATCGGCATCTATTCGGCAACGCATCAGTACAGCTGGGGTGACTACAGTCTGACCCTTGTCGGCCTCCTTGGCCTCGCCGTGCCCAATTTCATGCTGGCGCTGGTCATGATGTATTTCGCGAATGTCTGGTTCGGCATCTCGATCGGAAACCTGATGGACCATCAGTACCTGAACGAGCCCATGAGTTGGGAAAAGATGCGCTCGATCCTGTCGCATATCTGGATTCCGGTGATCATCATCGGCACCGCCGGGACTGCGGGCATGGTCCGGCGGCTGCGCGCGAACCTTCTGGACGAACTGCAAAAGCAATATGTCATCACCGCCCGCGCCAAGGGGCTTGCCCCTGGCAAGGTGCTTCGCAAATACCCGCTGCGCATGGCGCTAAACTTCTTCATCTCCGACATCGGCTCGATCCTGCCCGCGATGATCTCGGGGGCGGAAGTCACCGCGATCGTGCTGTCGCTTGAAACCACCGGTCCGATGCTGATCCGGGCATTGCAGAGCCAGGACATGTATCTGGCGGGATCGTTCCTGATGTTTCTGGCCTTTCTGACGGTGGTTGGCATTCTGGTCTCGGACATCGCGCTGGCCTTTCTTGACCCGCGCATCCGGCTCGGCAGGGGAAACACGAAATGACCGCGCCTGCCCAAAGCCAGAAGGGTCTGCCCGAACCGGGCGCGCCGCTTGTCCACTACGTCTCGGACCGGCCGTTCGATCCGAACGAAGTCGAGGGTCGGCTCGATGCCATGGCTGAAGCGACGCAGCTTCAGCTCATGTGGTGGCAGTTCCGCAGGCATCGCGTCGCGGTCATCTCGATGGTCTTTCTTGCGCTGATTTACGCCACCACGCTGGTGTCCGAGATCCTCGCCCCCTATCATCAGGACAGCCGCAACCTGGACTACATCTATGCCCCGCCGCAGCGGATTCACCTGTTCGACGACGGCAGGCTGATTGGTCCGTTCGTCTACGGCCGTACGCAGTCGCTCGACATGGACACAATGCGCCGGGTCTATGTCGAGGACCGCACCCGCATACAGCCATTGCGCTTCTTCTGCCAAGGCGATCCCTACGAGTTCTGGGGGGCGATCCCGGCGAACCTGCATCTTGTGTGCCCCGCAAAGGACGGTCAGTTCTTTCTGCTCGGCACCGACCGGTTGGGCCGTGATGTGCTCTCTCGCATCATCTACGGCGCCCGGATATCGCTTACCATCGGGGTGCTCGGCGTCACGATGAGCTTTGTGCTGGGTATCGTGATTGGTGGGCTTGCCGGGTATCATGGCGGCTGGTTCGATGCGGCGACGCAGCGCATGATCGAGGTTCTGCAGTCGATCCCGTCGATCCCGCTCTGGATGGCACTTGCGGCGATCATACCGGTCACCTGGAGCCCGCTCTTCGTCTATGTCTGCATCACACTGATCCTTGGCCTGCTCGACTGGACGGGGCTTGCCCGCGCCGTGCGCTCAAAGCTGCTCGCGCTGCGCGAAGAGGACTATGTCCTCGCGGCGCGCCTCATGGGTGCCGGCAGTGCACGCATCATCCGGCGGCACATGATCCCCGGTTTCATGTCGCATCTCATCGCCTCGGCGACGCTGACTATTCCCGGCATGATCCTGGGGGAAACCGCCCTCAGCTTTCTCGGCATCGGGCTGCGTCCGCCGATCACAAGCTGGGGCATCCTTCTGACCGAAGCGCGCAGCGTCAACATCATCGCCCTCTATCCTTGGCTCATGCTGCCCGTCGTTCCCGTGATCCTGGTCATTTTAGCTTTCAATTTCCTCGGGGACGGGCTACGCGATGCCGCCGATCCGTACAAATGAACGCGCGAGCGCGAGTCCTGCGCCAGGAATGCTGGCGAGGGTCGATTTCTCGGGACTGAGCGGAGGAAAGATCGCGTGAAAGAGATCCATGTCCTGATGTACAGCCATGATACCTTCGGACTGGGCCATCTTCGGCGCTGCCGCACTATCGCTCATGCCCTGGTTCAGCACTTCAGCGGCATGAAGGTCCTGATCGTCTCGGGATCGGAGATCGCGGGCGCCTTCGACTACAGATCGAGGGTCGATTTCGTGAAGATCCCCAGCGTGATCAAGCTGCGCAATGGCGAATATACGTCGCTGTCCAAGCATATCGATCTGAAGAACACGATCGATCTGCGCCGGTCCATCATCCGCCAGACTGCCGAATCCTTCCAGCCCGACATCTTCATCGTCGACAAGGAGCCGATGGGCCTGCGCGGAGAAATCGAGGATACGCTCGCCTACCTGCGGGAGCAAGGCACGACGCTTGTTCTCGGCCTCCGGGACGTGATGGATGCGCCGCATCTTCTGGACGCGGAATGGAAGCGAAACGATATCATCTCCAAGATCGATCAGCACTATGACCATGTCTGGGTCTATGGGCCGCCGGATTTCTACGATCCCCTGACCGGGCTCGATGTGCCGCAATCGCTGCGTGACAAGATGGAGTTTGTGGGCTTCCTGCGGCGAAGCGCAAGTGATGACATGCATTCGCAGCACATGCCTGACAGCGACTATCTTCTTGTGACCACGGGCGGCGGCGGCGACGGGGCCGACCTTGTTGATGACGTGCTGAACGCCTACCTGCACGCGCCGGACTTCAGCCAGCGGGCATTGGTGGTTCTGGGCCCATATATGGCCGCAGATCGCCGGGCCGAATTCATGGCCAAGGCTCAGAGCATTCCGCAGGTCGAAGTGATCAAATTCGACATGCGGATGGAGGAGTTGATTGCCGGGTCGAAGGCGGTGATCGCAATGGGCGGCTACAACACCTTCTGCGAAATCCTGTCGTTCGACAAGCCGGCGCTGATCGTGCCGCGAACCACGCCGCGTGAAGAACAGCTCATCCGTGCCACGCGCGCGGCAGAACTGGGTTTCATCGACATGCTGCATCCCGATGCGTCGAAAGATCCCGACCGCATGATGGCTGCCCTGCGCGCCCTGTGCACACGCACGCGCCCATCGCAGGGCTGGTCCAACGTGAGAATGGAGGGGCTACCGAATATCGCGCGGTTGGTGGGTGACTATCTGTTTCTCCGCGCCAGCAAGCGCATGCCGCCCTCGCTCGCGGTCGCAAGGTGACCAGAAGGCCCAGGTGCAGACTGGTCGTGGTGCTCAAGGGATATCCGCGCCTTTCGGAAACCTTCATCGCGCAGGAACTGCGCGGCCTTGAACTCGTCGGTTTCGATCTTGTGATCGTTTCGTTGCGTCACCCCACCGACAAGGCCGTTCACCCGGTTCATCGCGAGATTGCTGCGGAACTGCGCTACCTACCCGAATATCTCCACAAGGAACCGCTGCGGGTTCTCAAGGGTCTGTGGTTTGCCCTGAAGCAACCGGGCTTTCGTCCGACCTTCCGCGCCTTTCTGGGCGATCTGGGACGCGACTTCAGCCGAAACCGCTTGCGGCGGCTCGGTCAGGCGGCGGTGCTGGTGCGCGAGTGGCCGTCGGGCGGCCACTGGCTGCACGCGCATTTCATTCATACGCCGGCCTCGGTCGCGGACTATGCCGCGCGCATCATGGAACGGGACTGGACGCTGTCGGCCCACGCCAAGGATATCTGGACCTCGCCGGACTGGGACCTCGCGGGCAAGCTGGACCGTGCCCGCTGGGCTGTCACCTGCACCGCGAGCGGCCACCGGCACCTGCAAAGCCTCGCCGCGGATCCGTCGCGGGTGCATCTGAGCTATCATGGCCTGAACCTTGACCGGTTTCCGCATTTTGCCGAGGCGAGGGTGCCGCGAGACGGGGCGAGCGTTGCCGATCCCGTCCGCATCCTCAGCGTGGGTCGCGCCGTACCGAAGAAGGGCTATGATATACTCCTCCAAGCCCTGGCACTTTTACCCGAGGATCTGAACTGGACGTTCTCACATATCGGATCCGGCGGTGAGGTGACGCGCCTGAAGGCCGTCGCGGACCGGCTCGGCATTGCGGCGCGCTGCGTCTGGCGCGGTGCGGCTGTCCAGACGGATGTGCTTGCCGCCTATCGCGAAGCCGACATCTTCGTGTTGGCAAGCCGCATCACCACGGAAGGCGACCGCGACGGCTTGCCGAACGTTCTGGTCGAAGCCGCAAGCCAGGGTCTGGCCTGTGTGGCCTGCGACATCTCGGGCATTCCCGAACTGATTGCGCATGGCGAGACGGGCTGGCTCAGCCCAAGCGAAGACCCCGCCGCACTGGCAGCAGCCCTTAAGGATGCGATCCGCGACCCTGCGGCACGTGCGGCACGTGGCGCCGCCGCAGAGCGGCAAGTCCGCGCGCATCTCGACTACCGGACCAGCGTCGCTCAACTGGCCCAATTGCTTGATCCGGAAGAACAAAGATCATGCGCGTAATCTCGGTATTCTTCTATGTTCAGCATCTTCTCGGCATCGGTCATCTGGCGCGCGCCAGCCGGATCGCAAGCGCCATTCGCGCGCGGGGAATGCGCGTCACGCTTGTCACCGGAGGTCTGCCGGTCAAAGGTTTCCCCGCCACCGATGTCGATCATGTCGCTCTGCCCCCGCTCGCAGTCAGTGATGGCGCCTTCTCAGGCCTTGTCGACGGTGCGGGCCGCCCAGCCGACCAAGCCTACCTCGACGCGCGGCGCGACCTTCTGCTGCGCGCCTTTCATGATGCGGTGCCCGACATCGTCATCACCGAAGCCTTCCCCTTCGGTCGCCGCCAGGTGCGATTTGAGCTTCTGCCCCTTATCGAGGCGATCAAGGTACGGCGGCCGCGCCCCCTGCTCGTCACTTCGCTGCGCGATATCCTGCAACAGCACGCCAAGCCCGGACGGGACGAGGAGACGGTCGATCTGGTACGGCGCCATTTCGACCGGGTTCTGGTCCATGGCGACCCTTCGTTCGTGGCGCTGGAAGACACCTTCCCACTTGCCCATCGCATCGCTGACAAGGTGTCTTACACCGGCCTCGTGTGCCCACCAAAGCCCGCGCCTTCGCCCGAGCATTTCGATGTCGTTGTCTCCGCCGGCGGCGGCGCTGTCGGCGCGGATCTGGTGCGGGCGGCAATCGAGGCCGCGCGGTTGCGTCCGGACCTCAGCCGCTGGTGCGTGATTACCGGCCCCAACCTGCCGCAACGCGACTATGACGCGCTTGAGGCGGGCCTTCCCGCGACTGTAACCCTGTGCCGTTTCCGCACCGATTTTGCGCCGCTGCTTTGTGCGGCCCGACTTTCCATCTCGCAGGCCGGCTACAACACGGTCGCGGATATTCTGCAGGCCGGGTGTCGTGCGCTTCTTGTCCCATTCGCGGTTGCCGGGGAAACCGAACAGACCGTCAGGGCGGAAAAACTGGAAGCCATGGGGCGGGCGGTCATGCTGACCGAGGCCGATCTGAGCGGGCCGGCGATGGTCGCCGCGATCGACAAGGCACTTGCGCAGGATCTGACATCGGCGGCTACCCGCATCGCGACAGATGGCGCCGCCCGCAGTGCCGCGATCCTCGCCGACCTCGCCGCCGGCCCGGTGTTGGACCCCATGGGTTGACGGCGCGATCAGTTCGCACAACTGGCGCGGAGACCTGCGAAGCAATCGCACCAGAAAATCGCGGGACCATCCAAATGAAGCGCCTCAGAAATCAAGGTTCTCGACGTTCAGCGCATTCTGCTGGATAAAATCACGGCGCGGCTCGACAACGTCGCCCATGAGCTTCGTGAAGATGTCGTCGGCTTCGGCCAGATCGTCGACCTTGACCTGATTGAGGACGCGCGCCGACGGGTCGAGCGTGGTTTCCCAAAGCTGCTCGGGATTCATCTCGCCGAGACCCTTGTAGCGCTGGAGCGTCAGACCTTTCTCACCCTCCTGAAGGATCGCCTGCAAGAGATCGAGCGGCCCGTGAATCACCTGGTTGCGGTCCTTGCGGACAAGGTGCGCGGCGCTGCCGTAAACCTCGCGAAGGGCCTCGGTGTGTGTGGCCAGCCGCCGCGCCTCGCCGGAGCGGAGAATCTGGCCGTCGAGCGTGCGAACCTCCTCGACGCCCCGGAGCGAGCGCGAGAAGCGGAGTCCGTGATCCTGCGTCGGGCGCCCTTGCCAGCCGCGTTCGTACTCCAGCGCGACCGCATCGAGACGTTGGGCCACTTCGTTCGCAACCCCATGCGCATCGGCGTCGAGGCGGCCGGGCACCAGCGCCCCTGCAATCGCCGACTGTTCGAGGATGCGCGTCGGATAATGGGTCGGGAAGGCATTGAGGATGCGCCGGATCACCCGCGCCTCGTCAACCACGCGGCGCAGGTCCTGTCCGGTGATCTCTTCGCCGGATCCGAGCCGCAGCACCGCAGCGTCGGTCCCCTGCTCGATCAGGTAGTCCTCCAGTGCCGCCTGATCCTTGAGATAGACCTCGGACTTGCCGCGCGCGACCTTGTAAAGCGGTGGCTCGGCGATGAAGAGATGCCCCTCTTCGATCAGGGACGGCATTTGCCGGAAGAAGAACGTCAGGAGCAGTGTGCGGATATGCGCTCCATCCACGTCGGCGTCGGTCATGATGATGACCTTGTGGTACCTAAGCTTGGCCAGATTGAACTCATCCCGCCCGATCCCGGTGCCCAGCGCGGTAATCAGCGTGCCGATCTGATCCGATGACAGCATTCGGTCGAACCGCGCCCGTTCAACGTTGAGAATCTTGCCGCGAAGCGGCAGCACCGCCTGGTTCTTGCGCTCGCGTCCCTGTTTGGCCGAGCCACCGGCCGAGTCGCCTTCGACAAGGAACAGTTCTGCCAGCGCAGGGTCTTTTTCCTGACAATCGGCCAGCTTGCCAGGAAGGTTCGAGACGTCCATCGCGGTCTTCCGGCGCGTCAGTTCGCGGGCCTTGCGGGCGGCCTCCCGCGCCAGCGCAGCCTCGACGATCTTCCCGACGATGACCTTGGCCTGCGCCGGGTTCTCCTCGAACCACTCACCGAGTTTCTCGTTCACCAGGTTTTCGACCGCAGGGCGCACTTCGGAACTGACCAGCTTGTCCTTTGTCTGCGACGAGAACTTCGGATCCGGCACCTTGACCGACAGCACACAGGTCAGCCCTTCACGCGCGTCGTCACCGGTGAAGTCCACCTTTTCCTTCTTCGCGATGCCCGAAGTCTGGGCATAGGTGTTGATCGTCCGGGTTAGCGCGCCGCGAAAGCCCGCCAGATGGGTGCCGCCGTCGCGCTGCGGGATGTTGTTGGTGAAAGGCAGCACCATCTCGTTGTAGCTGTCGTTCCACCACATCGCCACCTCGACGCCAATGCCGCCGCGTTCGCCGGTGATGTAGATCGGCTCGGGCAGGGCAGAGGCCTTGTGCCGGTCAAGATACTTGACGAATTCCCGGACGCCGCCTTCGTAGCAAAGCTCAGACCGCTGAAGCTCAGCGCCCCTGTTATCCTCAAGGATGATCTTCACCCCGGAGTTGAGGAAGGCGAGCTCGCGGAGCCGGTTTTCCAGGGTCTTGAATACGTAGTCGAGGTTGGAGAACGTCCCATCGGGATGCTTGGTTCTGGACGAGGCGAGGAAGCGGACCTCAGTCCCTCTCTCACCCGGCGCTGCATCACCGACGACGCGCAAGGGTTCGACTGTGTCGCCGTGCTCGAAGCGGGCATAGTGCTCCTTGCCATTGCGCCAGATTCGCAGTTCGAGCCAGTCGCTGAGCGCGTTCACGACCGAGACGCCAACACCATGCAGACCGCCCGAGACCTTGTAGCTGTTCTGGTCGAATTTGCCGCCAGCATGGAGCTGGGTCATGATGACCTCGGCCGCAGACACGCCTTCGGACTGGTGTATGTCGGTCGGGATGCCGCGCCCGTTGTCACGCACCGAAACCGAGTCATCCGCGTGGATCCGAACCCTGACAAAGTTCGCGTGACCACCAAGGGCCTCATCAATGCCGTTGTCGACAACCTCATAGACCATGTGATGCAGGCCCGAGCCGTCGTCGGTATCCCCGATATACATGCCGGGCCGTTTCCGAACAGCCTCCAACCCCTTGAGAACCTTAATGGAATCGGCGCCGTATTCGGCCGGTTGCTGCGCGTCGTCAGTCATGCAAGCCTGTCCTTGTTCTTGTGCGCATTTTATAGGCCCTCGGCGCGGGAATGTCACGCCGAAGGCACAAGATTTGGTGGTCGGAACCGTCGCGGGCCGACGCTGTAACGGGGCGCGGCGGCCTTAGCCGAGACCGGCCTCGGCGGCGATTTCGGCGCGGCTCTTGCGGCTGCGCTCCGTGGCCGATTTCAACTGCCCGCAGGCAGCCATGATATCCTCGCCGCGCGGGGTGCGGATGGGGGATGCATAGCCGGCCTTGTAGATGATGTCCGCGAAGGCTTCGATCCGCTCCCAGTCCGACCGCTCATAGGGCGCGCCGGGCCATTCGTTGAAGGGGATGAGGTTTATCTTGGCAGGGATGCCCTGAATCAGCTTCACCAGACGCCGGGCATCCGCATCGCTGTCATTCACGCCCTTCAGCATGACATATTCGAAGGTGATGCGTTCGGAATTCGACAGACGCGGATAGTCACGCAAGGTGTTCAGGAGAGTCTCGATATTCCAGCGCTTGTTGATCGGCACTAGCCGGTCGCGGACCTCGTCCGTCGTGGCGTGAAAGCTCACGGCGAGGAGGCAGCCGATCTCTTCCGCCGTACGGGCAATCTCGGGCACGACGCCGGACGTGGAGAGCGTAATCCTGCGGCGCGACAGGCTCAGACCTTCGCCATCCATCACGACCTTCATCGCATCGCGAACATTCTCGAAATTGTACAAGGGCTCGCCCATGCCCATCAGCACGACGTTGGAGATCAGTCGCGTTTCGTCCTTGGGCGCGCCGGGCACGGGCCATTCGCCGAGATCGTCACGCGCCAGCATCACCTGGCCGACGATTTCTCCGGCGGTCAGGTTGCGGACCAGTTTCTGCGTGCCGGTGTGACAGAAGGAGCAGGTCAGCGTGCAGCCGACCTGGGACGAGATGCAGAGCGTTCCCCGGTTTTCCTCGGGGATATAGACCATTTCGACCTCATGGCCCCCGGCGATGCGCAGCAGGTACTTGCGCGTGCCGTCCGCCGAGACCTGCCGGGTCACGACCTCGGGCAAGGCAATCTCGAACCTCTCGGCGAGTAGGGCGCGGTAGTCCTTGGCAAGGTTCGTCATCGCCGCGAAATCGCGCGCGCCCCAGTGGTAGATCCACTGCCAGACCTGGCCGAGGCGCATCTTTGCCTGCTTTTCGGGCGTCCCGGCAACGATCAACGCCGCGCGCAACTGCTCGCGCGTCAGGCCGACGACATTGATCCGGTCGCTCTCGGGCAGCTTCCGGGGAAGGGTCAGCACATCTTGTGTGATCGGCGCGGTGGCGGTCTTTTCCGTCATGGTCTGGTCCTTGGGCGGCAAGACAGCATCATATAGTCGATCCCGCCGCCGAACGGAACAGGCTCTCACCCCCAGTCGAGCACGACCTTGCCGCTCTTGCCTGAGCGCATGACTTCAAAGCCCTCGCGGAACCGATCGGCCGGGAACCGATGGGTGATGACGCGGCGGATATCGAGACCGTTCTCCAGCATCGCGATCATCTTGTACCAGGTCTCGAAAATCTCGCGGCCATAGACACCCTTGATGGTGATCGCCTTGAAGACGATGCGACTCCAGTCCACCGGACTTTTGCCGGGAGGAATACCCAGCATCGCGATACGTCCGCCCATCACGAGGTTCTCGACCATCTGGTCGAGGGCGGCCTGGTTGCCGGACATTTCCATGCCGACATCAAAGCCTTCCTTCATCTTCAGGGCACCCTCGACGTCCCGCAGGTCCTGTCTCGCGACATTGACCGGCACCACGTCGGTGACCTGGGCCGCAAGGTCCAGACGGTCCTGATTGACATCCGTAATCACGACATGCCGCGCGCCGACATGGCGGGCAACGGCCGCCGCCATGATGCCGATGGGTCCTGCGCCCGTGATAAGTACATCCTCACCGACAAGATCGAAGCTGAGCGCGGTGTGAACCGCATTGCCAAGCGGATCGAGGATTGCACCGATGTCATCGTCGATTTCATCCGGAAGCGGCACGACGTTGAAGGCCGGCAGGCGCAGGTATTCGGCGAAGGCACCCTGCTCGTTGACGCCGATCCCGCGTGTGGCGGGATCGAGGTGAAACTTGCCAGCGCGGCTCTGGCGGGATTGCTTGCCGATGAGATGGCCCTCGCCCGAGCAGCGTTGCCCGATGCTGAGGCCTTCGACATTCTTCCCGATCTCCACGATCTCGCCCGCGAACTCGTGACCCGTGATGAGGCCGACAGGGACGGTCTTTGCCGCCCAGTCATCCCAGTTCCAGATGTGAATGTCGGTTCCGCAGATCCCGGTCTTGCGGATCCGGATCAGGACATCATCCGGCCCGATCTCGGGCACCGGACGATGCTCCATCCAGAGCCCGATCTCGGGTTTCGATTTCGCCAGCGCCTTCATATCGTTCCGCATCAGATCGCCCCCACGGATTTGCCCACCGCCCTGAAGGCGCCGAGCGCAACATCCAGATCGTTCTTCGTCAGTCTCGCGTTCATCTGCGTTCGGATCCGGGCCTGACCCTTCGGCACGACAGGAAAGAAGAACCCCGCGACATAGACACCGCGCTCATAAAGCCCCTGAGACATGCGCTGCGACAGGGCCGCATCGACCAGCATGACCGGGACAATCGGATGCTCTCCAGGCAAAAGCCGGAATCCGGCATCCTCAAGCCCAGCGCGCCAGTAGCGGGCGTTCGCAAAGAGCTGCGCGCGCAGATCGTCCGCCGCCTCCACAAGGTCGAGCGCCGCAATCCCTGCGGCCACGACCGCAGGCGGCAGCGCATTCGAAAAGAGGTAAGGCCTTGCGCGTTGGCGCAGAAGGTCAATGACCGGTTGCGACCCGGCGATATATCCGCCCAGCGCACCGCCGAGCGCCTTGCCGAGTGTGCCAGTGAGGATATCGACCTCCACACCGGCATGGGCCGGTGTGCCGCGTCCCTGCGGCCCCATGAAGCCGGTCGCATGGCAGTCATCGACCATCACCAATGCGCCGTACTGCTCCGCCAACCGCGTGATCTCGGGCAGTCTTGCAAGGTAGCCGTCCATCGAAAAGACGCCATCCGTCGCGATCAGGATGAACCGCGCGCCATCGGCCCGGGCGGCCTGCAACTGCGCCTCGAGGTCGGCCATGTCGGAATTGGCGTAGCGATAGCGCCTGGCCTTGCAGAGCCTTATGCCGTCGATGATCGAGGCATGGTTGAGCGCGTCCGAAATGACCGCGTCCTCAGGCCCGAAAAGCGGCTCGAAGAGCCCGCCATTGGCGTCGAAACAGGCCGCGAAGAGGATCGAATCGTCCTTTCCGAGAAAGCGCGCGATCCGCGCTTCAAGCTCCCGGTGCAGGTCCTGGGTGCCGCAGATGAAGCGCACCGAGGCCATGCCGTAGCCATGCCCGTCCATCGCCGACTTGGCCGCGGCAATCAACGCGGGATGATCGGCCAGGCCGAGGTAGTTGTTGGCGCAGAGATTCAGCATATCGCGCCCCGCGACCCTCACATGCGCGCCTTGGGCCGAGGTGATGAGCCGTTCACGCTTCATCAGCCCCTCGGCCTCGATGCTCCTCAGCGTCTCCGCGATGTGATCGGTGAATGCGCGCTTGCCCGACATTTTTGCGTTCCCCTGCTTTGCTGACATACTATAGGGCGAAATCCGAATGCCAACACGGGCGATCTTCGCCTTGCTCAGCGCGGCAGCATGTCAAGACCGTCAGGATCGGCGGCCTCGGCGATCAGCCAGTCACGGAACGCGCACAGAGGCGGGTGTTGCGCGCCAGTTTTTGGCCAGACGAGCTGATAGCTTCCCTCGACCGGAACCGGACCGCCGAAAACCTCCGCGAGGCGCCCGTCGTCAAGATCGTTGCGGACGAGGAATTCGGGCAGAAGACCAACGCCCAGGCCATGGATGATCGCCTGAAGCATCGGCGCGAACTGATCAAATACCATGCCCTGCGGCACCCTTTCGGAAACGCCATGATAGGCAAACCAGGCCGCCCAGGCATTGGGACGGGTCTCAAGCTGAAGCAGGGGCAGCGCGAGAACGTCACGCACGCTCGCAGGGGCGCGCCCGATGAGGAAGCTTGGCGCCGCGCAGGCGACAAGGCTTTCACCAAGCAGCTTCACCCCTTCTGTTCCGGGCCATGGATCGATCCCGAAGTGAATCGCCGCATCGAATCCCTCCTCTTCAAAATCGAAGGGCCGCAACCGGGTCCCGAGGTTGATCGTCACACCGGGATGCGCGGCGAGAAAGCGCGGCAGTCGCGGCGCGAGCCAGCGCGTACCGAAGGTCGGCAGAATGGAGAGCGAAAGCGTGCCCTCACCCGTATTCGAGCGGACCCGCAATGATCCCCGATAGATCAGGTCGAGCGCCTTGCGGACGTCGCGCGCATAGGTCAGTGCATGGTCCGTGGGCACCAACCTGCGCCGGTCGCGCAGGAAAAGGGTCACACCCAGTTGTAACTCCAGAGACTGGATCAGTCGACTGACCGCCCCCTGCGACAGATCAAGGTCCCGCCCCGCCGCAAGGGTGGATCCGGTCCGGATGACTGCCTCGAACGCGGTCAGAAGCGAGAGTGACGGGAGGAGCCTCCGAGGGATGGCCATGTATGCGCTCCATACATATCATATCACCAGAATAGAGCTATTCAGGCGAAGAGCAATGGCGCAATATGCATTGCCGACGACAAGGTCCTGCCGACGAGAGAGGATGCCATGGCTTTGAAACCGAAAGATGCTCCGGACCTGTCCCGCTTCGACTGGGAAGACGCGTTTCGGCTGGAGGATCAACTCTCCGACGAAGAGCGGATGCTGAGGGACAGCGCCCGCGCTTATGCGCAGGAGCGGCTTCAGCCTCGCGTGATCGCCGCTTACCGCGAGGAGACGACCGACCCGGCTATCTTCCGCGAGATGGGCGAGATGGGGCTTCTGGGTGTCACCGTGCCCGAGGAATACGGCGGCATCGGCGCCTCCTACGTCACCTACGGCCTCGTCGCGCGGGAAATCGAGCGGGTGGATTCAGGCTACCGGAGCATGATGTCGGTGCAATCGAGCCTCGTCATGTATCCGATCTACGCTTACGGGTCCGAAGAGCACCGCAGGAAATACCTCCCGAAACTTGCGTCGGGGGAATACATCGGCTGTTTCGGCCTGACCGAGCCCGATGCCGGATCGGACCCGGCCGGGATGAAGACCCGTGCGGCGAAGACCGCGACCGGCTACCGGCTCAACGGCGCCAAGATGTGGATCTCGAACGCGCCGATTGCCGATGTCTTCGTCGTCTGGGCGAAGTCCGAGGCGCATGGCGGCAAGATCCGCGGCTTCGTGCTCGAGAAGGGCACGCCCGGCCTTTCCGCCCCGAAGATCGGTGGTAAACTTTCCTTGCGCGCCTCGATCACCGGCGAGATCGTGATGGAGAATGTCGAGGTCGGCGAGGACGCGCTGCTACCGAATGTCGAGGGGTTGAAGGGACCGTTCGGCTGCCTCAACCGCGCGCGCTACGGCATTTCCTGGGGCGTTCTCGGCGCGGCGGAGTTCTGCTGGCACGCCGCGCGGCAATATGGGCTTGACCGCAAGCAGTTCAACCGGCCGCTGGCGCAGACCCAGCTTTACCAAAAGAAGCTGGCTGACATGATGACCGAAATCTCGCTCGGCCTGCAGGCCGCCCTGCGGGTCGGACGGCTGATGGACGAAGCCAATGCCGCGCCCGAGATGATCAGCCTCGTCAAGCGCAACAATTGCGGCAAAGCGCTGGATATCGCCCGCATGGCCCGCGACATGCACGGCGGCAACGGTATCCAGGAGGATTTCCAGGTGATGCGCCACATGGTCAACCTCGAGACGGTGAACACCTACGAGGGCACGCATGATGTTCACGCGCTCATCCTCGGACGGGCGATCACCGGGCTGCAGGCGTTCTTTTGAGGTCGACGGTTCTGGACGACCTCGGCCAGAGGCTCCGGGCCGACCCACCCGATGCCTCCGGCGGAGGTATTTGGAAACAGAAGAAGCAGCGATGGAATTGACCAATGGACCGCGCCGAGATCGTTCATGAGAATTTTCTGAGGCGGGTCTCTGCGGGCGACCTGCCTGCGGGTGCCGCCCCGGCCGGTCCGCTTTCGGCCGCTGGCGCTACCGCGATCTTTCGGGCGGGTTGTCTGTCTCGCGCGCTCGACAGGCAGAGCCGGGCCATGCAGAAGGCCGGGCAGGGATTCTACACTATCGGATCTTCGGGTCACGAGGGCCTGGCGGCGGTGGCAGCGGCGTTGCGGCCGACCGACATTGCGTTCCTGCACTATCGCGATGCGGCGTTTCAGATCGCCAGAGCCGGACAGGTGCCGGGGCAATCGATCGCCTGGGACATGCTGTTGAGCTTTGCCGCGTCCGCCGAGGATCCGATCTCGGGTGGTCGGCACAAGGTTCTGGGGTCGAAAACACTGTCTATCCCGCCCCAGACCTCCACCATCGCCTCGCACCTGCCGAAGGCGGTGGGCGCCGCCTATGCCATCGGTGCCGCGCGGCGGCATCGGCCGGAGCATCAGGAACTGCCGGACGATGCCATTGTCTATTGCTCCTTCGGCGACGCCTCGGCCAACCATTCGACCGCGCAGGGCGCGTTCAACACAGCCGGCTGGACTTCCTATCAGTCGATCCCGCTGCCCTTGCTCTTTGTCTGCGAAGACAACGGCATCGGGATTTCGACGAAAACGCCTTCGGGCTGGATCGCGGCGAGTTTCGCGCATCGGCCGGGGCTGCGCTACTTCGCCTGCAACGGGCTCGACATCTTCGAGACCTATCGTGTCGCCGCCGAGGCCGCCGCTTGGGTCCGTGCCCGTCGCAAGCCTGCCTTCCTGCATGTCGGTACTCTGCGGCTCTACGGCCACGCCGGGGCCGATGTGCCGACGACTTATCTGTCGCGCGAGGAGGTGGAGGCGGAGGAGGCGAATGATCCGTTGCTGCATTCCGTCAGGCTGTTGAGCGAAGCCGGGGCGCTCACGCCGGGCCAAGCGCTGTCGATCTACGAGGAGACGACGGCGCGGGTGGCGCGGATCGCCGCCGAGGCCGTGACGCGGCCCCGGTTGAAGTCGGCGGCAGAGGTGATGGCGAGCCTCGTTCCGCCGAAGCGCGCCTGTCGGCCGACCAACGGCCCGACGCCCGAGGCGCGGGCGACGGCCTTCGGCGGCGATCTCAAGGCGATGGAAGAGCCGCAGATCATGTCGCGGCTGATCAACTGGGCGCTGACCGACCTGATGCTGGCGCATCCCGAGACCGTGCTGATGGGCGAGGATGTCGGCCGCAAGGGCGGCGTCTATGGCGTGACGCAGAAGCTGGTCCAACGGTTCGGGCCGGACCGGGTGATCGACACGCTTCTCGATGAGCAGTCGATCCTCGGCCTTGCCATCGGCATGGCGCAGAACGGCTTCGTTCCGCTGCCCGAGATCCAGTTCCTCGCCTATCTCCACAATGCCGAGGATCAGCTCCGGGGCGAGGCAGCGACGCTGCCGTTCTTCTCGAACGGTCAGTACACCAACCCGATGGTGGTGCGCATTGCCGGGCTTGGCTACCAGAAGGGCTTCGGCGGGCATTTCCACAACGACAACTCGGTGGCGGTGCTGCGCGACGTCCCCGGCCTGATCCTCGCCTGCCCCTCGGACGGCGCCGAGGCGGCGAAGATGCTGCGCGAATGTGTGCGCCTCGCGCGGGAGGAGCAGCGGCTGGTGGTGTTCCTGGAGCCGATCGCGCTTTACCCGATGCGCGACCTGCACGAGGCCAAGGATGGTCGCTGGATGCGGCTCTATCCTGCCCGAAACGAGGTGATTCCCTTCGGCGAGGTGGGCGTGCATGGCGATGGCACCGACCTTGCCATCATCACATTCGGCAATGGCTGCTACCTGTCGCGCCAGGCCGCGAAGCGTCTGGCCGAGGCGGGGATCTCTGTGCGCGTCATCGATCTGCGCTGGCTGTCGCCGTTGCCCGCCGAGGCGCTGATCGACGCCGTGAAGGGGGCAAGGCGCATCCTGATCGTCGACGAGACGCGGCGCTCGGGCGGCATCGCTGAGGCGTTGATGGCGCTCTTCACCGAACGCACCGAGGTTCCGCACGCGCGCATCACCGCCGAGGACAGTTTCATCGCCACCGGCCCGGCCTATGCGGCAACGATGCCTTCGGCGGAGGGCATATTTGACGCGGCGATGAAGTTCGTGGGGGCAAAGCCATGAAGACGGCGGTCGTCATCTGCCCCGGCCGGGGCACCTACACCAAGACCGAGCTTGGCTACCTGAAGCGCCATTTCGGCGACAAGGCACTTCTCGCCGGCTTCGACGGCGCCCGTGCCGCGCTGGGGCAGGAGACGCTCAGCGCGCTCGACGGGGCAGCGAGCTATTCGGTCGCGCGCCATACGCGCGGCGACAATGCCTCGGCGCTGATCTATGCCGCGACCCTGGGCGATTTCCGTGACTTGCGTGGGGTCGAGGTGGTCGCCGTGACCGGCAACTCGATGGGCTGGTATTCCGCACTCGCCTGTGGCGGGGCGCTGACGGCGGAAGCGGGGTTCGCGGTGGCCAACACCATGGGCACGCTGATGCAGGAGGCACTGATCGGCGGGCAGTTGGTCCATCCCCACATGGCCGAGGACTGGCTGCCGAACCCGGCGCGCAAGGCGGAGTTGCTGGCGAAAGTGGCCGGGATCGGCGCGCGCGAGGGCCATGTGCTGGGCCTCTCCATCGACCTTGGCGGGATGCTCGTTCTGGCCGGGAACGACGCCGGGCTGAAGGCGTTCGAGGCCGAGATTCCGACAGAACAGAGTCGATTCCCCATGAGGCTTGCCAATCATGCGGCCTTCCATACCGCGCTCCAGGAGCCGGTCGCCGAACGTGGGCGGGCACGGCTTTCCCCTGCCCTCTTCGGCCAGCCGCGCCTGCCGGTGATCGACGGACGGGGGGCGGTCTGGTGGCCGGGCGCCAGCGACACAAACGCGCTCTGGGACTACACGCTCGGGGCGCAGGTGACCGAGACCTACGACTTCACCCATGCGATCCGCATCGCAGCGCGGGAGTTCGCGCCCGACCTCTTCATCGTCACCGGCCCCGGCACGACGCTCGGCGGCGCAGTGGCACAGAGCCTGATCCTTGCCAACTGGCGCGGCATGGGATCGAAGACCGATTTCCAGACACGGCAACAGACGGCACCGCTTCTCGTCTCCATGGGGCTAGACGACCAGCGCGCCACCGTCACGAAGGGAGATGAGAGATGAACCACAAGGATGTGCTGAAGGCCGCGGGCCTCAGCGACGCTGACCTGACAGGCGGCACGCTCGCGGTCCATTCGCCGATTGACGGCGCAGAGGTTGCGCGGGTGCGCGAAACCGACGCCGCCGCCATGCCCGCGATCATCGCGACGGC
>JBGSNN010000417.1:0-6039 GCA_041739655.1 Albidovulum sp. | reverse complement strand
GTCCACCACCACCCGGCTCGTCGCGTCGCGGTAGCTCAGAAGGTCGGTGCCAAGACCGCCGGTCAGACTGTCCGACCCGGTCCCACCCACCAGCGTGTCGTCGCCATCGCCTCCGTCCAGCGTGTCATTGCCCGCGTCGCCCATCAGAAGATCGTCGCCGCCCAGCCCGAGGAAGGTCTGCGCGCCGGCGAAGCCGGCCATGCTGTCGGCAAAATCCGTTCCCGCGACCCGTTCGATCGAGGTGAAAGTGTCGGTGCCGCCGAGGCCGTCCGACACGGTGCCATCGGTCGCCGCGCTGTAGGTGACGATCACGCCGGTGGCCGGGATGTCATTGTTGTAGGCCAGCAGGTCGCTGCCGGTGCCGCCATCGACGGTGTCGTCGCCCATGCCGGCCTCGATCGTGTCGTTGCCGCCACCCGCGGAAATGACATCGTCGCCCGCCCGGCCCTGGATCACGTTGGCGCCGCCTGAGCCGGTGATCGTATCCGCCGACCCCGAGCCGCGCGCATTCTCGATCCCGATGAGGGTGTCAGTAGCGCCGAATCCATCGGTCGCCGTTCCCGCAGCGAGGTCGACGGTCACGCCCGCAAGACCGCTGTAGACGCCGTCGCGGTCATAAAGGGCCCAGTCGCCGGTCCCGGCGCCGCCATCGAGGGTGTCATTGCCGCCGAGACCTCGGAACTGGTTGTCGCCGCCGTCGCCGGTCAGGGAATCGGCGAACATCGAGCCACGGATGTTCTCGAACCCGGTGATGGTGTCGGTCTCGGTCCCGCCGACCGTCGCGGTCCCGCCCGCGAGGTTGACCACGACCGGAGCGGACGCATTGTCATAGACCAGTTCGTCGATGCCGGTGCCGCCGTCGAGCGTATCGTTGCCAGCATCGCCGCGAACCAAATCGTCGTCGTCGCCGCCGAAGATGGAATCGTCGCCCAAGCCGCCGTAGAGGTCATCGTCCCCGGCATTGCCGTAGATCGTATCGTTGCCACTGCCGCCGTCAAAATAGTCGAAGCCACTGGTGCCCTGCATCAGGTCGGTGATCGACGCGGTGACAAAGGGGCTGACGGACGGGTCGATATCATCGCCGGGGGCGTAGGGGCTTGCCGCTGTACCGATCGAAACGACATCGTTCGCGAGGAAGGCGTCGAATTCCGAAAGCGAGGTGATGGGCGGCAGCGCGTCGCCGCCGATGGCATAGAAGTACGATGTGGAGGTGGCCGCGTCCTCGAAGCCGACGACGACGGTCGTGCGAACCGTGCCGTTGTCATCCCAGGTCACCTCGCCGAAGCGGAATGCGTCGCCCGCCTCGTCGTGGACGAAGTCGTTGACGTTCAGCGACACGCCATCGAGCAGCGTATCAGCCGTGGTATCGGTGTCGATGATCGCCAGAGGCAGGTCGCCCGGGACCGGCACTCCGTCCAGAGCGTAAACAAAAAGCGGCGTAACGTTCGCATTGTAGACGAGCGAGAGATCGCTGCTCCCGAGGAATGCGGTCGGATTCCCGAAAGCGTCATATTGCACCTTGAAACCGGAATACGTGTAAGTGGTCATCTCACCCTCAAAATTGTGATTTCCTTTCAAGGATTTGATCGCCTTCATCTGCCTCGTTCAGGGGCAGCGGCCGCGATCTTGTTCCCAAGGAAAGTCAGTACCCTACAGACTGCACCCGAGTTTATCGGTGCGCCGTTTCCGGGGCAAGCGAGGTTGCCGATATGGCGCTACGCCTTCGCACCGGAGGGGATCATCGCCTTGATGCGGCCCGCATGACCATCGGGCGCGCTGAGCGCGTCGGCGCAGAGCGCCTCCGCCGCCTCGGCAAGGCCGGGGGCGGGTACGACGCGGTCGATCAGCCCCCAGGACAGGGCCTCTTCCGCCGCGATCTTCTGGCCTGCCATGAGGATCATCCTGGTCCGCGCCGGGCCGATGAGGGCAGCCATGCGCGGCGGGTCCGACGGCTGCGGCAGAAAGCCGAGGCGCATCACGGGATAGAAGAACCTTGCCTCGGGAACCGCGATGCGCAGGTCGCAGGCCAGCGCCATGCCGAAGGCGCCACCGGCAAGCGTGCCGTTCAGAGCGGCGACCGTCAGGCATGGCAGGGCCGCGAGGGCCGCGGAAAGCTCCTCCCAGACCGGATCGGTGGCCAGACCCGCGCGCTCCTCGTCAAGATCGGCGCCTGCGGAAAAGACCTTGCCCTCGCCCGTGAGGATGACCGCGCGGGCGGCCCCGGACGCGTCCCGCGCGGTGTCGCGAAGCACGCCCAGCATGGCGCGGGTCAGCGAATTCGCCTTGTCCGGACGATTGATCGTGATCTTCCAGATGCCGTCGTTTCGTGCGACCTTGATCATTATCCCTCGCCGAAATCCTGCCGCTTTCTTCTGGTTTAGCAGCATCGGCGCGGGAAGTTCCAGTGTCGACCGTCCGGCTGGGAGCCGCGGAACCATGACAAGACCGAGTGATGTGAGGCCATGATGATGCGAGCTTTGACCAGACCGACCGGCGCCGCGCTGATCGCGATGCTGCTGGGAACCACCGCCGCCCACGCCGATGTGACCGCCGAGGAGGTCTGGCAGAGCATTGTCGGCGGCTCGACCGTGACGACGGGGTCCAGGGAAATGACCGGTGATACGCTGGTCATTCGTGGTGCCGAGATCGCGGCCGGAGATGCGGGCGCGCGACTGAACCTGCGGGTGCCGGAACTTCGCCTCCGCGAGACCGGTGACGGCACCGTGGAGGTGACGACCGCCGAAAAGATCACCGGCACGCTCGAAGGCCCGCATGTCACAGGGCCGGCGGCCGCAACCGGGTTCGAGATCGCCCAGACTGGCCTCAAGGTCATCGTGTCGGGCGGTGTCGGGGACATGACCTATGACTATGAAGTGCCCAGCCTCAGCGTTGCGACCGTCGCCACGCAGGCCGTGGGGCAACCGGTTCCGGTGAGCGTCACCCTCGCGCTGGCGGATGGCAGTGGCAAGATGCACATGGCGGGCACCACGACGCGCGTGATCGACAGTGAATCGGCCGTCCGGACGATGACCTTCGCAGTGACGAGACCCGAGACGGCGGACACGCCCGAAGCGATGACCACAACCGGCACTCTCAGCGACCTGCGGATGGTGTCAGGGGTGCAGAGTCCGAGCGGGATCGATCTCAACGACATGGAAAAGGCGATTGCGGCGGGGTACCGGCTGGAAGGGCGCGTGCAATTCGCGTCGGGCAACATCAACGCGGACGTTTCGGACCCCAGCGGCACCACGAACCTGCAGGCCGGGCTCGCCGACGGCCTTGTGACGCTGTCGATGTCACAGGCGGGCGTTCAAACTGCCGTCAGCATCGGGGCGTCGCGCGCCGTCGTTCAGGTGCCCGCCCTGCCGGTACCGGCCGAAGTCGGCCTCGATGGCATCGCGATGACTCTGGCGATGCCCGCCGGTGCCGATGGCGAAGCGGGGCCCTTCACGCTGGTCCAGCGTCTCAGCGGGTTGACGCTGTCGGACGGCATCTGGGCGATGTTCGATCCTGGTGCCGCACTCCCCCACGATCCGATGAGCTTCGCGTTCGACCTGTCCGGAACCATGAAATTCGCCCAGGGCCTCTTTGCGAAACGCCCCTCGGGTGAGGCTGACAAGGTCCCGGCCGAAGTCGAGACCCTGTCGCTGAACGAGCTGAAGCTGTCCGCGCTCGGCGCGGATATCGCGGGCTCGGGCGCGGCGCGGATCGAGAATGGCGGCGCGCAGCCGCGGCCCGTCGGCACTGCGGACTTCGAAATCAAGGGCCTCAATGGCCTTTTCGACCGGCTTGTCGCCATGAACCTCGTGCCGGAGGAACAGGCGATGGGGCTGCGCATGATGATGGCCATGTTCACGGTTCCGACCGGCGAGGACAGCGCCAGATCGCGGGTCGAGGCGGATGAGGCGGGCGATGTCCGCGTGAACGGTCAGGTCCTTTACAAGTTTCCGAAACCCTGACCGCTTTGCTTTGGGGTTGAGCGCGGGCAGCAGGACGACTACCTGTTGCCCGACTCTGTTTCGGATGCCCCCATGCCAGATGACCGCCTTCAGCCCCTGACCGAGGCGCTGCTTCACACCGCCCGCAAGGCTGGCGCCGATGCCGCCGATGCGATTGCCGTCTCCGGCACCGCGATTAGCGTTGATGTGCGCGGCGGCAGGCTTGAGCAGGCGGAGCGCTCCGAAGGCATCGAAATCGGGCTGCGCGTTCTCGTGGGACAGCGGCAGGCCTGCGTTGCGGCCTCGGACATTTCCGATCGGACCATCGCCGAGATGGCCGAACGCGCCATCGCCATGGCGCGCGAAGCGCCGGAGGATCCGACCATCGGCCTTGCCGATTCCGCTGACCTCATTACCTCGTGGGACCCTGCCGACTACGATCTCTTCGACCCGGCGCCCGAACCCGGCGCCGCCGCGCTGGAAGAGGATGCGCGCCGGGCAGAGGCCGCCGCGCTGGCCGTCAAAGGTGTGTCGCAGTGCCAGTCGGCCTCGGCAAGCTACGCGCGGCGCATGATCCATCTGTCCGCGACGAACGGCTTTTCGGGGGGCTACATGCGTACCTCGCGCTCCACCTCCGCCGTCGCGGTGGCAGGCGAGGGCCAGGGGATGGAGCGCGACTGGGCCGCAGAGGGCCGCGTCCATCAAGCCGATCTGCCGGGCGCGGAAAGCATCGGCACGCTCGCGGGCGCGCGGGCGGTGGAACGGCTTGGTGCGCGCAAGCCGAGGACCGGCGCCTACCCCGTCATCTTCGATGAGCGCGTCGCCTCGGGGCTGATCGGTCATCTTCTGGCGGCGGTAAACGGGCAGGCGATTGCGCGCGGCGCATCATGGCTGCGCGACCGTCTGGGGGAACAGGTGCTGCCGGCCGGGCTGACGATCACCGAGAACCCCCACCGCGCGCGCATATCCGGCTCGCGTCCGTTCGATGCCGAGGGTCTGCCGACCCAGGTCCGCAACATCGTCGAGAACGGCGTTCTGACCGGCTGGACGCTGGATCTTGGAACAGCGCGGAAACTCGGGCTGAAATCCACCGCTTCGGCGGCGCGCGGTACATCGGCGCCGCCGTCGCCTGCCCATTCCAACATCGCGCTGACCGAAGGGCTTTTGACCCGCGACGATCTTGTGCGAGAGATGGGGACGGGCCTTCTTGTCACCTCGATGATCGGTGCCTCGATCAACCCGACGACTGGCGATTATTCCCGCGGCGCCTCGGGTTTCTGGGTCGAGAAGGGTGACATCGCCTACCCGGTCAACGAATGCACCATCGCCGGGAACCTGCGTGAGATGCTGATGCGGATCACCCCCGCCAATGATGCACGGCCCTATCTCTCGCATGTGGTGCCGAGTCTTCTGGTCGAGGGCCTCACCCTTGCCGGTGCGTGATCTCGACCTCATGATCGACGCGGCGCGCGAGGCGGGCCGCATTGCCCATCGCTTCTGGCGGCAAAAGCCCGAGACCTGGCACAAGCCCGACGGCGCCGGGCCGGTCACCGAAGCCGACCTTGCGGTCGATGCGATGTTGACGGAATACCTGCGGGCGGCGCGGCGCGACTATGGCTGGCTCTCCGAGGAAACCCCGGATGATGCCGCGCGGCTTGAAAATGACCGCTGCTTCATCATCGACCCCATCGACGGCACCCGCGCCTTCATCGAGGGAGATTCGAGTTTCGCCCATGCGCTTGCCGTCGCCGAAAAAGGCCGGATCATTGCCGCGGTTGTCTATCTGCCCGAGAAGGACGCGCTTTATGCGGCGACCGAGCACGGACCGGCAACGCTGAATGGCAGGCCAATCGCGGTGTCCCGGCCCGATGGCATCAGCGGCACGACGGTGCTGACTTCTGCGGCGACGATGGCGCCGCAGCATTGGGCGGGGGGTGTGCCGCCGACGGTCCGCCGGGTCTTTCGCGCCTCCTTCGCGTGGCGGATGTGCCTTGTCGCGGAAGGGCGCTTCGACGCCGCCCTGTCGCTTCGTCCGAGCTGGGAATGGGACATCGCCGCCGGAGACCTGATCGCCCGCCGTGCCGGGGCCGAAGTCAGCGAC
>JBGSNN010000377.1:0-11835 GCA_041739655.1 Albidovulum sp. | reverse complement strand
GCGGCGACCGGCTGGGCGGCGGTCAGCGAGGCGCTCTCCACGTATGCCAGCGAGGCCGCGAACTGGGGCGGCAGCGTGGGCGAGGCAATCGCCTCGGCCTTCCGCGCCGGTGAAGAGGCCGTCGCCGAGTTCGTCCGGACGGGGAAGCTCGACTTCTCAAGCCTCGCCACCTCGATCATCGCTGATCTGGCCAAGATCGCTTTCCGCCGCTTCGTCTTCGGCCCTCTCGCCTCGGCGCTGGGCGGGGTTTTGGGCGGGATTGGCGGGGGCATCGGCGGCGGATCGGTCTCGGCCGGGGTCTATCATTCCGGCGGCCGGGTGCCGGGCCCTGCCAGCATGATGATCCCCGCGGCTGCGCTGGCCGCGGCCCCACGTTTCCACAATGGCGGCGGCATGGGTCTGGGGTCCGACGAATACGCCGCCGTCCTTCTGCGCGGCGAACGCGTTCTGAACCGTGCCGAGACCCGCGCCTGGGAAGGCGGGGCGGGCACCACCGTCAACATCTACGCCCGCGATGCCGAGAGCTTCCGCGCCTCCCGCGCGCAAGTCGCCTCCGACATCGCCCGGGCCGTCGCCTATGGCCGAAGGAGCAGCTGAATGGCGTTTCACGAGATACGGTTTCCGGACAGCATCAGCCGGGGCGCAAAAGGCGGGCCAGAACGGCGCACCCGGATCGTCGAACTGGCCTCCGGCGACGAGGAAAGGAACGCCTCCTGGGCAAACTCGCGCCGCCGCTATGACGTCTCCTATGGCGTGCGCCGTGCAGACGATCTGGCCGCGGTCGTCGCCTTCTTCGAGGCCCGCAACGGCCGCCTGCACGCGTTTCGGTTCAAAGATTGGTCGGACTACAAATCCTGCCTGCCCTCGTCGGCGCCCGCGCCCACCGACCAGATCATCGGCACTGGCAACGGATCAACCACCACCTTTGCCCTGACCAAGACCTATGCATCCGGCGCGCAATCCTGGGCGCGGGCGATCCTAAAGCCTGTGGCGGGCACGGTGACGGTTTCTCTGAACGGGGTCGCGCAAGGGTCCGGCTGGTCGGTCAATACCACCACTGGGATCGTCACATTCACCGTGGCGCCTGCAAACGGCGCCGTGATCCGTGCGGGCTTCGAATTCGACGTGCCGGTGCGCTTCGACACCGACGAGTTGCCCGTCACGCTCGACATCGAACGCACCGGCTCCATCCCCTCCATTCCCCTGATCGAGGTGCGCCGATGACCCTACCCAAAGACCGCAACACCATGGGCTATGTCGCCTACGTCAGTCTCGCGCTGGCCCTGTCCGCCCAAGGCGGTGCCGCGATCTGGTGGGCCGGGATCATCAACACCCGTGTCGCCATGCTCGAACGGCAACTGGACGATCTGGCCATGATCCGCCCCGAGCAGATCCGCGATGTGGCCGAGGCGCTGCGCGCGATCGCCGTGATCGAAGAGCGGATGATCCGCCTCGACGAGAACATTGCCCGCATCGGCGCCGCCGTCGGCCGCCTCGAACAACAGGACCGCACCCCATGAAGACCCTGCCCGCGGGCTTCCAGGCGCATCTGGATGAAGGCACCACCACGCTTGCGTGGTGCTGGCGGCTGCAACGCCGGGATGGCGCGGTATTCGGCTTCACCGATCATGACCGGGTGCTGGCCTTCGCAGGCACCAGTTTCGAACCCGAGACCGGTTTCGCGGCCAGCGAGATCAGAAGCCTGGGCGATCTGTCGGTTGACGCTCAGGACGTGCAAGGCGCCCTGCGATCTGACCGGATTACTGAGACCGATATTGCCGATGGCCTCTGGGACAATGCCGCGGTCGAGGTTTGGCTCGTGAACTGGCAAGCGGTCGGCCAGCGCGTGCTGATGCGCCGCGGCAGCATCGGCGAGATCAGGCGGGGCCGCCATGCCTTCACGGCCGAAGTGCGGGCGCTGGCGCATCTGCTGAACCAGCCGGTCGGCCGAACCTTCCAGTATTTCTGCGACGCGACGCTGGGCGATGCGCGCTGTGGGGTGAACCTGTCGGGGCCACTCTATCGGGGCATGGGGTCGGTAACTGCCTCGATCGGCGACCGGCGACTTACCGTCGCGACAGGCCTTGGGGCCTTTGCCTCGGGCTGGTTCGATTTCGGGGTGGTGGAATGGACGTCCGGCGTCAATGCCGGGCGACGGGCGGAAGTGGCAAGCCATACCCTCGCCAGCGGCACGGCCACGATCACTCTGATGGAAGCGCCGGTGCGACCGATCACGCCGGGCAATACCTTCGCGATCACGGCAGGCTGCGACAAGCGCCATGCCACCTGCCGCGACCGCTTTAGCAATGCGCTGAACTTCCGCGGCTTCCCCTCGATCCCCGGCGACGATCTGGTCACCCGCTATCCGAACGAGACCGATGCGAACTCCGGCGCGCCGCTGCGCCCCCTTGTCGATGGCTGAGACCTGCGCCTCGGCTTCTTCCGCCCGCGTGGTGGCGATCGCGGAAAGCTGGCTCAGCACGCCCTACCTGCATCAAGCCTCCGCCCGCGGCCTTGGCACCGATTGCCTCGGCCTTGCCCGCGGCATCTGGCGCGATCTGCACGGGGCCGAACCGATCGCCCCGCCGCCCTATACCCGCGATTGGGGCGAGAGCAGCGGGCGCGAAGTGATGTGGGAGGCCGCCCAAGCCTTCCTGATCGAGATCCCGATGGGCGCAGCCGCACCCGGCGCCCTGATCCTGTTCCGCATGGTCGGGGCCAGCCCGGCCAAGCATTGCGGCATTCTCGTTCCCGGCCCCGCCATCATCCACGCCCGCGAGACCACCGGCGTCACGCGCGAACCTTTCACCCTGCCCTGGCGCCGCCGCGCCGTGGCGGCTTTCCTCTTTCCAGGCTGATCCCCATGGCAACCATGCTCCTCGCCGCCGCCGGTTCCGCAATCGGCAGCGCCTTCGGCGGTGCGTTTCTCGGCTTCAGCGCGGCCACGATCGGCGGCGCCATCGGGTCTTTCGCAGGCTCCTTCATCGACAGCCTGATCATCGGCTCGCTTGCGCCGGACCAGCGCATCGAGGGCGCGAAGCTCGATGACCTGCGCCTGACATCGGCCACCGAGGGCGCCGTGATCCCGCGCCTTTACGGCACCATGCGCCTCGGGGGGAACATCATCTGGGCCACAGACTTCCGCGAGGAGCAGTTCCGCCAGACTCAAGGCGGCGGCAAGGGCGGCGGGCCGAAGGTCGTGACCGAAGGCTATCGCTACTACGCTTCCTTCGCCGTGGCGCTTTGCGAGGGCCCGATCGGCGGCGTCTGCCGCATCTGGGCCGATGGCAAACCCTTCGATGTGCCGGGCGCCGTCATTCGCGTGCACTTGGGCACGGAAAGCCAGATGCCCGACCCGTTCATCGAGGCCAAGGAAGGCGCTGGGCAGGCCCCGGCCTATCGCGGCGTGGCCTATGTCGTGTTCGAGGATCTGGCGCTCGAGACCTTCGGCAACCGTCTGCCCCAACTGTCCTTCGAGGTGATCCGGCCCTCGCCCGATCCCGCCGCCATGGAACGTCTCGTCCGCGCCGTGAACCTGATCCCCTCCGCAGGCGAGTTCGTCTATGCGACCGAGACTGTCACCCGTACCACCGCAGCCCCGGGCCTTTGGAACATCGGCAGCGGGAATGGCACGGCAGTACCAGAGAACGAGAACAGCGTCGAAGGCCTGCCCGATCTGGTGGCCTCGCTGAACCGCCTAGATGCCGCCCTGCCGGAGTGTGAAGCGGTGTCCCTCGTCGTGTCTTGGTTCGGCACCGACCTCCGGGCAGGGACCTGCCAGATCAAGCCGGGCGTGGAATCCTCCACCAAGACCACCACCCCGATGGTCTGGCGGGTCAACGGCGTGACACGCGCCGGGGCGCATGTGGTTTCTACCGTCGATGGCGGTCCTGCTTATGGCGGCACGCCTACGGATGCGGCTGTGGTTCAGGCCATCCAAGAACTGAAGGCCCGTGGCAAGCGCGTGACCTTTTACCCCTTCATCCTGATGGATATCCCGGCTGCAAACACCCTGCCGAACCCCTATTCGCCGAACGCCAGCGCACCCGGCCAGCCGGTCTATCCCTGGCGCGGGCGGATCACCTGCAGCCCCGCGGCGGGCTTTGCGGGCACCGTCGACAAATCGGCCGCGGCGGGGACGCAGGTTGCGGCCTTCTTCGGCACCGCCGCCCCGGGGCAGTTTTCCGTGACGGGCACGACCGTCAGCTTCACCGGCAGCGGGAGCGATTGGGGCCTGCGCCGGATGATCCTGCATTATGCCCATCTCTGCGCCGCAGCCGGGGGCGTGGACGCTTTCCTGATCGGCACCGAAATGCGGGGGCTGACGCAAATCCGCTCGGGCGCTTCCACCTATCCCGCCGTCACCGCCTTCGTGCAACTGGCCGCAGATGTCAGCGCGGTCCTCGGGCCTGCCACCAAGGTCAGCTATGCCGCTGACTGGTCGGAATACTTTGGCCATCAGCCCACAGACGGCACGGGCGACGTGTTTTTCCACCTCGATCCGCTCTGGGCATCCGCGAATGTCGATTTCGTGGCGATCGACAACTACCTGCCGGTCTCGGATTGGCGCGATGGCGACGATCACCTCGATGCCCTGGCCGGATGGCAAGGGCCGCAGCAGACCGCCTATCTGCAAGCGAACATCGAGGGCGGCGAGGGCTTCGACTGGTTCTATGCCTCCTCGTCCGAGCGCCTGGCGCAAATCCGCACCCCTATCACAGACGGGGCGGGCAAGCCGTGGGTCTTCCGCCCCAAGGATCTGCGGAACTGGTGGAGCCAGCCGCACATCAACCGCCCTGGCGGCGTTGAAAGCGGCGGGCCCACCGCTTGGGTGCCCGGATCAAAGCCGATCCGCTTCACGGAGGCCGGTGCGCCTTGCGTCGATCGCGGCACGAACCAGCCGAATGTCTTCGTCGATCCCAAATCTTCGGAATCCCTGCTGCCGCATTTCTCGCGCGGCTGGCCCGACGAGTTCATCCAGCGCCGCTATGCCGAGGCTCTGATCGGCTATTGGGCGAACCCGGCCAACAACCCGGCCTCCAGCCTCTATTCCGGCCGCATGATCGAGACGGCGGAGATCGCGCTCTGGACGTGGGACGCCCGCCCCTTTCCGGCCTTCCCGGCCCGCAGCGACGTCTGGTCAGATGCCGAGAATTGGCGGCAGGGGCATTGGCTCACCGGCCGCGCCGGGGCCACGGGTCTCGCAGAACTCGTTGCCGAACTTTGCGCCCGGGCTGGGCTGACCCCTGCTGACCTCGATGTCACCGATTTGGCAGGATCGGTGCCCGGTTTCGCCGTCAACGCGATCGAAAGCCCACGCGCCTCCATCGAGACCCTTGCCCGCCTCTTCGGTTTCGACGCCTTCGAGGTCGAGGGCAAAATCCGGTTCCGCATGCGGGGACAGCGGCCCGTCGCCACGATCACGCTCGACACGCTGGTGGCGGCCAGCCGCGAGGCCGAGGATCTGGAACTGACCCGGGCGCAAGAGACAGAACTACCCCTCGCCCTTAAGTGGCGCCTGATGGCGCGGGATGAGGAATTCGCAGGCATCTCGGTCGAGGCACGACGCATCACGGTCGACACAGCCCGCATCTCGGCCGAGCAACTGCCCATCGCCTCGACAAGTGGCGCCGCCGAACGCGGGGTGCGCCGGGCCCTCTTCGAGGCTTGGGTCGGTCGCGAGAAGGCAAGTTTCACCCTACCGTCGTCACGCCTGGCGCTGGACCCCGCCGATGTGATCCTGCTGGATCACGACAACCGCCTGATTGAATTCGCCCTGACCTCAATCACCGACGGCGCTGGGCGAAGGGTTGAAGCGCGCCGGTCCGATCGCGCTATTTACGATCTGGCTCCCGGCTCGGATCGGGGCGCAACCTCTGGCGCGAAGGCGGTCTACGGCCCGCCACTCGTTGCCTTGATGAACCTGCCGCAGTTGTCGGAGGATTTTCCGGACTGGCAGCCCTATGCCGCCGCCCATGCTGCGCCTTGGTATGGCACGGCGTCGGTCTGGCGATCGGCATCGACGGATGGTTTCGCTGTCCTGACCACGATTTCGCGACCGGGCTGGTTCGGCACCCTCGCCTTCCCCTTCTATGCCGGGCCGACCAACCGCTTCGACCGCGGCAACGAGCTTTGGGTCGACATGATCGCGGGCCAGTTCGCCAGCGTCAGCGATACGGCCGTCTTCTCCGGCACGAACTGGTTGGCGATCGAGACGGCCCCCGATCTGTGGGAGATCGTCGGCTTCGCCACGGCCAGCTTGCAATCGCCCGGTCGCTGGCGGCTGACCCGATTGCTCCGCGGGCTTCTGGGCACTGAGGACGCCATCGCCAACCCAGCCCCGGCCGGGGCGCGGGTCGTTGTGCTGGACGGTGGGGTCAAACCCCTGCCGATCGGCAGCGCCGATTATGGTGCGGCCTGGAGCTGGCGGATCGGGGCCTCGAGCAAGCCCGCAGGCGATCCCGCAAACCTTGCCCTCTCCTTCGCGCCAACCGCCCGCGGCGTGCGCCCTTGGCGGCCCTGTCACGCGCGGCGGGTCACCCTGCCCGGCGGTGATATTGCCCTCAGCTGGACCCGCCGCACCCGGGCCTTTGCGGGCGACAACTGGGCCCCGACCGAAGTGCCGTTGGGCGAGACGTTAGAAGGCTACGAGATCGATATCCTGAACGGGGCGGCAGTGGTGCGGACGGTTTCCGGCCTTGCCACGCCCGCCTTCACCTACACGGCGGCGATGCAAACGGCCGACTTCGGTGCGCCGGTTTCCGGGGCCCTCGCGGTGCGCATCGCGCAGGTCGGCGCGCTAGGCCGCGGCGCGATCCTCAACATCACCCTTTGATCCGGAGGCCCCATGGCCGACACCCCGAACATTCGCCTCACCTTGCTCGAGGCGAACCAGGCGCAGAAGCACATCACCGTCAACGAGGCATTCCGCGCCCTCGATGCCCTCGTGCAGCCCGCCGTGGAAAGCACTGGTCTCAGCACCCCGCCGGGATCGCCGGTCGATGGTGCACGCTATGTCGTCGGCCCCAGCCCTACGGCGGCCTGGGCAGGCCAGGCCTTTGCGATCGCCGCTTGGCAGGACGGAGCCTGGGCCTTCTATCCGCCCGCGGAAGGTTGGTCGGTCTGGGATCGCGCCACCGATGCCGCCCTGACCTTTATCGGCGGAGCCTGGGTGCGGCAGGCAGCGCTGCCTTTCCCGGACAACCTCTTCCGCCTGGCCGATGATGCCGATCCGACCAAGCTTGCGGCCTTCGATCTTTCCGGCCTCTCCGCAGGCACGACCCGAACCTTCACCCTGCCGAACCTTTCCGCCACGCTCGCCCACCTGGGCAACGCGGCCCAGACTTTCACAGGTGCCACGACGTTCTCGAACGCGGCGGTCACGATCGGCACGGCCACAACCACCGCGGCCTATGGGCTTGGCACCGGCGGCACGACGACCGGCGTCACCAAAACCGTAAACCTCGGCACCGGCGGCGCGGCCGGATCGACGACCATCATCAACCTCGGATCGACTACCGCCGGGGCGCTGGGCAGCACGATCATCAACACACCCACGGTGACCTTTGCGGCCAGCGTCACTGCGATCGGCGCGGCGGCCGCGAACATCACTGCGCTGGGCTTGGGCCTCGGCGGTGCCTCGCCCGATGCTTCGAACCGGCTCAGCGTGAACGCCGCCGCCACGCTTCTGAACAATGCAGGCGGGTCGCATGAGGCCACGATCAACAAAGCCGCGGCCGGGAATGATGCCAGCCTCGCGCTAAAGACGGGGTTTTCGGCGCGGGCGCTGTTTGGGCTGCTTGGGTCTGACGATGTGACGCTGAAAGTTTCGCCGAACGGCTCGGCCTTCTTCGATGCCTTCGTGATCGATCGGGCAACCGGGCGGGCGGAGTTCCCGGCGCCGATCGTGATCCCGGGCCTCTCAGCCGTGCCCGCATCGCCACCGGCAGGCAAGCTTGCCCTCTACGGACGTCAGCGCGCAGGCGCGCCCTGGCTAGAAGTCGTCCGGCCTTCCGGGCGCGACTTTCCTCTGCAACCGCATATGGGCCTGAACCGGATTGGGGCCTGGGCGCCGGTCTCGGCCACGACCATCGCCGCCCAAGGCATCGCGTTGACCAGCGTCGGCACTGTCAGCCACCCCGCTCTGGCGGTCGGATCGCTTCTCGCCAGTTCCCGGCGCTGGCGCGTGACCTCGGCTGCCGTGGTGGATTCCGTCTGCGATCAGCGCTCGGCCGTCACCGCCTGTTGGCGGGGCAATGCCGCAGGCCTTGGTGGCTTCACCTTCGTGGCCCGGATCAGCCTGACAACTCTTCAGGCAACCGGGATGGGCTTCTTCGGCCTGCTGGCTTCGATCGCAGCCCTCGCAGTCACGACAACTCTGGCGACCCTTGTCGAAGCCATCGGCATCGGGTTCCAACGCGGCACGCACACGAACTGGCAACTGGTCAGCAATGACGCAACTGGCGCGCCGACCCTCGTGGATTTCGGGGCCGGGTTTCCGGTTGCGACGGCCGGGCTAATAACCCTCACCATCTGGTGCCCGGCCGCGGGCAGTTCCATCTGGCTGCGCGCCGTCAACGAGCTGACCGGCGCCGTCTTCGAACAGGAAATGGCGACCGACCTGCCTCAAGTCGCGACATTCCTCGCCCCGCGCCTGTTCCTGAACAACGGCGCGACCGCCGCGGCGGTCGCTTTCGAATGCACCGGCCTCTACCTCGAAACTGACTTCTGATCCTGAAAGGAGCCTCCATGTCCCCCGTCGCATCGGCCGCCTATGTAGCCGAACTTCGCCAGCAGATCACAATCCTCTCCGAGCGCTGCGCGCTTCTCGCCGCCGAACTGGCCGCTGCCCGGGAGGTGCAAAGCCCTCCGCCGGACCCGCCCACCGCCGGATGAACCCCGCCCAGACCGCCCCGCGCCCCGCCCTTCCGGCGGGGTTTTTCTTTGCCCGAAAGGACCACACCCATGAACGACCAGATCGATGCGCTGAAGGCGCTGCAAATGGCACTGGCGCGCCTAGGCTACTACACCGGCGCGATTGACGGCCTCTTCGGCCCCCGCACCGATGCAGCCCTGAAGGCCGTGGCGGCCGAGGGTGGCGCAATCCGCAGCCTGAAGGCCGCGGCCGCTCCCCCCATAGGGCCGATAATCTTTCAAGGCAGCGCCCGCTATCCTGTGGATGAGATCGTCATCCATTGCGCCGCCACAGGCCCTGATTGGATGCGAGGCCAGCCCCTGACTGCAAAGCGCAAGGAGATCGACCGCTGGCACCGCGAGGAACGCGGCTGGCGCAAGATTGGCTACCACCATTTGATCGATCGCGACGGTGCGATCCTGCCCAGCCGGGCCGAGACTGAAATCGGCGCCGGGGTCGAAGGCCACAATCGCGGCGTCATCCATATCTGCCTGATCGGCGGCGCGGTTTCATCCGCCACCGATCCCTTCGAGCGGAACTTCACCACCGCCCAGGATCGGGCCCTGCGGGGCCTGATCGACGCCATCCGCGCCGAGACAGCCATCACCCGCATCACCGGTCACAACGACCACGCGGCCAAAGCCTGCCCGGGCTTCGTCGTGCGCACTTGGATCAACCGGGCCTGAACCCCATCAAAAGAGAGACCATCATGAACCTGATCAATCAGCCCACCCTTCGCCCCACCCGCAAGATGGCCGCTGTCGCCTGGACCAGCCTTCTCGGCCCGATCGTGGCAGCGATCATCGCGCCCTGGCTGCCGGGGCTGTCGGAAGCCTGCCGAGGGGAGGTCAGGGCGTCCCTTGTCGCGGGAGGGCTCGCGCTGGCCCAGGGGGCGGTGAACTTCGTGGCGGGGTATGTAGTGAAGGAGACCAAACAGACATAATCCGGCCAGCTGAGCCTCGCACCCATAGAGACGGAGACTTCCTTGTAAATGCTTGCCCGACCTACCATGTGAGGGGTGCTCGGCGCAGCAGCTGGGAACGGTGCCTTCTTGATTTGTCAAGGAAAAGGAGTGACACCTGTCGCGGGAGATGGCACAAGAGCCAGAATAGTGATTGGAAGAGCAGACCGATGGGTTGGAAGCCGATACATGAAGCGCACGCGATCGACCGTGTGCGCATCCTTGTGCAGTTCAACAGCCCTCTTACCGATAAAATTCTGACAAAAGCTGCCGCACCGGCGACTTCAAAATTCCAAGCGCTTGGATTTGAACAGCTTCTGCGTGCAGAAAGCACGATTCAGGGCTTCATGATCTCGGTACAGCCCGGACCGATTGTTCCTGAAATTGCTCAGAATGGTTGGGTTTTGAAGAGAAGCTCCGCCGGGGTTCTGACCGAGGAGGCGGGCTTTCGCGATGGCGTGTTTGGTTACATGTCAACGGAATATGGTCGATGGGAAAACTTGGCCACACGGTTTTGGGACGTTTTTGAATCGCCCATTTCGATCGCGCTGGATAGCGTCGACATCAGCAGCATAAAGCTGGAGTACTGGGATCGCTTTGCTTTCGACGGCAAACCTGCAAGCGCGAACCTTCGTGACCTCTTGGTAGCGGTTGACCCAGTGATTCCCGAAAGCGCGGTTACGGGAGCTGCGCTTTGGCATTCGCACTCTGGATGGTTTGAGGACCATGACGAAAACGTAGTTCTCGTAAACCGCAACATAGACGTAATCGACGAACCATCTGCAGAGGGACCTCGGCGTCAGTGCAACATTTTCACGCTTGTTGAGCTTAGAGCAACGAAAGCGATCGATAGCGTGCAGAATTGCAAGACCACCCTTGAGCATCTGCATCGCCGCAGTCTTGCTCTCTTCGGTTCGTCGCTTGCAGAGGCACAAAGAAACAACATTGGCCTGAATCTCGCGGATTATCTTCAATGACAGCGACTGCGACCCGTTTGGTTGAGCCTTGGAGAGCACTTGCGTTCGGCGGCATGACGAGCATCGCCGCTGTTTCGCCCGCTGCTGGTGATTTCCTGAACGACCACTCAATGAAGTGGCAGGAACGCGCAGGTCTTTGGGGAGAATTGGGCACTTACAGACCTGCTCCTGTGAGTGTAGA
This sequence comes from Albidovulum sp., assembly GCA_041739655.1. Taxonomy (GTDB): domain Bacteria; phylum Pseudomonadota; class Alphaproteobacteria; order Rhodobacterales; family Rhodobacteraceae; genus Albidovulum. Next base: position 802 of record JBGSNN010000377.1, on the reverse strand, counting down.
GAGCCTTTTTGGTTCTTTTCAGCCAGCGCCTACAGTTGCCAGCAATGACCCGGCAAAGGCGCTGATCGCTGACGAATCCTTCGCAAAGGCGCGAGATGAAGTGCTGAAAGACCTCCGGACGCTTCGCATTCGCTCTCTGCTTCTCACCGTAGTTGAAGACGCGGCAACCGTTTCGGCTTCAATTGACGATGCGATTGTGGTGGCTCAGGCTTGGCCGAGTGAATTGCCCGCGCCATGTGTTGAAGTCGACGACGATGGCAAAATCAGCCTCGAGGTTCTTGGCGAAGACGGTTTGGCCATTGGGGCGCTTGATTTCTTGGGTCAAGATCACGTTGCCGCCTTCTCGATCGTCAATGGAAGCACTATCGTTGCAGCTGGAAAGCTGAACACTGCCTCAACGACAGACGTTATCCAGTTTTTCCAGAAGTTTAATTTTCTAGCTGCGTAGGCTTTCGTGACAGAAGGCGAAAAGAAAAGAGCGTATCTCGACTGGTGGAAGGAAGATGGTGACGTCGCTCATATGGCAACGTCCTTTCCTCACTGTGGATGTGAGTCGGCTGATGCAGCGCCCGGCGGCTTTGGGCCAATTAAAGACGAAGAGCGACTGCGCTACTTTGCCGTGTCGCGGTCGGACATCGACCTTAAGAGGTCCCCAAAGAAGTTGACCTGCCCCCCGGAAGTTCCCTCAGTCTGATGTAGAGTCTGCCCAACCTGAAGGAGCAGACGAGATGAGGAAAAGCCGTTTCACCGAAGCGCAGATTATCGGGATGATCAAGGAGCAGGAGGCGGGGCTGCCGACGGC
>JBGSNN010000375.1:0-34252 GCA_041739655.1 Albidovulum sp. | reverse complement strand
CCCGCATTCATCGCTTGACGGGAAAACCCCCGATCAGGCCTACTTCAACCAGCCGATACCCGAAGCGGTAGCGGCATAACCGAGGCGGAAAACCACTTAGAAAACGCCCGGAACCTGTTCAGATCAACCGAACCACCTCTGTACGCTGACGGATTACTTACCCAGACTGCGGTACCAGCGATGAATACGGAACTAGTGCCCGACGCCGCAAGCGCTGTCTTTGTGCACTCGACAAAACAACGCCTGATCGGCGCGGGGCTCCTCCTGCTGTTGAAGCATGGCTACAATGACTTGGGCATTCAGGCCATCTTGGCAGCCACCAGCACCCCCAAGGGCTCTTTCTATCATCATTTCAAGGATAAAGAGGATTTCGCTCTACAAGTCGTCGACAGCTATATGGCGCAGGTCCACGGCGGTCTCGATGCCAGTCTCGGAGATATGACGCAGCCCCCGCTGGTCCGGCTCCGGAACTTCTTTCGGATGACCCTGCAGTCCTATCGAGAAGAGGGCTACCTGGGCTGCCTTCTCGGGGGCCTCGGTCAGGAACTTTCGGGCATCAGCGACGTGTTTCGACACAAGATCGAGGCCTGCTTCTCAGCAATGGCCGACCGCATAGCCAGTTGTCTGGAAGAGGCGCGACAGTGCGGCGACATCAGACCGGATTCGGATGTGCGACAGATGGCTGACCTGCTTATCGATTGTTGGGAGGGTGCGGCCTTGCGCAGTCGCATACGGCGAAACCCGTACTCGCTGGACGAGATGCTCAACTTCTACTTCGGCGCGGTGATACAACTCTGAAGGTTGAGACCCTAGAGCGAGACTTCGCGAGGGCAAGCCAGGAAACCAAATGATGCCGTTGTCCCGAGAGACAGGCAAGGCGTTTGAAAGACCAAGCCCGCCGAGGGTTCACTCCGCCACCATGCTGCGACGACATTATGCCCACATCCCGCGAAACCGTCCTCACCGCGCTGCATGTGCGGTTTTCGGCGTTACCCGCCACCGTGCTGCGGGGTGAGGTGCTGCCCAAGCGCGTGCCCGGCGCTGGCCTGTTGATCCTGCGCGACGGCGCACCGGGGGAGCCGGAGGTCACGCTCTCGCCGCTGGCCTACCACTATCAACAACGCACGGAGATCGAAGCGGTCCTACAGGGCGACGACCGTGACGCGGCCTTCGATACGCTCTGCGCCAGCATTGGCGCGGCGCTCGCCGCCGACCGCATGCTCGGCGGTCTCTGCGACTGGGCGGAGGCCGAGGCACCGCGGCCCGTAGGTCTGTCCGCCGAGGGCGCGGCGGCAATGAAGGCGGCGGTGATCCCCGTCGTCCTGCACTACAGTGCGGGTGATCCGCTCGCGTGATCAGTTCGCATTCAGGCCGAAGGGTGCGCGCGTATGCAGTCGCGATTTCCAGCTGTTCTCTCGGGCGATCACCTCGTCTGCAGGCAGGTCCGGTGCGAGCCGTTCAAGGATCGTGAAACGGAAGCTCTGTGGATCCCGCGCCCTGAACTCGCGGTTTCCGCCATGTCAATCGCGCACATAGGTCAACCAGCGGCCGAGCAGATTGTCCCGGCCATAGGCCGAGCCGACATAGGACCTTCCGTCGCGCTCGTCGAAGATAAGATAGATGCCGCGCCATTCGGCCAATCGGGAGCGCCAGCTCGCCTGCAGGACGGCAAACTGCGCCATGTTCAGATCGATCTCGTGCCAATCCGGCGGAGCGGCGGAAGAGGCTGCCGCCGCCCTCATGATCGCGATGCTCTGGCTCGGCGCCTGCGCGAGGGGAGGTTCTTAGGGTTCTCGGCCCTGCCCGCCCGCAGTCGAGTATAGCGTAGCTGACCGGGCGCTTGCGGCGGCCGAGGCGGAAGCGCTGCCCGACGGCGCGGTTGTGGTGAGGATGCTCAGCGACTACGCTGTGCTGCGCAACCAGGCGCGGGCGTGTTGGTGAGTGAAGCGGCGGGAGCGGATTTTCTCCGCCGGTGCGAAAACACCGAGGGGCCAGAACCGGAGCGGACGTTTTCGTGCCAAGTTCACCTTGGTCATCTGCGCCCAAACGTCCGGCGGGAGCCGCACCATTGCTGTAGTGGCGGCAATCCGGCCGCCACACATGTCTTGGGGCCTTCCGGTGCTCCATCCGACAGTCGTCGAGTCCAGCATGCCCTGGTCGAGGTCGACGTCTATCGTGTTTCTCCCCGTGCGTCTGCCGCGTTGGCCAAGAGTGTCAGTTGGCAATTCCGCCCATCAAAGGGTAGAAGTTCCGGCGATCGGGCAGTTGGTCAGAGAGCCCGCCCCGGAGTCGTTATTGATGATGGCTGTGAAAGAATGAAATCGACCGCCCTCGACGCAGCCGACATCCGCATCCTTTGTGCGCTTCAGCAGCATGGGCAGCTCAGCAAATCCAACCTGGCGGAGCTGGTCGGACTCTCCGCCACGCCTTGCTGGACGCGCTTCACCCGGCTGAAGAAGGCGGGCCTTATACGCGGATACCACGCGGACCTCGCGCTGAACAGGATCGTCGACGTGTCCAAGGTGGTCGTGACCGTTTCGCTGAAAAGCCACCGTAAGACGGACTTCGACCGCTTCGAGCAGCACATCCATCACCTTCACGAGGTCATCGACTGCGTCGCGACGGGTGGCGGGATGGATTATGTGATGACGTTCGTGACGAGCAGCCTTTCCGCGTTCCAAGGCGTGATGGAGGAGATGCTGTCGGCGGAACTCGGGATCGACCGCTACATGACCTACATCGTGACAAGAGAGATCAAGTCCGTTCAGCCAAACCTCGCCCGCCTGGCAACCGACTCGGGGAACTGACCCCAGAAGGCGCTTTGGCACCGCGAAGGACGAGTGGGCCGCTTACCACATCAAATTTGGTCCGTTTGGTCCTTCCCGCCCGAATCTTCAGCCCGATGTCGCACGCTGATTGCCCTTAAAACCACGCCCAGTTCGACAAGGTCGCGCGGTCCGTTGAGGATCCGCCAGCAAGGGCAATCAGCATGGCACAGGCAGATGATTTCGGTTTCGGAACCCAGATCCTGAAATCCCCCTATTTCGACGCGACGGTCCGCTGGGGCGCGAAGGGGTTCTCGGTCTACAACCACATGTACATCCCACGCGACTTCGGCGATCCGGACCAGAACTTCTGGAACCTGATCAACGACGCGATCCTCTGCGACGTGGCGGTCGAGCGCCAAGTCGAGATCACTGGGCCAGATGCCGCGAAGTTCGTCCAGATGTTGACCCCGCGCGATCTGTCGAAGATGGCGGTAGGACAGTGCAAGTACGTGCTGATCACCAATGCCGAGGGCGGCATTCTGAACGATCCGATCCTGTTGCGACTGGCTGAGAACCACTTCTGGATCTCGCTGGCCGACAGCGACATCCTGCTCTGGGCGCAGGGCGTGGCCGTGCATTCCGGGCTGGATGTGACGATCCGCGAACCGGACGTCTCGCCGCTGCAGCTTCAAGGTCCGAAGTCAGGCGAGGTGATGAAGACGCTTTTCGGCGACGGCATCATGGACCTGAAATACTACTGGCTGCGCGCAGTCGAGATCGATGGCATCTCGCTCATCGTGTCGCGCACCGGATGGTCCAGCGAACTGGGCTACGAGCTTTACCTGCAGGACGGATCGCGCGGCGACGAACTGTGGGAAAAGATCATGGCGGCTGGCAAACCGTTCGGCCTGAAACCCGGCCATACCTCGTCGATCCGACGGATCGAGGGGGGAATGCTATCTTATCACGCCGATGCCGACATTAACACGAACCCATATGAGCTCGGCCTCGACCGCCTCGTGAATCTCGACATGGAGGCCGACTTCATCGGCAAGGCCGCGCTGCGCCGCATCAAAGAAGAAGGTGTCAGCCGCAAGCAGGTGGGTCTGGTCATCGAGGGCGCGCCGCTCAAGGGGCCAAACACCACGTTCTGGACAGTCAACAAGGATGGCGCGACCATCGGCAAGGTCACGTCGGCCGTCTATTCGCCCCGGCTGGAGCAGAACATCGCGCTGGCGATGGTCTCGGCGGATTGCGCGCAGACCGGCGCCGAGGTCGATGTCGTCACCCCATCCGGTCCGACGAGCGCCAGGATCGTGGAACGCCCGTTCTACGATTCCCAGAAAAATCTTGCCGCCGCCTGACCGCGACCGCCCAGACAGGATATCGCAGCCATGTCCGACCTTTCGATCGAACTGCACTGGCATCGCACCGAGCCTGCCTTTGAGCCCGGCAAATACTCGGCCGAGCATGTCGTGCGCTACAACAATACCTATGAAGTGCAAGCGGACGCCGCCCCGGACTGGGGCGGCAAGCCGGAAAATACCAACCCCGAACAGGCGCTCGCCTCGGCGCTATCCAGTTGCCACATGATGACGTTTCTCGCACTGGCCGCCAAGGCCAAATGGCCGGTGGCCAGCTATCACGACCATGCCGTCGCCCATCTCGGCAAGAACCCGAAGGGGCAGATGTCGGTCACACGCATCGACCTGCATCCCGTGGTACGCTTCGATACCGGGTTCACAGTCAAGGAAAAGCAACTCGAAGAAATGCAAGACCGCGCACATCGCTACTGCTTCATCGCCAACACGCTCGCCGAAACCGTTGAGATCAACATCCTCTAGACCAAGACAAGGGAGCAGACTCGTGAAAGAGAGCGATATCCTGCTGCGTGATCTGGACGGCGACGGCATCCTGCGCCTGACCCTGAACGACGCCCGCCGCCGCAATGCCTTGTCCGAAGCGATGCTGACGGAACTGGCCGCGGCCTTTGCCGGGGCCGTGGCCGATCCTTCGGTGCGTGTTGTCATTCTGGCCGCGCACGGGCCGGCCTTCTGCGCGGGTCACGACCTGAAGGAAATGACGGCGGGCCGCGCCGCCCCCGATCGCGGCAGGGCCTATTTCACCAAGGTTATGTTGATGTGCTCGGACGTCATGCAGGCGATTGTGATCTGCCCGAAACCCGTCATCGCCGAGGTCACGGGGACTGCCACCGCGGCGGGCTGCCAGCTGGTCGCCAGCTGCGATCTAGCCGTCGCCGCGGAGACTGCGCAGTTCAGTACGCCCGGCGTCCGCATCGGGCTTTTCTGCTCGACCCCGATGGTGGCGCTGTCGCGCAATGTAGGCAACAAGCACGCGATGGAAATGCTGCTGACAGGCGACATGACACCGGCTTCCCGCGCTGCCGAGACCGGGCTGGTGAACCGGGTGGTCGCTGCGGATGCGTTGCGGGCGGTGACGCTGGAGATAGCGCGCAAGATCGCGTCGAAATCCAGCATGACGCTCGCCACCGGTAAACGCGCCTTCTATGCGCAGCGCGAGATGCCGCTGGCGGCGGCCTATGACTATGCCGCCGCCGTAATGGTCGAGAACATGCTCACCCGCGACGCCGAGGAAGGCATCGGCGCCTTCATCGAAAAACGCCAGCCCCAGTGGCAGGATCAGTGAGGTCGCCTATGCAGAATCCGTATAACACCGATCTGGACCGCAACCCGGCGAACCATCAGCCTCTGACGCCGCTGGCATTTCTCGAACGCGCCGCCAGTGTCTTTCCCGATCACACTGCAATAATTCATGGCCAGCTTCGTCGCAGCTACGTCGAGTTCTATGCAAGGTCGCGGCGCCTTGCCTCGGCCCTGGCCAAGAACGGGATCGGGCGCGGCGACACCATCTCGGTGCTTCTGCCCAACACGTCGGCGATGCTGGAATGTCATTACGGAGTACCGATGCTGCGCGGTCCTGCATTCGATCAACACGCTCCTCGACGCGGCGATCATCGCCTTCCAGCTTGATCACGCCCTGTCGAAGATCGTGATCGTGGACCGGGAGTTCATGCCCCTGATGCAAGAGGCGCTTGCCATTGCCACGGTAAAGCCCGTCCTGATCCAGTAGGACGATCCGGAATTCGACGGCGCGCCGACGCATTTCGAGGCCGCCGATTACGAGGTGTTCCTGGCCCGTGGTAATCCGGATTTTGCCTGGCTGATGCCCGAGGACGAGTGGGACGCGATCTCGATCAACTACACCTCTGGCACGACCGGCGACCCAAAGGGCGTCGTGTCCCATCACCGGGGCGCCTATCTACTGGCGCAGGGCAATGCGCTTACGACATCGATGCAGAAACACGCGGTCTATCTCTGGACCCTGCCGATGTTTCACTGCAACGGTTGGTGTTTCCCCTGGACGATGTCGGCCATCATCGGCACCCATGTCTGCCTCAGGCAGGCGCGAGCCGAGCCGATCTGGAATGCCCTCGCCGATGAAGGGGTGACGCATCTCTGCGGCGCCCCCATCGTGATGTCGCTGATGATCTCGGCGCCGGATAAGATCAAGCGCGATCTCGACCATACCGTGCAGTTCTTCACCGCCGCCGCGCCACCGCCTGAAAAGCTCCTGGCCGAGATGCGCGATACCGGCTTCGAGGTCACCCACTTCTATGGGCTGACGGAAACCTATGGTCCGGCCGTCGTCAACGACTGGCATGTAAGCTGGTTGGGACTGCCCAGGGCCGAGCAGGCCGCGCTGAAGTCCCGGCAGGGCGCGCGCTACCTGGCGCTGGAGCAACTGGACGTTCTGGACCCAGAGACGATGCGACCGGTTCCGCGCGACGGCCGGACAATCGGAGAGGTCATGTTCCGCGGCAATGTCGTGATGAAGGGCTATTTCCGCAACCCGAAGGCGACCCAAGAAGCCTTCGCCGGCGGCTGGTTCCATTCCGGCGATCTGGGCGTCACCCATCCCGACGGCTATGTACAGCTGAAAGACAGGTCGAAGGACATCATCATCTCAGGCGGCGAGAACATCTCCTCGATCGAGGTCGAAGAGGCGTTTTACCACCATCCCGCTGTCGCGGTCGCCGCCGTCGTCGCGATGCCGCACGAGAAATGGGGCGAGACGCCCTGCGCCTTCGTCGAACTCGCCCCCGGGCAGCGGGTTGATGCCGATACACTTCGTGCGTGGTGCGGCGATCATCGTGCGCCCTACAAGGTTCCCGGGAAATTCGTCTTCACGCCCGTTCCAAGAACGTCGACCGGAAAGATCCAGAAATTCCTTCTGCGCGAGCAGGCGAGGGAACTTGCGGCCGGAGCGGCGGCGGACGAACATCCGGCAGACTAGAGATCCGTCAGGGTCCCCAGGGCGCGCTCGGCCGTGAAGGCGATCGTCTCTGAGAGCGTCGGATGGGCATGCACCGTGAGCGCGACATCTTCTAGCGTGGCACCCATCTCCATCGCGAGAACGCATTCGGCCAACAACTCGCCGGCGTTCCGGCCGACGAGCGTTGCCCCGAGGATGCGGTGGCTTTCGGGACAGTAGACCAGCTTGGTCAGCCCGTCGCCGCCACCCGAGGAAAGGTTGCGCCCACTCGCGGCCCAGGGAAAGCTCGCCACCTTGTGGGCGATGTTGCGCTCCCTTGCCTGTGCCTCGGTCAGCCCGACCCAGGCCAGTTCGGAGCTGGTATAGGCGACCGAGGGGATCAGGTCGGTATCGAGCGCGGCGGCATGGCCCGAGGCCACTTCCGCCGCAATATGGCCCTGATGGGTGGCACGGTGGGCCAGCATGGGGTTGCCGGTGACATCGCCGATGGCAAAGATTGCCGGGTTGGCAGTGCGGCAACTGGCATCGACCGGCACGATGCCCCGTTCAGAGACCTCGACCCCGGCCGCCTCGGCGGCGATCTTGCCGCCATTGGCGCTGCGACCGACCGCCTGGATTACGGCGTCGGCCGTGATCGAACCGGCAAACGCGCCTTCGCAGCTTAGCTTCAGCCCCTTGCCGGTGGCGCCAACCGAGGCGACTTTCGTTCCGGTGTGAATGGCGATTCCTTCGGCCTCAAGCGCCGCATGCAGGATACGCACGGCCTCGATATCGGCGCCGGGCGCGATCTGATCCATGAACTCGACCACCGTCACTTTTGCGTCGAGCGCGGCATAGACCGTCGCCATCTCGAGCCCGATGATGCCGCCGCCGACGATGGCGAGGCGCTTCGGCACCTGCCGCAGTTCCAGCGCGGCGGTACTGTCCCAGATGCGGTCGTCCTCCGGCCAGCCTGGCAGGCGGATCGGTGCCGAACCCACCGCGATGACCGCCTGATCGAAGGTCCAGGCGGCCCCGTCGATCGCGAGGCTCTGCGGCCCGGTGAAGCGGGCCGTTCCCCGCACGATCTGGACCTTTCGCCGCTTGGCAAGCCCACCGAGGCCGCCGGTCAATTGCCCGACGATCGCGCCCTTCTTCGCGCGCAATGCGTCGAGGTCGATTTGCACCCGGCCGGTGGAGATGCCCCAATCACCGCCGTGGCGCGTTTCGCGGATGATCTCGGCGGCATGGAGGAGCGCTTTGGACGGAATGCAGCCCTCGTTCAGGCATACCCCGCCCAGCGTGGCGCGGGGATCGACCAGCACCACCTCGCGGCCGAGATCGGCGGCGCGAAAGGCGCAGGCATAGCCACCCGGGCCAGCGCCCAGCACGATGAAGTCGGCGTGATTGTCAGCCATATTCGTTCCTCAGACCATCATCCTGCGCGGATCGTTCAGCAGCCCGACCAGATAGGCCATGAACCGCGCTGCATCCGCACCGTTGATGACCCGGTGGTCATAACTGAGATCCAGCGGCACCATCTGCACTGGCCGCGGCGTGTCGCCGTCCCAGACCGTGACAGTCTCAGCGCGCGTGATCCCGAGGATTGCCACCTCGGGCGGATTGACGATGGGGGTGAAGCCGATCCCGCCGATGCCTCCGAGGTTGGAGATCGACATCGACGCGCCGCCCATCTCGTCGGGGCCGATCTTGCGGTTCTGCGCGCGGCCAGCCAGATCGGTGATCTCGGCCGCGATCTGCCAGAGCCCCTTGCGGTCGGCGTCGCGAATCACGGGCACCATCAGCCCGTGTGCGGTGTCCACGGCGATGCCGATGTGGACATACTGCTTGAGGATCAGCGTCTTGGCATCGGCGCTGAGAGAGGCGTTGAAACGCGGAAACTCCCGAAGCGCTCGCGCCAGAGCCTTGACCTGAAACGCCAGCGCCGTGAGCTTGATGGCGCGCGCCTCGGCCTCGGGCTTCAGTTCCTTGCGCAAGCTCTCGATAGCGGTGACATCGGCCCGGTCATGATGGGTGACCTGGGGGATGAGCGCGTTTGCGGCGCCAAGATTGGCGGCGGCGACCAGAGCAAACCGGCTCCTCGGCTCCTCGGTCACCGCGCCGAATTGGCTGTGGTCCACATCCCAGTACGATGTGTCGCCCGTGGCACCGGCGGGCGGTCTGCCACCGACGACATCATCGCGCGTGATGGAGGTTCGGCCAAGATCCCTGGCCAGTTCTTCAAGGTCGATGCCCTTTTCGCGGGCAAGTGCCCGGACCGAAGGCGGTGCCATCACGTCTGACATGTCCACTCCCCTACCAGCCGGCCGAAATGTATTGGGTTTCCATGAACTCAAGCATGCCCTCGTGCCCGCCTTCACGGCCGAGGCCGGATTGCTTGACGCCGCCGAACGGCGCAGCCGGGTCGCTGACGAGGCCCCGGTTGAGGCCGACCATGCCGTATTCCAGCCGCTCGCAGACCTGCAAGGCGCGTTTCATGTTTTCCGAGAATACATAGGCCACCAGCCCGTGTTCGGTGTCATTGGCACGGCGAATCACGTCCTCCTGATCGGTGAAGGTCTGGATAGCGGCAACGGGTCCGAAAATCTCGTCATGCACACAGTCGGCGGATTCGGGCACGTTCGACAGGACGGTCGGCGGGTAGAAGAAGCCTGGGCCGTTCGGAACGGTGCCGCCGATCTCGATCTTCGCACCCTTGGCCACAGCATCGGTGACGAATGCGGCGACCTTGTCGCGGGTATCGGCGTTGACCAGCGGGCCGACATCGACACTCGGATCGGTGCCGTTCCCGACCTTGAGCGCACCCATCGCCTTCGACAGACGCCGGGTGAATTTCTCGGCCACGTCCGTGTGCACATAAATCCGGTTGGCGGCGGTGCAGGCTTCACCGAGGTTGCGCATCTTGGCCAGCATCGCGCCTTCCACGGCAATATCGAGGTCGGCATCTTCGAAGACGATCAGCGGTGCGTTGCCGCCGAGTTCCATCGCGGGTTTCAGCACCTGGTCGGCGGCGGAGTGCAGCAGCTTGCGGCCGACGCCGGTCGATCCGGTGAAGGAGATTACGCGAACGCGCGGGTCGTGCAGCATGTGATCGACGAGCGCGCCCGCGCGTTTCGACGGCAGCACGTTGACAAGCCCCGGCGGAACACCGGCCTCTTCCAGAAGCGGCATCAGCGCCAGCATGGTCAGCGGCGTTTCAGAGGCCGGCTTGATGATCACGGCGCAGCCCGCTGCCAGTGCCGGGGCGATCTTGCGTGTGCCCATGGCCGCGGGATAGTTCCAGGGCGTGACCAGAACGGCGAGACCGGCCGGCTTGTGCTGGACCAGGATGCGGGCACCTGAGGACGGGGCATGGGTGATCATGCCGTCGGCGCGCACCGCTTCTTCGGCGAACCAGCGAAAGAACTCGGCCGCATAGGTCGCCTCGCCCAAGGCATCGGAGCGCGCCTTGCCGTTTTCCAGCGTGATCAGGCGGGCGAAATGATCGAGCCGCGCTGTCATCAGCTCCCACGCCTTGCGCAGGACTTCTGAGCGTGCGCGCGGCGTCCGCGCGACCCAGCCCTTCATCGCCGCCTCGGCGGCGTCCATTGCGGCGTTGGCATCGTCGATCTCCGCCGAGGAGACCGAAGCCAGCACCTCTTCCGTCGCCGGGTTGATGACGTCGAAGCGCTCCCTCGTGGCACCGGGGACCCATTCGCCGTTGATATAGAGATCGGTGAATTCCATGACTGTCTCCGTGGTTCAGAGCAGGTGGCGGAGCGGTTGCTCCATCCGGCCCGCAAAATTGGAAAGGAGGGCGAGGGCCTCGGCGGCACTGAGGTGCCGCCTGGCGCATTCGAGCGTTATGGTGAGGGCGTTCCCGGATCTGGTCAGGGTCAAGACGGGCGCTTCCTCGGCGCCCAGATCGACCCCTGTGATCCGGCTCATGCGCAGGTCTCGCAGGCGAAGATCGGGCACGTTGTCAGCATCGGCAATGACGACATCGCCAAGCGGGCCGAGCGGAACCGAGTAGTGGCGCGTCTGACCGAAGCTCTCGACGGCAACAGAGGCAGTCCGCCCCAAGCTTACACCCGCGAGACCGGCCAGGAGCGCCGCCGCGTCGGTCAGCCCCGCCGTATCCGCGGCCCAGGCGGCGAATTCGGTGAAGCCCTCGGCGGGCAGTTCCGCGGTCAGGCGGCGCGTAGCTGCCTGCGCGGTTTCCGGGGCCTTGGTCGGCAGCGATTTCAGAACCGCAATATCCGCGGCGTGATAGGGTTGCGGATGCCCGGCTTCGGCGAGGCGGACGAGGTCAAGCCCCTGTTCCAGCGCGAGGCGCCGCGCCTTGGGCGAGGCGAGGATGCGACCGTCAGGCGACTGCGCGGGGGCTTTCCTAACGGGGGCCTCTGCCTTTACCGGGGCAGCCGGCCTTGGTTGCTTCGCAGCGGGCGGTGCCGCTGGGGTCGTCGGCAAGGCAATTGCCCCTTTTGCGCGGCTGCTCCGCACCGGGTTTTCCGGCTTCTCGGCCGAGATCACCGCAATCGTTTCGCCGACCGGAGCCTCTTCGCCCGCCTCGGCGAGCAACGCCGCGACGTAGCCATCGAAACCGGCTTCGACTTCCATCGTCGACTTGTCGGTTTCGACCTCGAACAGCACGTCGCCCGCGGCCACGGCGTCCCCTGGTGCCTTGTGCCATGCGACGATCAGCCCGGTATCCTGAGCCATGCCAAGGGCAGGCATGATGACGTTGTTTCCTTCAGCGACAGAGACGGCTTTTGGCGCCGCCTTCGCGGGCGTCTCGTCAGTATGGACCGCGTCCGTCGTCTCGCCGATCAGCGCGATGACCTCGCCCACCGGCACATCGTCCCCGGCATGGTGGCGAACCTGGGTGAGGAAGCCGTCGGCCTGCGCCTCGACCTCCATCGTCGCCTTGTCGGTTTCCACTTCGAACAGGACGTCGCCGACGCTGATCGCATCGCCCGGGCTCTTGCGCCATGCGACGATCAACCCGGTGTCCTGCGCCATGCCGAGCGCGGGCATGATCACCTCAAGCGGCATGGATCATCTCCCCGGACATCAGTTTGCGGGCATTCGTCGCGACGCCTTCCGGCGTGGGAACGGTCAGGTCTTCCAGCGCCGGGCTGAACGGCACCGGCACATCCATCGCCCCCATGCGAAGAACAGGTGCATCGAGGTGGTAGAAGGCCTTCTCGTTGATCCGGCTGGCGATCTCTCCGGTGATGCCGAAGCTCTGATGCCCTTCGTCAACAACAATAACACGGCTGGTTTTCCTTGCCGAGTTCAGCAGCGTTTCCTCGTCCAGCGGCACGATAGTTCGCGGGTCGATCACTTCGGCGCTGATCCCCTCGTGCGCAAGGATCTCGGCAGCCTTTTCACAGACCTGGACCATCGAAGAGGTGCCGATCAGCGTGATGTCCGTGCCGTCGCGCTTGATATTCGCCTTGCCGAAGGGAATGAGGAATTCCTCCTCCGGCACCGGCGCCTTGTCGTTGTACATCAGCTTGTCTTCAAAAATCACCACCGGGTTATCGTCGCGGATCGCGGTCTTCATCAGGCCCTTGGCTTCGTAGGCCGAGGACGGCATTGCAACCTTCAGCCCTGGGATATGGGCGACCAGAGCATGCAGGGATTGCGAGTGCTGCGCGGCCGAACGCCGCGTGGCGCCAAGGTTGGTGCGCACCACCAAGGGCACGTTCAGCTTGCCGCCCGACATGTAGTGGGTCTTGGCCGCCTGGTTGCAAAGCTGGTCCATGATCAGGAAGAGGAAGTCGCCGAACATCAGATCGACGACGGGCCGTGCCCCGGTCATGGCGGCGCCGACGGCCATCCCCATGAAACCGGGTTCGGCGATGGGCGTGTCGATCACGCGGGCGGTGCCAAATTCCTCGACAAGGCCAGAGAGGACCTTGAAGGGCGTCCCGGCCTCCGCCACGTCCTCGCCGATGATGAACACGGTCTCGTCGCGGCGCATTTCTTCGGCCAGCGCCTCGTTCACGGCCTTTGAAAGGGTGATCTCTCGCATCGCTCTTCTCCTCAGGCCAGAACGTGTTTCATGTCGGTAAAGACGTGCATGTCGACTTCGCTCGCGTCGGGATATCTGGCAGACAGCGCGTATTCGACGGCGGCAGCGGCATCCGCCTTGACCTCGGCGTTCATAGCCTCGATCTCGTCCTCGGAGGCGATACCTTCGGTCACCAGCCAGGACCGGAACCGAATGATCGGATCGCGGTTTTCCTTCCAGTCTTGCTCTTCCTCCTTCGAGCGGTAGTATTCGCGGTTGATGTCGCCCACATGGTGGCCGTGGTAGCGGTAGGTCAAAAGCTCGACGAAGAACGGCCCCTCACCCTTGCGGCAGCGGTTCACCAGCTTGGTGGCGAGATCGTTGACCGCGAGAACATCCTGCCCGTCCGCCTGGAAGGCTTCGATGCCAAACGCTTCAGCGCGGGCGGTGATCGAGCCGGCGGCGATTTCGGCGGTCTTGGTGTATTCCGAATAGCCGTTGTTCTCGCAGGCATAGATCACCGGCAGCCTCCAGAGCGCCGCCATGTTCATCACTTCGTAAAGCAGCCCCTGTGCCGTGGCGCCATCCCCGAAGAAACAAACGGTCACGTCGTCGGCGCCTTGCAGCTTGGCGCGCAGGGCCGACCCGCTGGCGATGCCCATGGAGCCGCCGACGATGGCATTGGCGCCCAAGTTGCCGTGACTCTGGTCGGCGATGTGCATCGAACCGCCCTTGCCGCGGCAATAGCCCTCTTCCTTGCCGAGGAGTTCGCAGAACATCGCCTTGAACTCTGCCCCCTTGGCGACGCAGTGACCATGGCCCCGGTGGGTCGAGGTAATCCTGTCACTGTCGGTCAGCGCCTCGCAGATGCCGACGGCGACGGCCTCTTCGCCGGAATACATGTGCGTGAGCCCTGGCATCTTGGCCGAGAGGTAAAGCTGGTTGGCGGTGTCTTCGAAGGTGCGGATCCGCACCATCTGGCGGTACATGCGCAGATAGTCCTCTGCGTTCGACTTCTTCCTGGCGGGGCTCATGGACGGTATCCTTGGAAAAGAGCCCGGACCCGCGGGCCCGGGCAGTCTCAGGGAGGTCAGTAACGGTTGGCGATCGGCAGCTCCTCGGCCGGGAAGAGCGAGATGATCTCGCAGCCGGTCTCGGTGACGACGACCTCTTCCTCGATCCGGGCGGCGGAGTATCCATCGGTCGCCGGGCAATAGGTCTCGAGCGCGAAAACCATTCCGGTCTGGATCTCCATCGGATGTTCGAGGCTGACCGCGCGGCTGATGATCGGGCGTTCATGGAGCGCAAGTCCAAGGCCGTGGCCGAATTGAAGGCCAAAGGCCGCATCCTCGCTCGGGAAGCCGAATTCCTCGGCCTTGGGCCAGACTTTGGCGACCGTGTCGGTCATCACCCCCGGCTTGATCAGCGCGATCGAGGCGTCGATCCATTCGCGTGCCTTCACATAGGCGTCGTTTTGGACTGACGTGGCCCTGCCGATGTTGAAGGTCCGGTAGTAGCAGGTGCGATAGCCCTGATAGCTTTGCAGGATGTCGAAGAATGCCTGATCGCCCGGGCGGAAGTACCGATCGGTGAAGTTGTGCGGATGCGGGTTGCAGCGCTCGCCCGAGATCGCATTGATCGCCTCGACGTCGTCCGAGCCCATTTCGTAAAGCATCTTGTTCGACAGCGCGACAATATCGTTCTCGCGGATACCGGGTTTCAGTTCTTCGTAGATCATGTGGTAGACGCCATCGACCATGCTGGCCGCCTGGGTCAGCAACTGGATCTCGTCCCAGTTCTTGATCTCACGCGCTGCCAGCATGATCTGCTGGCCGTCGATCACGTTCAGGCCCTCCTCCCGCAGCGCGTGGAACATGGCCGTTTCGGCGTAGTCCAAGCCCACCGGCATGTCGGCCATTCCGGCATCGCGGATGAGGCCCGCGATTTGCTTGGCATATTTTTTCATCAGACCGAATTCGGGCGGGATCGTGCCGCGCATGCCGACGACGCCGGCAAGGCAGTGGCTGGGTTCCAGCCAGTCGGAATATCTCTGGTGATGCACGGCCGCAGAGCCGAAATCCCAGACGTAGGGACTGTCGTCGCCGGTCAGCAGGCAGAAACGGCACATCTTGTCGCGCTCCCACTCGCCGATCTTGGTGGCCGAGACATAGCGGATGTTGTTGACGTCGAAGAGCAGCAGTGTGCCGGCCGGCGAGGCCTGTAGCGCCTGCCGCGTGCGTGCAAGCCGGTAGCGGCGCAAGCGGTCGTGGTCGATCCGGCGTTCAAAATCGACCGATGTGTGGCCCCAAGCGGGAAGGCGATTCCGCCATTCCCAGTTCGGTTCGAGATCCTGGGGGGTCAGCAGGTTGGGCATCAGTGCGCGAGACATGGACTCCTCCTTCGGGCGCGATCCAGCGCACCCGTCCTTTTGGGTTTCGGTTGGCGGTTTGTCGGGCAGGTTACTGGATGCACCAGCCTCCATCGATGTGGATCATCTGGCCGGTCATGTAGTCGCTGTCGTCGCTGGCCAGGAACGACGCGGTGCCGACGATATCCTTGGGGTAAGAGACCCGCTTGATCTGCAGTGCGTCGCGCACGATGTCGTCATAGGCTTGGCCTTCACGCTCCTTGAAGCCGATTTCCACCAGATCCTTGTCAAGCTGTTCCCAGAGCGGCGTCACGACGACGCCCGGCGCGTATCCGTTGACCGTGATGTTGTTCGCGGCCAGACCGATGGCGCCGCAGTGGGTCAGTGCCAGACAGCCGTATTTCGAGGTGCAATAGACCGTCACATCGACCAGCGGCTTGCGCGATGCAATCGAACCGACGTTGATGATCTTGTAGGGGTGATCGTCCATCGGGCCCTGGGCGATCATCTGGCGGGCGGCTTCCTGCATGCCCAGCCACATTGCCTTGGTGTTGACGTTCATAATCATGTCCCAGTTGTCTTCGTCGATATCCATGAAGAACCGGGGTTTGTTCAGGCCGGCATTGAAGAGCGCCACGTTGATAGTCCCGAACGCCTTTACGGTGGCCGCCACTGCGGCGGCGTTGTCTTCGCGCTTGGTGACATCCATTCTGACCGCAATGGCTTTGCCGTTGCCCGCCTCGTTGATGCGGTCGGCAACCTTCTGCGCTTCGGCGAGATCGAGGTCCCCCAGACACACATTGGCGCCCTGCGCGGCAAAGCTTTCCGCATTGGCCGAACCCATGCCGCGGGCGGCACCGGTGATCAGGATATTCTTGCCTTTCAGGCGGTTGGGGTCCATGGGTCATTCCTCCTCGTATCACGTAAACCCGTTTCGTTTGATCAGCAGGTCGGCCCGTTCCTGGGACCGGCGCAAAGCCTCGCGCGGCGAAGCAATGCCGCGCAGCATGTCGTGGAATTCCTCGCCGCAGATCTGGATGATGTCGCAGATCTCGGGCACCGGGGGGCGCGGCCAGAACTGCAACTCGTCGCGCCAGGACATCGCATCGACCGCCTCGAAGATCGGCGAGGTGCGCCGGACTTCGGGGTCGGCGCTGACGGAATACCGCGGATTGGTGCGGCTGCCGTTCTGGACGTAGAGCTTCTGCGCCTCCGGCGAGGTGAACACGACCAGCGCCTCGACCGCGGCGCGCAGGCGCTCGGGCGGAAGATTGGCCGGGATGCCCATCACATAGCCGCCGACCGGTGCCACTGGCGATGCACCCGGCCCGGCGGGGTGGGGAAGGAATCCGGTTGTGTGGGCGGCCGGCGAGGTGTCGTTGAGCTCGAAATATGGCGCGAGCAGCGTATAGCCATAGGCCATGGCGATATTGCCGGCGGCGTAGGGCCGGACCCGTTCGTACCACGACATCGAAAGGATGTTGGGCGGAGAGTATTTCAAGAGCTCCATGAGGAACTCGGCAGAACGAAGACCCGCTTCGGTATCTATCGTTGGCCTGTAGCCGCCGGCAGCGAGGTGATCCGTGCCGAAACCGCCCGCAATCTCGGGCAGATCGAGCACGGGCTGTCCGAAATCGGCCATGGTCATGAGAACCGTGTGCCCGAGCGCTGTACCCCGTGCGGCGTTCCAGGCAATGCCATAGCGGCCGCGCTGTGGCTCGTGCAGTGCGGCGGCGGCGTCGAGCAACCCGCCTGTTGTGGAGGGGGGCGTGAGTCCCGCTTCGGCGAACAGGTCCTTTCGATAGAAAAGCAGTTCGGGCGTCGTCTGGGCCGGAACACCATAGGGCTGCCCGCCCCAATGTGCGGCTTTCCAGCCGGCGGTGTGGAAATCCGCCGGGTCGAGCCGGGCGATGTCCATCGCCTTGTCTAGCGGCATCAGCACGCCTTTCTTGGCGAACTCCCCGACCCAGGGCAGATCGAGCGCGACGATGTCGTATCGGCTGCTTTGGCGTTCGGCATTGCGCAGGGCTTCCTCGCGCAGCCTGTCGATGGAGAAGGCCCGCTGGTGAATCGGCGTTCCGATCACCTGCTCGAACTGGCGCTTGAGATTCTCCATGACCATGAAGGTCGGGTCGCCATGGACCAGGACCCGGATGCCGCCCGCCGTTCTCAGCGGTTCGGACAGAACCTGAAGCGGCGGAATGGAGTGAGCCGCCATGTAGGACTCGCCGAAGTAATAGTCCTTAGCGTCGGCGCTCTTCTCGCGCTCCCCGAAGCGTGTCGCGGCCAGGCGCCGGACCCGCTCCGCCATCCGCACCCACTTTTCCATCAGCTTTTCGCTGGGGTGCAGGGAAAAGCTCTTGCCGCTTTTCGTGCGCGGGCGCTGTTCGATCAGACCGGCCTCGACCATTTCCCTCAGCCGCCGGGTGGCTGTTGCATAGGGAACTTGGCTGGCGCCGATCAGCGACGTCGGCGTCACCGTCTTGGCATCGAAATGGCTGCGCAAAAGGTGGAGCGCCATGCGCAGGTAGGCGTTCGGCGCGAAGATCTCGAGACCGTCCTCCATCTCGTCGCCGAGATCCCCCAGAAAGGACAGAATTCGCAACATCTCTGTCTTCGCTTGCGGCGAAGCCGGTGTCCGGTCGAATTCTCCTCTCAGGGCGTTCATAAGGTGCTTCCGCGTTTCGTCGTGCTGTTTTGGTCGCTTCGCCGCAGACTTGTTCATTTTGGAAGAAGCTGAATCGGTCATCGCGCCACCCCACATGAATGTTCAAATTGACATCCAATGCGTACCTCTAAAATATCCAGTACGGATATCAAAAAGTCCAAAATGGAAGTTTTTGCTACATTCCGGACAGACCCGAAGCAGCATGTTGCCTGACATTCGTCAGACGCGACGGATGATGATTCCGGCCCTCATCGGGCAACAATCGGAACCTGAAACAGGGAACAATCGGGAGGAGACCCACATGAACATTCGCACTGCTCTTGCTGTGACGACCGCGGCGGCCACGCTGGCTGCGGCCGGTGCCGTCTCGGCTGAAACCATGAAGATCGGCATCACCCAGAACAACGTGGGGGTCGACAGCTACCAGACGACCTACGAAAAGGCCTTCATCGCGGCCGCCGAAACCAACCCGAACGTTGAAACCGTGGTTCTGGACGCCGGCGGCGACGTCGCCCGCCAGATCGCCCAGCTGGAAGACATGATCCAGCAGGGTGTCGACGCGATCATCATCTGGCCGACCAACGGCGAGGCCGTGATCCCCGCCGTGCGCAAGGCGCACAGCGCCGGCATTCCCGTCATCGTCACCAACTCGAACATCGCCGAGGAAGGCTTCCCGTTCGTCAAGTCGTTCTCGGGGCCCGACAACATCACGCAGGGCGCCCGCGCCGCCGAGATCATGTGCGACAAGTTCACGGAGATGGGGATCGCGGACACTGCGCAGATCGTGCAGATTTCCGGCCAGCCGGGCTACACGACCGCGATCGAGCGCGCCAAGGGATTCGAGGACCGTCTTCCCGAAGTCTGTCCGAACGTTACCCTGGTTGAAACCCAGCCGGGCGACTGGAACCGCGAGAAGTCGCAGAAGGTCATGGAGGCCTTTCTCGTCAAGTACGACAAGATCGACGGCGTCTATGCCGGCGATGACAACATGGGCGTCGGCGCGCTGAATGCCGCCAAGGCCGCCGGCCGCGACGGCATCATCTTCGTCGGCGCCACCAACTTCGCCGTCGGCTACGAGGCGATGGAGCGCGGCGAATACTGGGGGTCGATCTACCAGTCCCCGGTTGACGACGCCGAGGCCGCGCTCCAGACGGCCATCGACGTTCTTTCGGGCAAGGACGTGCCGTTCCTGAACTACTTCGACACGCCGAAGATCACCCAGGACAACATGGGCGACTTCACCAAACCGGTCTTCTGAGACCGAGGCTTCACCGGGCGCGGCCGTGCCGCGCCCGGACTTCAGAAAAATCAGATGCGACTTCCAGGGAGGACGACATGGCCCGTGTGACTGGCCGTTCTTGCATCGTGACCGGTGCTGCCCAAGGCATAGGCCGTGCGATCGGCGAGGCGCTCCTCGACGAAGGCGCCGACGTGTGCTTTGCCGATGTCAACGGCAAGAAGGTCGCCGATGTCGCGGGGGCGAACCGGGACCGGGCCGCGCGCGGCGGGGGCAAGGTCACCCATGCAGCCGTCGACGTGACCGACCGTGCACAGGTCCGCGCGATGATCGGCCATGCCATCAGCATTTTTGGCAAGCTTGACGTCATGTTCAACAATGCCGGCGTCAATAGGCCGATGAACTTTCTCGACGTGACCGAAGAGAACTGGAATTTCATCATGGGCGTAAACGGTCTAGGCTGCCTGATCGGGATGCAGGAAGCGGCCAGGCAGTTTATCCGGCAGGGCACGTTCGGAAAGATCATCAACACCGCCTCGGTCGCCAGCCGGCAGGGCTACGACAATGTGGCGCCCTACTGCGCCTCGAAATGGGGCGTGGTCTCGCTGACCCAGTCGGGCGCGAGGGATCTGGCCAAGCATGATATTACCGTGACGGGGTTTGCCCCGGGCGTTGTGGCCACCGAGATGTGGGAGCAGGTCGATCAGGACCTGATGGAGATCGGCGCGGCAGAGCGTCCGGGACAGGCGATGGCGGAATTCTCGGCTGCGATCCTGAAGGGCCGGGTGGCCAAGCCGGAAGATATCACGGGAACGACCACGTTCCTGGCATCGAAGGACAGCGACTACATGACCGGGCAAATCGTCATGATCGACGGGGGCATGACGCTGGTGTGATCGCCACGCCGGCGGCAGATGGGGGGGAGCCATGACAATGCTGACAAGGGAACGGGTTGGCGATTTGCTTGCCCGGCAGGGCATTTTGCTCGCATTTGTGTTGTTCATGATCGGGTTTTCGATCGCCAACGCGCGGTTCCTCGATCCCGACAACATCATGGGAGTGGTGCGTTCGTCGGCCATTCTGGGCGTGATGGCCCTCGGCGTCACATTTGTCGTGATCAGTGGCAATCTGGACCTGTCGGTCGGCTCAATGATGTCGTTCTCGACGATCGTTGTTCTTGATCTTCACGACAAGATCGGGCCGATGCTGGCGATCCCGGCGATGTTTGCAATGACATTGTGTCTGGGGGCCTTCATCGGGTTTCTGGTCGGGTACCTGAAGCTCAACTCGCTGATCGTCACCTTGGGCATGCTGTCAGCCATTCATGGCCTGACGCTAACCTATTCCGGCGGCAAGAACATGGATATCGCCGACAAGGAGCACACGTGGTTCAGCGTGTTTGGGCAGGGCAATCCACTAGGCATTCCCGCGCCGATCCTGATCTTCGTGCTGATGGCGGCCTTTCTTGGCATCATGCTCGCCAAGACGCCCTTTGGCCGCAAGGTCTATGCCGTGGGCGGCAATGGAACGGCCGCAACCTTCTCCGGCATTCGACGCGCGCGGGTGGTGTTCACCTGCTACCTTTTGTCTTCCTTCTGTGTGGCCACAGCGGGACTGATCCAGGCCAGCCGCAGTCTCGGATCGCAGAACACCGTGGGACAGGGGCTGGAACTGGAGGTTCTGGCGGCGGTAATCCTTGGCGGCGCGTCGCTGCTGGGCGGGTCGGGGACGATCTTCAAGACGGTGATCGGCGTCCTGATCCTCGGCTTCATCCAGAACGGCCTGCTGCTCGTCGGGCTGCAGTTCTACGTCCAGTATGTGGTCACCTGGGTCATCATCATCCTTGCGGTCTGGCTCGACATCGCGGCCAAGCGCGGGAAGCTTTGGTCGCAGATCGCGTAGGGAGGAAAGCGCATGCAACCCGGAACCCTGTCCACTTTCCTCAAGCGCGGAGCCATCTGGGGCTTTATCGTGCTGGAACTGGTCTTCTTCAGCGTCGCGGGCGAATTCCTGTCGCTAAGCGGTAAGGCCTTCATGGATGTCGACAACATGCTTTTGCTGTTCAAGCAGTCCGCGCCAATCGGCATCATTGCGATGGGCATGACGATCATCATGATCAATGGAAACATCGACCTTTCGGTGGGCGCAATCTACGCGCTCAGTGCCATCGTCCTCCTCGACAGCATGACATGGCCGATGTTCGCGGGGCTGGGGGACTGGGTCATTCCGGTTTCCTGGGCGCTGGCGCTCCTGACCGGCGTTCTACTGGGGGCGCTGAACGGCCTCGTCGTCTGGAAGACAGGTGTTGATGCCTTCATCGTGACGCTCGGTTCGATGCTCGGCTATCGCGGGCTGGTCTTCATGTACAACGGCGAGCAGCCTACAAGCCACCTGAACTGGACGCTGGTGGACTTCGCCGAAGCGCAATTTCTCGGGCTGCACACGGCGACCTGGTTCCTGGTGCTGGTGATCGCGGCGGTCTGGTTCCTGATGAACCGCACCGTGCATGGTCGCAACGCCTATGCCATTGGCAATAACCGAGAGGCGGCGATCAATGCCGGTGTCCGCGTGGGGTCGCACTTCATGATCAATTTCATGATCATCGGCTTTCTCGCGGCCCTGTCGGCGGTGGTTTTCTATTCCGAGAGCGGCTCGGTCAACCCCAATGACGGCAGCCTTTACGAGCTTTGGGTGATCACCGCCGTCGTCTTGGGGGGCACCAAGCTGACCGGCGGGGCGGGCTCGATCCTCTCGACCTTCGGCGGCGTGCTGGCGATCCAGCTTCTGCGCAAGGGGCTTTCGCATATCGGCGCGAATACCGAGACGGTGAACCTCGTGATCGGCCTGATCCTCATCGCGGTGCTGTTCCTTGATCGGCAGCTGAACATCAAAGGCAAGGAGGCGTTGAAGATATGACGGTTCAAACCCCGGCCCTGCGCCTTGAAGGCATCGTCAAGACCTTTCCCGGCGTACGTGCGCTGGACGGCGTCACCTTTTCGGTTCTGCCCGGCGAAGTGCACGCGCTGATGGGGGAGAACGGCGCGGGCAAGTCCACCCTGATGAAGGTTCTGGGCGGCATCTATCCGCCGGATGAAGGCCGCGTCGTGGTCGGCGAACAGCCCGTGGTGATGACCTCGCCGCTGGAAGCCAAGGCCAATGGCATCGTCTTCATCCACCAGGAGCTGAGCCTTGCCGACGAACTGTCCGTGGCCGAGAACATCTATCTCGGCGAGCTGCCACGCAAGCGCTTCGGTTTGGTCGACTGGGCCAAGCTGAACCTGCAGACCAACTTGATCCTGGAAAAACTCAAGGTCGGGTTCGACGCAAATACGCGTGTCGGCGATCTTTCGATTGCCAATCAGCAGATGGTCGAGATCGCGCGCGCGCTGACGGTCGACGCCAAGGCGGTAATTTTCGACGAACCGACAGCATCGCTGACCGATGCCGAAAAGGTCGTGCTTTTCGATGTCATCTCGGATCTGAAGGCGCAGGGTGTCGGGATCATCTATATTTCCCACCGCATGGAAGAGATATTCAAGATCACCGACCGGATCAGCGTCCTGCGCGACGGGCAATATCGCGGCACGCTGAACACCGCCGAGACGAACGAGGATGAAATCACGCAGCTCATGATTGGGCGCAAGCTCGAATTCAACCGCAATGTCAGCGATCACGAACTGGGCACCGTCGCGCTGGAAGTGCGGAACCTCGGTTGTGGCGATCTTTATCGGGACGTGAGCTTCGCGGTCCGCCGCGGCGAAGTCGTTGGATTCTACGGCCTGGTCGGGGCGGGCCGGACGGAGATCGCCGAAACCCTGTTCGGCCTGCGTGACCCCTCTTCCGGTACGATCTTCCTCGATGGCGAGGAGACCCGCATCCATTCGCCGGCCGACGCCATTGCCCACGGCATCAGCCTCGTGCCCGAGGACCGCAAGGGACAGGGACTGATCCTCGCTATGAACTGCCGGGACAACATGACGCTGCCGCAGGTCGATGACCTTAAGGCCGGGCCGTTCGTGGCGAACGGTGCCGAGATTGCGATCTTCGATCAGTATCGCGACCGGCTGAACATCCGCACGCCGGGCTGGAAGCAGCTCGTTGGCAACCTGTCCGGCGGCAATCAGCAGAAGATCGTGATCGGCAAGTGGCTATCGATGCACCCGAGCGTGCTCATCGTCGATGAACCCACGCGCGGCATCGATGTCGGCTCCAAGGCCGAGATCCACAACCTGATCCGCAACCTCGCGGCGCAGGGCTATGCGGTGATCGTGATCTCGTCGGAAATGCCTGAGGTGCTGCATGTGTCGGACCGGGTCGTCGCCATGTATCACGGGCGGATCATCCGCACATTCACCTCGGAGGAAGTGACCGAGGACAACCTGATCCAGGCGATCTCGGGGATTGGCGCGCAGAACGGCGCGCAGGTCGCGTGATGCGCCTAGGCTTCGCAGCGCAGCGGCAGGCCGGATGGGCGCACATCTTGCGCGCAATCTCTCCCCGGCAGGGTTTGATTTGACGGTCTGGAACCACACTGTCGGGACCGCACAGGCAGGCACCGTCAAGACAGAGATCAAACACAGTCAACCGTTGTGGCGGAGGCAGGCCGCCGGAAGGAGGCGATCTCCGCGCCCTGCTTCGGGATGCCCACCTTCATCGCCCAGCCCATCTGTATCCAGGCACCTGATCTGAACTCCATTACGAGATTCCACCGCCAAAGCGCAAGGCGACGAGGTGGCATTTGGTAGGCGAACCAGATGAAGAGGTGGCACCGTGGTCCATCTGTGGTAGATGATCGGCTGAGGGGGTGGGCCAGCATCGCGAGCCGCCACGATCAGTTCCTTTCGAAGCAAATACATGCCGGAGGCGCTTATCGCCCGCGGAAGATCTCCTTGCAACGAAGCCCGCAGCGTGGGATTTGGAGCGGTGAGTTCAACTACGCTCCTGCCATTTACACCGGGCCCGAGACACGAAAGACCGTCGACATTGCGCGCGCCTTCTCAATCTCTGCGATGCCCCTTTGCGTAAAGCCGCACATTTTGGCTGTCCAAGGAAGATTCGAAGGGCCGCTCAACGACCTTGGCCTAGAAGAGCAGACCGCAGCGTCGACCCGATCGAGGCAAGTCCCCTCCCAAACATTCATCTTTGTATCTCAACTGGCCAAAGCACAATTGAGCCCAATGCACACGGCGATTAAATTGGACAAGCACGGCCGCGATCGGCTGCTCAGATGCGCCGAAAGTACACACGCCCCTCTCGGAGGTCAGTGTGAAGTATAGGACCCTGGAGTTCAGCCTCTATGCCATGATCATCGCCGTCAGCATGGCGGTCGGCATCTGGAGTGAGCGTCTGAATTATCGCGTCTACAGACAAGAGATGACGGCCAGCGTGACCGAAACCATCCACTCTGTTGCCTTCAAGCTTGACGCGAAGATTTCCGAAATGGTGGCTTGGGCGAATGGCATGGCGGCCGTTGTCTTGCTCAACCCGAACATTGACCAAAAAAACTTTAGTGCTGCTGCCGATCGCCTTGGCGCCAATGCATCCGGGATTAGAAACCTGTCGCTGACCAGAGACTATGTCGTCAGCAGAGTTCACCCAGTAGGACCAAATTCAATGTTGATCGGACTCGACCTCCGTGATCTGCCTGGACAGATCCAAGGGGTCGAAAGCGCGATGCACTCTCCCCAACCGGTATTCTTGGGGCCCGTCGACCTCGTGCAGGGCGACCGAGGTTTCATTTTGCGCTTGGCGTTGCCCATGCCCTCCGCAGAGCAAAGCCTACCGAGGCCTCGTGCAATGATATCACTCGTAGTCGACGTTGATCGCTTTTTTCAAGGGATCGACATCGACCTGGAAAACGGCGGCGCAGACATTCTGATCATGGCGGGCGGCGAAGTTATCCACGGCACTCCAAGCGTGCGCAAGATGGACCCGGTCATCACCCAACTCGCGACTCCAACCGCCTCATGGCAAGTCTATTTGGCACCAAAGACAGGATGGCCATTCGTTTCTCCGAGGGCCGCGACAATTGCGGGGCTCGGACTGCTGCGTACCCTCATAGCCATCGTGGCCCTGAACATCATCTTTGGTCTACTTCGCAAGCGGCAGCTCGCAGAAGATCGCCTGATGGATGCCATCGAGTCCCTCGACGATGGATTCGCGCTCTTTGACTCGGCTGACAGGTTAGCGGCTTCGAATCGACGGTATCACGAAATCTACAAAACCTCCGAAGGCTTGCTGACACCTGGCGCAACCTTCGAGGAAATTATTCGCGGCGGAGTTGCGCGAGGCCAGTATCCGGATGCCAAAGACCGCGAAGAGGAATGGATTGGCGAGCGTTTGGCCGCTCATTACTCCGGAAACATGTTGGTCGAACAAAAGCTGGACGACGGAAGATGGCTGAAAGTCTCTGAGCGCAAGACGAAGGATGGAGGCATCGTCGGATTCGGTGTGGACATAACCGAACTGAAACTAGCAACCGAAGCCGCAAGGGCAGCCGATCGTGCCAAGTCCGATTTCATCAGCGTCCTCAGCCATGAGTTGCGCACTCCCCTCACAATTGTCGTGGGATACAGCAGGCTTATTGCCGCAATCAACTTGCTCCCCGCAACCAAGGAACTTCGCCAGGTTATTGCGCTCGAGAACTCCCCCTACCTTGCCCATCGCTTTGATCAACTGGAAGCGGCAGTCGAGGGAATGGCATCGAAGGTTCATAGGTCCGCACAGCACCTGCTGCTACTAGTTGACCATTTGCTCGACTTCTCCAAGATCGAGGCGGGCATGATGGCGCTCGATCTCACCGACGTTGACGCCGGCACCCTCCTGACTGACGTCTCCGAGACTTTCAAGGAGATCATCGAGGCGAAAGGCCTCATGCTTGACGTCAGATCTACTCAAGTTCATGTGCGAGCCGATGAGATTAGATTGCGTCAGATTTTGACAAATCTTCTATCTAACGCAATGAAATTTACGGACCGTGGGAAAATACTGCTCGACACAAAAATGATCGGCGAGAAGGTTAAGTTCCGTGTTGAAGACACCGGATGCGGAATCCCTGTTGAAATGGAGAGTAAAGTTTTCGGGCGTTTCGTTCAGGTTGATGGATCTGGAGTACGAAAGTCGGGAGGTACTGGTCTCGGGCTTGCTATCTGCAAAAGCCTCGTAGAGCAAATGGGCGGCGAGATCGGCGTAGTGAGTAGCCCACGCGGAGGAAGTGTGTTTTGGTTCACCTTGCCGTTGTCATCAAAGGTGCCAGACTAGTATTGTCAAATGTGCCGTGAAGTTGCCATTGAATCGGCGTTGTTGCAGAACTCTGATCGTAGAGGATTCACATTGTGAATCCATGCGGTTAGACGGTAAGCGTTCTCTGCCCCCCACCTTCCGCCCGGCATCGTGATCGGTTCATTGGACCGTGATGATTGTTGGGATGGAGGTTCTCCGTGGAGTCTGCATTGGAGTTTCTCCCGGCTGGCGGCTGCGGCCGTCGGAACCGGAAGTGGCCGGATGAGGTGAAGGCGCGGATCGTGGCCGAGACGCTGATGCCGGGTGTGACCGTGAACGCGGTGGCGCGGCGGCACGGTGTGCCTGCGAACCATGTGTCCTCCTGGCGGACCCTGGCGCGCAAGGGGCGGCTGGTGCTGCCTGCGCCGACGGATCCGGTGGAGTTCGCGGCGCTGATGCTCTGCCCCGCTGAGGATGCGCCGCGCGCCGATGCTGGTGGCGTGGCCCGACCGGAGATCGTCGCAGGCGCGGTAGTGATCCGTCTGGAAGCCGGGGCCTCGGCGGAGCGGATTGCGTCGGTCGTGCGCGCCTTGGCGGCAAGCCGGTGATCTTCCCATCGAACCGGGTGCGGATCATGGTGGCGACGAAGCCCGTCGACTTCCGCAAGGGTCATGACGGGCTTTGCGCGCTGGTGTCGTCGGTGCTGCGCAAGGATCCGTTCACCGGCACGGTGTTTGTGTTCCGCTCGCGCCGGGCTGATCGGCTGAAGCTTTTGTATTGGGACGGCACCGGCCTTGTGATGGCTTACAAGCGGCTGGAGGATTCAACCTTCACCTGGCCTGCCATCAAGGACGGGGTGATGGCGCTGAACCATGCCCAGTTCGAGGCGCTGTTTGCCGGGCTCGACTGGCGCCGCGTCAAGGCGCTGGAAACACGCCCCCCTGCTGCGGCAGAATGAATCAGCCCCCTGATTTTGCATGCTTCTGCCGGAGGTTCTTGATAAAAATCGGGCATGTCCGCCGCCTCTGCCCTTGACCTTTCCGCCATTCCCGGCGCGCAACGCTCGGCGGTTCAGGCGTTGCTGGAAGAGGTGGCGGCCCTCAAGGATATCACCAGACGCCAGGAGCATCTGATCGCCGAGATGTACCATGCGCTGCATGGCAAGCGGTCGGAAAAGCTGACCGAGGATGAGCGGCAGCTGGCGTTCGAGGACCTGTCCATCGCGCTGGCCGAGGTCGAGGCGGAAAAGGAACAACGTGCCGCCAAAGCGGGTGACGGGGCAACCAGGCCCGCCCCCAGGCGCACCATCGGCAATCTGCCAGCCACGCTGCCGCGTATCGAAGAGGTCATTGAGCCCGCCAGCCTGATTTGTCCCTGCGGCTGCGGCGTCATGCACAGGATCGGTGAAGACCGCAGCGAGCGGCTGGACATCGTGCCTGCCCAGTTGCGCGTCATCGTCACCGTGCGCCCTAAATACGCCTGCCGGTCCTGCACCGACGGGGTGACGCAGGCACCGGCGCCCAGCCACCTGATCATGGGTGGCCTGCCGACAGAGGCGGCCATCGCCCATGTGCTGGTCAGCAAGTATGCCGATCACCTGCCGTTATATCGCCAGAGCCAGATCCTGGCGCGGGCGGGTCTTGATCTGCACCGTGCCGTTCTGGCCGACTGGGTGGGCAAGGCCGCGTTCCACCTGAAGCCGGTGGTGGACCGGCTGGCCGACTACCTGAAGCGATCAGGCAAGTTGTTCATGGACGAAACGACGGCCCCGGTGCTGGACCCGGGGCGTGGGACCACAAAGACCGGCTATCTCTGGGCTCTGGCTCGCGATGACCGACCCTGGGGCGGCGAGGACCCGCCCGGCGTGGTTTACTTCTACGCCCCCGGCCGTGCTGGCGAGAATGCCGAGACCTTCCTGACCGGCTTCGACGGCATCCTGCAGATCGATGGCTATCAGGGCTACAACCGGTTGACGAAGCCCTCGCGCAAGGGCGGCGCGCCCCTTCGGGTGGCCCATTGCTGGGCCCATGCCCGGCGCAAACTGAAGGAAGTCTTCGACCGCGACGGCTCTGAAATTGCGGCAGAAGGCCTGCGCCGCATTGCCGAATTCTATGTCATCGAAGCGGATATCCGCGGCATCTCCCCCGGCCATCGCCTCTCCGCCCGTCAGGCCCGCACCGCGCCGCTGGTGGCCGCCTTCGGCGAGTGGCTCCAGGCGCAACGCCGCAAGATCTCCACCAAGTCCCGATTGGGCGAAAAGCTCGCCTACATCCATAACCACTGGGACGGGCTGCAAACCTTCCTGACTGATGGCCGTGTGGAGATCGACTCAAACAGGATCGAAAACCTGATCCGCCCCATCGCCCTCAATCGAAAGAACGCCCTCTTCGCCGGCCATGACGAAGGCGGCGTCGCCTGGGGCCACATCGCGTCGCTGATCGGCACCTGCAAGATCAACAGCGTCGAACCCTTCGCCTACCTCAAGGCCACCCTGACGGCGATCGCCAACGGCCACCCGCAAAGCAACATCGACAACCTGCTGCCCTGGAACCTCAAGCCGTCACGCTGAACGGCCCGTGGTGCCCAGAGACCGCTTACGGCGATCTCGGTGTCGAGCTTGCCGATCTCTGCTGCCAACTGCGCCAGTGCCGCGATCAGGACCTTGAGTGTGGGGATGGCATCGGCGGGCAGGTCGCATTCCGGGTCTTCGACGATTGCAATCAGCTTCGATGCATTCGCAGCGCCCTGCGGCACGATCTGCCCGAACTCTGTCAGATGGCCGCGCAGGGCGTTGATCGCCTGGGTCCTCTGCCGGATCAAAAGCTCGCGCACGCGAAACACCATCGCCGCGCCCTGAGTCTCTTCGCTCTTCACAGGCACGAAGCGCATTGTCGGACGTTGCGCCGCTTCGCAGATGGCCTCCGCATCGTTCGTCGGCTTACGCGGCCCCACCGGGGCCACGGTCCTCCTCACCATCATTCTTTTGCCGCTTCACGAATGGCTAGACGTAGGCAGGTGGGATGAGTCGCACGTCATGGCCCAGCTTCCCTATCTCACGGCCCCAGAAGTGGGCACCGCCGCAGGCCTCCATCGCGACAATGCACGACGGTAGCTGGCTGAAAAACTCCAGAACCTGGTCCCGTCGCAGCTTCTTGCGCAGCACCGCCCGCCACGAGGCATCAGCCCCATGTGCCTGAAACACAGTCTTCGCCAGATCGAGCCCGACCGTGGTAATCTCTGACATGCCCGTCCTCCTTTGTGGATCATCGCAGACCCACCTTGGCACACCGATGCCGTCGGGGGGGCGGTCACATCATCAATGCCCATTGAATCCGGCGCTACGTTGAAATGGCATATCTGCATACATGAGCCTTGCTTCACACTGCGGCTGCGGTGTCCTTGAACTTGTCAATTCGTCCAGCAACGGCACTTTGCGTCGTCCTGGCGGGGCGCTTGGTGTCAAGTGAGACCGGAATCGTGATATTGAACACCGTGCCCGAACCAAGCTCACTCTCGTAACTTATGTTGCCATCGTGCTCACGCATAATACTTCTTGAGACGCACATGCCTAACCCTGTCCCATTGATTGGCCGAGCATCCGAGGAATCAATTTGAGAAAACGGTGAAAAGACCCTCTCCTCACACCCTGGAGGAATGCCCTTTCCGAAATCTCGAACGGATACGCATGCACTTTGCCCAAAGGCGCCAAGATCCACTTCCACAGTTCCGTAATCATTCGAAAACTTCACCGCATTCGAAAGTACGTTTGCAAGAACTTGTATGAGCCTTTTCGGGTCGCCAATTACGAGAACCTTCTTCGGGGTACCGATATATTTGACTACAACATGCTTGTCCTTGAGGTAGTTCGCAGTGATCTCTATTGCGTCCTGCAGCACAGGATATATGTCCATTTCGCGAAGTTCCATTCCGAGCTTGCCTGCCTCGATCGCTTGAAAGTCAAGCAGGTCGTCAATCAGCGTTGCCAACCTATCTGCGTTCCTGTTGGCAACTGTAAGGAAGTGAGCGATGCTCTCCGGGACCTGACCGATCTTCCCGCTCTGGGCGAGGCTGAGAGAGCCTTTAATGGATGTGATTGGCGTTCGCAGCTCGTGGCTGACTATGGATAGAAACTCCGCCTTGGCACGATAAGCATTCACGGCGGATGCATGCTCTTTTCTTAGCTCATCGAACTGCCTGAGATTTATTCTGTACATCTTGAGGAAGGCAATTGAGCAGTCGACGATGAAGTACATTACAAACATGACGGTGAAAAAATGAAGCCAATGATTTGAGGATATTGGCGGACGCGATGTTAGAAGATTCTGCGTCGCTATCTCCACAAATGCAAGCGCATATATTGCCAGCCTGACAGTCAAGGCGGGTATGATCTGATGCGTGTTCATCGCTGCGAACAGCGCGGCCGCGAATAAAAACATCAGCGGTGTAAAGTGGGAGCTACCGCCCTCTATCCAGGCCGCCACAACGACAAACGTAGAAATGGCACAGGCATTCAGAACTGTTCCGAGAATCACTAGATAATAATAGCGTTTGGTCGCCGAAGGTGAATGATCACTCCAGACGTTAATACGTTGAGCCAATAAGTGATCGTAAACCTCCGACAGAATTATAGACAGGTAACTGAAGACTCCAATCTCAACACCGTAATACGCGATCGAAAGCAGAAACGCCCCGAAATACATGGCATGGCGTTGCCAAAAAAGTCGAATGCCTCCCGCAACATAGTCCTTGAGGTACTGTTCGCGCGCCTTGCGTCGATCGAATTTTGTAACTTTCTTGTCCATAGACTTTGCTACCTGCGCGCGAGCTGCGATCGACTTTGAGTCACTTGGGCGCGGCCGTTCAGACAACCGCGCTAACTCGAAATTTTTCAGGTCATTGTGGCTTGAGAATGACAAATCTGGTTCCTCCCTGCGTGGAACCAGTGTTCTTTTGCCGGCGGGTGGCCCACGCCGACGCGGCGCGCGCGCCCTCACGCGTCTGCCGAGTCCTGTTGCCGTTGAGTGACGCAGCTGGCCGACAGCTCATGCTGCTTCCTTCGTCGTATGCCCGCATTTTGTGCGGATAGGGCAAGACCAATGTCCCTTCCCGACAGTTTGTCGCTGTATCCTCTGACCTCCCGGACCGTCGGGGCGCCACTTGCGCTCCAGGCCACCCACTGCGTCGAACCTACTCATCGAACGAGCTGAGGCGTCCATTGCTGCAAGCGCCCGCTCCGTCGTACTTGCCAGCACAAACGCCATGAAAGCGTGCGCTGAGCCGAAGTAGCTCTGGCACAACATCAACTCTCGTCTTAGTATGAGTCCATGAGCGCGTGACAACCCCAGTGCGAGTTGCAGAAGTCAAAACAATGCTCTGCATGTATCCTAGTCCGATTTTGTTCGCGCGCAGGGCAGAGGATCAGGGTTGTGGCACTTTTTCAGTCTCAAACGAAAAACACGCGCATTCTTGCGGTGGATGATGATCCGCTGCAGCTGCGTGTATTATCATCCTATCTAGAGAGTAGCGGCTTTCCCGACATCACTACCGCCGAATCTGCCGAGTCGGCTCTGAATGTTATCTTTGAGTCACTCGAACCTTTTGATGTGTTTCTGCTTGACATAAGAATGCCGGGAATGGATGGAATCTCTCTTTGCCGCAAGATCTGTTCGCTCCCGAGTTATCCAAATGCAACAGTAATCATGATCTCCTCTCTGAAGGACAAGTCTCAGATTCAGGAGGCATTTGATGCGGGAGCGGTGGATTATGTTATAAAACCGTTCGACGTTCTTGAACTGAAGACCCGGATCAGGGTGTCCACCACCGTATCGAGGTATCGCGACGAGGTCGCGAAAACTCAGGAAAGATTTAATACATTCTACTCTGAAGTCATAGCGCCTGAGAGGCAGGCAGCCCCGGGATCGGTGCCGATTGTCGGCATCGCGAGCGTGGTTGACTACGTTGTATTGTGTAACTTAATGCTTCAGACGCCCCTGACTCGCACATTTTCTGTAAATGCGTTCGCGGTGCGGATTAATGCGTTCGACAACTTGATCGAATCTTGGAACTTCGCGGACCAGTACCAGTTTTTGCACGAGGTGGCAAAGGTGCTGTCGGACTCACTTGCGGCTCAGAGCTATTTTATATCTTACATTGGAAATGGTATCTTCGTGTGCGCCTCGCATAAGTACGATCAGTTGGAGATGATCGATTTCACTGATGCTTTAAGGTCGAACATGGAGGAGTCGATCGTGGAAGATTCTACCGGATTACGTCAGGCCATCTCATTAACTGTGGGGCCGAGAACTTTTAATAAGTTCTATGACCTTGATAGACGTGAGGGGTTACTGCTTCGGTCCATTGATGGACTTAGACGGGCGGCTGACACCGGGACCTCTGTTATGGACAGAATGCGAGAGAGCGTAAGACAAGCTCTGCACGGGTCTTGGGTGGCGCGCTTGTTGAGAGTATTCGATGCGTAATGGCAGAAGCCCCGGCGGAGGCCAGGACGAAATTAATCGGGTCCTTGCGGAAGTTGCAGAGAAGTTTATAGACCGCCTCGCCGTCCAGATGGCCGAACTGCAGCAATTTCGCGTAGCGTTCGCCTCCCACGGTTCGCTGCTTGATCCTGGACCCGTCCACTATGAATCTCACAAGATCTGCGGAATCGCACGGACGCTTGGTTTCGGACCAGTTGGTGATGCGGCGGCCCAACTCGAAGAGGTGACTTCTCCGGAGCTCTGGGGTCGGCATAATTTTAGCAGTAGCTTGGTGTTGAATAGCATAGATGCGCTCATTTTCGAGATGCGAATGGTGCAGACCCCTAAGGCACCGTAACCTGGAAGGGAACGAAGAATTATGATCAAAACTGTTTTGCACGTCGATGATGACGAAGACATTAGGGATATAGTTCGGGTTGCGCTTGAACATATTGGGGGGCTGCATGTCATACAATGTGGTTCTGGAACCGAGGCTCTGCAGCTATTTGGTAAAATTCACCCGGATGTCATACTGCTCGACTCGATGATGCCGGAGATGAGCGGAGAGCAGACCTTCAAGGAGTTGCGGAAGCTGGAGGCAGGCAGGAGCGTTCCAATCGTTTTTATCACAGCAAAGGTGCATGAGGAAGCCATGCGAGGATTTCTTGAGCTCGGTGCCGCGGGTGTCATGGTGAAGCCGTTTGACCCGCTAACGCTCGCCGATGACCTAAGGGCGATTTGTGATCGTACCGCCACCCAATAGATCTCTGACTCTGAGCGGGGAGTTCATAGCCAAGTCGCGTCTGTTTTTTGCGTTTGCGTTCGGGAGCGGTGTTTGTCAAAGCAGTTGTCGCCTGGTTTCGTTTTAGGCTGCGCGTTTGGCTGGTCCGACCATGGGTCCGCCGCCGCCAGCTTCATCGGGGAGCGCGCCGTCGGACCCATGGCCTCCGCACCTGGCATTCGGCCGTTCCGGGTTCAGCCAGACGGAGGCTGTGGGCTGCCAGTTCCGCGTCGGGCCTGACCAGCGTTCGGGCCGGGCGGCTCGGGCCAGTTCGTAGACCTTGACCTGCCCCCCGGAAGTTCCCTCAGTCTGATGTAGAGTCTGCCCAACCTGAAGGAGCAGACGAGATGAGGAAAAGCCGTTTCACCGAAGCGCAGATTATCGGGATGATCAAGGAGCAGGAGGCGGGGCTGCCGACGGC
>JBGSNN010000367.1:0-16328 GCA_041739655.1 Albidovulum sp. | reverse complement strand
GTCGCTGCCGGTGTTGACGTCCACCGCCACCAGCGCGCGGGTCGGCTCGACCGCCATGTGCCCGCCGCCCGCGAGCGGCACCAGCGGGTCAAGAACCGCATCGATCATCTCGTCCACGCCGTGGCGGGCGAAGGCGCCTTCGCCCTCGGCAACTTCATCGGGTGCCGGGTCGGACCAGTCGGATGCGGCCTGATCGTGCGGCCCTGTCGCATCAAGCAGCAGCTCGGGCGCGCCCTCGTCATCGGCCAGTATCGCCTCGGCAAGGCCGCGCATCCGGGCGATATCGCCTGCGATCTCCGCGTCGGCGGCCCATTCGGCTGCCGAGCGCAGAACGAGGCCATGGGGCGACCCTGCCATCGCCGCCGCCGCCATCGCGTCAAGCCGGTCGCGACGATCGGCATCCCTGATCCGGCGCGAGATGTTGAGCCCCGGCGCGCCGGGTGTCACGATCGCCAGACGGCTCTTGAAGATCAGCCGGGTGGTGACGGGAAGCGCCTTGCCCGGCTCGGCATAGCCGGAGACCTGAAGCAGGAGGGATTGGCCGGGGCTGAGGCCGCCGGTCTCACGCAGAAAGCCCTTCGCCCCCGCCGGCAGTTTCACAAAAACCCCGCCCTGCCCCTTCATCTGGCGATCGACCGTGCCGCGCAAGACCGCGCCGACAGCGAAATCGGCCGCCGCACCGGGATCGATCAGCAGGTCCTGCAACTGGCCATCGACGATGAGCGCCGCGGCTTCCCGCCCGCGATACTCACCCAGAACGACGAGCCGCCCGATCATGCGTCCGCCCCGTGGATGTCGATGCCGGCCGCCTGAAGAAGCTGCGCGGTCTCGGCGACCGGCAGGCCGACGACGCCGGTGAATGAGCCTTGAAGCCAGGGAATGAACGCCCCGAAGCGGCCCTGGATGCCGTAGGCACCCGCCTTGCCGCGCCATTCATCGCTGGCGAGATAGCTGTTGAGATCGGCATCCGAGAGGGATTTGACCTTCACGACGGTTTCCACCACGCGTTCCCAGACCCGGTCGCCGCGCTTCACCGCGACGGCTGTGATGACGCGGTGGCGACGGCCCGAGAGCCTGAGCAGGAAGTCCGCGGCCTCGCCTGCGGTCTCCGCCTTGCCGAGGATGCGGCGGCCGAGGGCGACGGTGGTATCGGCGCAGAGAACCACATCATCCGGCGTCGCCACGATGGCCTCGACCTTTTCACGCGCCATGCGGGCGCAGTAGTGCCGCGGGAGTTCCGCCTTCAAGGGCGTCTCGTCGATGTCGGGCGCGCGGATGTCGTGCGGGGTGAGGCCGAGTTGCGCCAGAAGCTCCTTCCGGCGCGGGCTGGCCGATCCGAGGATCAGGCGCAAACCCACCTTACTTGAAACGGTAATTGATCCGCCCCTTGGTCAGATCATAGGGCGTCATCGTCACCTGAACCTTGTCGCCGGCCAGCACCCGGATCCGGTTCTTGCGCATCTTTCCTGCCATCGTCGCAATGATCTCATGGCCGTTTTCCAGCTCGACCCTGAACGTCGCATTGGGCAGGAGTTCCTTGACGACGCCCGGAAATTCGAGACCTTCTTCCTTGGCCATGTCCACTCCATCGTTACGGTATTCCCGGCCTGAACCGGGGCGCGCGTTAATTGCGCCTGATAGAAGGAGATTTCAAGCCCTATGTGCTGGGGGCGGCATGGCGGGCAAGACGCGTGAGCTGCGGCAGTTGTTCGGGCCAATGCCGCAGGTTGAGCACCCCGCCATCCCGCCGCACTTCGGCCACGGCCGCAGTCGAGACCGCCGCATAGACCCAGCCGGGTTCGCCTTGCGTCCCCTCGGCCAGAATGCCGGTCGCCGGAAAGCCCCGGTCGGGCGGACCATAGACCGAGGCCGCACCGGTGCCTTGCTCCATCCCCACACACCAGGCGGCCGTGCCGACCACCGGGGCATGGACCACGATCATCTGACCTTCGAGCGCGCGCGCCATCGCACCGACACGGACCCGCGTGAAACCGGCGAGCGCTTCGGTCGCGGAGGGGACAAGCAGGATCTCGACCCCTGCCTCGGCCAGCGCCCGGCCCAGAAGCGGGAATTCGCTGTCATAGCAGATCAGGACGCCGATCCGGCCGAGAGGGGTCTCGAAGACCGAAAGCCCCTCGCCCGCGACGACGTTCCAATCGTCGCGCTCGAACCGGGTCATCATGACCTTGTCCTGATGCCCGACAAGGCCCGAGGGTCCGACAAGGCTCGCCCGGTTCACGGGCCGTCCAGCCGCGTGCGGCAGGCCATAGGCGGGGCCCGAGGCCGTCAGGATATGAACACGACGTTCTGACGCCAGCCGAAGGTGGAGATCGAGCGCCGCCGCGCGGTGCTGATCCACCTCGCGAAGCGCGCCTTCAAGATCGGCCGCGACCGCCGCCCCGCCGAGCGAGGCAAGCTCCATCGCGCCGTATTCGGGAAACACCAGAAGATGCGCGCCCTGCTCGGCGGCCGCGCTGACCCATCGGGTGATCTTTGCCTCATAGGCCGCCCAATCCTCGAACCAGTCGAGCGGATAGGCTGCGGCGGCCAGCGTGATCGCTGCGGTCATCGTGTGCCTTTCATCCGGTCTCGGCCACCTCGGCCTCCAGAGGTGGACCAAACCGCTCGATCATCTTGGCGCGGATCTGGTCGCGCGTCTGGCGGAAGGCGGCAAGCTTGGCTTCCCGCGTCTCGCCGATGCCGGTCGGGTCCATCACCGGCCAGTATTCGACATCGAGATGAAAGAAGCGGGTGAACTCCAGCGCTTGCCGCTGACTGGCGGGCGACAGCGCCACCACCAGATCGAACCCGGAGAGATCGTCCCCCCATTGCTGCATCTCCTCGAAGGAGCGCGAGCGGTGGCGCGACAACTCGATCCCCAGTTCCTGGCAGACCGCAATCGAAAAGCCGTCGATCTCCATGTCGT
The DNA here is from genome assembly GCA_041739655.1 of Albidovulum sp. GTDB lineage: Bacteria > Pseudomonadota > Alphaproteobacteria > Rhodobacterales > Rhodobacteraceae > Albidovulum. The sequence continues at coordinate 13,402 of JBGSNN010000367.1, read as the reverse complement.
TCTTGACGCCTGCCGACTGGACATAGCAGGCTTGGCCGTAGAGCTTTTTCATCAGCCCTTCCGCCATGGGCGAACGCACCGCGTTGTGATCGCAACAGAAGAGGACTGACTGCGGAAGCCCTGCTGCCACGCTCAGCCCCCGAAATGCAGCACGCAGATGAGCGTGAAGAGGCGGCGCGCCGTGTCGATGTCGAGCGCGGCCTTGCCGTCGAGCCGCTCCTGCAGCACCCGCGCGCCTTCATTGTGGATCCCGCGCCGGGCCATGTCGATGGCTTCGATCTGGCTTGGCGGCAGGCGCTTCACGGCCTCGAAATAGCTCTCGCAGATCTGGAAGTAATCCTTCACCACCTGCCGGAATGGCGATAGCGAGAGGTGGAATTCCGCGACCTTCTCGCCCTGATCGGAGCCGATATCGAAGACCAGCCGCTTTTCCCGAATGGCAAGCGCGAGCCGGTAGGGGCCTTCGGGCTTCGCGCCGTCGCCGCGTGGCGGCAGGTCAAAGCTGTTGTCCTCGAGAAGGTCAAAGATCGCGACCTTGCGTTCCTGTTCGATTTCCGGCGTTGGCGCGGGCAGCCCGGTATCGTCGATTTCGATATGACAGATCCGGCTCATTGCGCGCATCCGCCATTCAGCCGGTCGAGCCGGGCGCGGACCGAGAGGCCATGCGCCTCAAGGCTTTCCGAATTTGCAAGGCGCTCGGCGGCCGGGCCGATCGCGGCGAGCGCTTCGGGCGACATCCGGGCGATCGTGGTCCGCTTGAGAAAATCCATCACACTCAACCCACTTGAAAACCGCGCGGACCGGGCCGTCGGCAGAACATGGTTCGGCCCGCCCACGTAATCGCCAATCGCTTCCGGTGTCCAGCTTCCGAGGAAGATCGCGCCGGCGTGGGTGATCCGGGCGGCCAGTGCCTCGGGGTCGGCGGTGCAAAGCTCCAGATGCTCCGGTGCCACCCGGTTCGACACCGCCGCCGCCTCGGCCAGATCGCGGGTGATGATGACCGCGCCGAAGTCGCGCCAGCTCGCCCCCGCGATGGCTCGCCGTTCGAGCGTCTCAAGCCGCCGCTCAACCGCCGCGACCACCGCCCGCGCAAGGCCTGCATCGTCGGTCACAAGGATCGACTGCGCGCTTTCGTCATGCTCGGCCTGGCTCAGAAGGTCGAGCGCGATCCAGTCGGGGTCGTTGTCCTTGTCGGCAATGACGAGAATTTCCGAGGGGCCGGCGATCATGTCGATGCCGACGCAGCCAAAGACACGGCGTTTGGCGGCCGCCACATAGGCATTGCCGGGGCCGGTGATCTTGTCGACGGGGCGGATCGTCTCGGTCCCGTAGGCCAGTGCGGCGATCGCCTGGGCGCCGCCGATGCGGTAGACCTTGTCCACCCCTGCGATCTGCGCCGCAAGAAGGACCAGCGGGTTGACCACACCGCCCGGCGTCGGGCAGCAGACGACCAGCGCCTCTACCCCCGCCACCTTGGCCGGAATGGCATTCATCAGAACCGACGAGGGATAGGAGGCAAGCCCGCCCGGCACATAGAGCCCGGCCGCAGAAACCGGCGTCCAGCGCCAGCCGAGCGAGGCGCCCGCCGCATCGGTCCAGCGCTGATCCTCGGGCATCTGGCGCGTGTGATAGGCCCGGATACGGTCTGCCGCAAGCTCCAGCGCCGCGCGGTCCTCGGGCGAGACCTTCGCACACTCGGCGGCGATCTCCTCGGGCGAAAAGGCCAGCGTTTCGGGCGTCAGGGCAAGCCGGTCGAACCGTTCTGTCAGGGCGATCACCGCCTTGTCGCCATGGGTCCGCACCTCGGCAATGATCTCGGCCACGGCAGCATCGACATCCGGCGCATCCTCGCGCTTCATGGTCAAGAGGGCGGCAAAGGCCGCCTCGAAATCGGGATCGGTGGTGGTCAGGAAGTGCGGCATGGCGAACCTCATCTGTCACGCCTCCCATACAGGCGCCGGCCGGTTGCCTCAAGGCGTCACGAGGTCAGCTGAAGCTTGGCAGGTCCGCGATGGCCCGGGCAAGATCGGCACGGCAGCGCGCGACGATGAAATCGGTGAATGCACGGATCTTCGGGTCGCGCAGGCGGCGGTGCTGGGTCAGGCACGACAGTTGCACCGGGAGCGGCGGCGTCTCGCGCACGACCGGCACCAGCCGTCCGGCGCGCAGGTGGTCGGCCACCTCGAAGATCGGCTTCAGGATGATACCCCGCCCGTCCAGCGCCCAGCCGGTCAGCACATCGCCGTCGTCGGTCTCGAACGGGCCCGTCACCTCGAACCGGCGCGGACCCTCCGCGGTTTTCAGCGTCCACTGGAACTCCGGCGCGCCGGGAAAGCGCAGGTTGAGGCAGTCGTGCCGGTCACGCACCATCGCCTCTCCGGTCATGGGATCACCGCGCCGCGCGACATAGGCTGGCGCAGCGCACAGAAGGCGCGGGCAATCCGCGACAAGCCGCATCTTCAGCGTGGAATCCTCAAGCGCGCCAAGATGAAAGGCCATGTCCAGCCCTTCCGTCACCACATCGATCTTGCGGTCCGAGAGGCGCAGGCGAATGTCGATCTGCGGATAGGTATCCTTGAACGACGGCACATGTGGCGCGATGAACCTGCGACCCACACCCAGAGGTGCGGCCACGAAGACCGTCCCCCGCAGCATCTGTGTCGAGGCCATGACCGCCGCCTCGGCATCGTCGATCGACTCAAGCACCTTGCGCGCGCCGTCGTAGAAAAGCCGCCCGTTCTCGGTCGGCTGCAGGCGCCGCGTCGTCCGGTTGAAGAGCCGGATGCCCAAATGTTTTTCCAGATCGGCGATGCGGGCAGAAGCCACCGCGGGCGACGTCCGCTGATCCCGCGCCGCAGCGGACATGGAGCCAAGCTCGAACACGCGAACGAACATCTTGATGTTGTTCACATAGGACATTGCCGCCTCTCACTTTTCATTCTTTGGCATCGGTTGAAAGTATCGAGATATTCAACGCATTATCAGGAAGATAAGTTTTGGTATAGCCTGACCTGAGAGGTTTGCTCCGGAGGGCGACATGTACGACTTCATCGTGTTGGGCGCTTGGCTGGAATTCGCGGTGCGCTGGCTGCATGTGATCACTGGCATCGCGTGGATCGGGTCGTCGTTCTATTTCATCGCGCTTGACCTTGGCCTGCACCGCGACCGCAATCTGGCGTCGGGCGCGGATGGCGAGGAATGGCAGGTCCACGGCGGCGGATTCTACCATGTCCAGAAATACCTCGTCGCGCCGGAACGGATGCCGGACGACCTTGTCTGGTTCAAATGGGAAAGCTACGCGACCTGGCTTTCCGGCTTTGCGCTGCTCTGCCTCGTCTACTACCTCGGCGCGGAGCTTTTCCTGGTTGATCCGAATGTCGCCAACATCGCGGTGTGGCAGGCGATCCTGATTTCCGTCGCCTCGCTCGGCTTCGGCTGGCTGCTCTACGACATGCTCTGCAAGTCGAAGCTTGGCGAAAGCCCGACCACGCTGATGGTTCTTCTCTACATTGTCCTTGTCTGCCTTGCCTGGGGCTATACCCACGTCTTTTCGGGCCGCGCGGCCCTTCTGCACCTTGGGGCCGTGACCGCGACGATCATGACCGCCAATGTCTTCATCGTCATCATCCCGAACCAGAAGATCGTGGTGGCCGACCTCATCGCCGGGCGCACGCCCGACCCGAAATACGGCAAGATCGCCAAACTGCGCTCGACCCACAACAACTACCTGACGCTGCCCGTCCTTTTCATGATGCTGTCGAACCACTACCCGCTGGCCTTCGCGACCCCCAACAACTGGATCATCGCGAGCCTGGTCTTTCTGATGGGCGTCACCATCCGGCACTGGTTCAACTCGGTCCACGCACGCAAGGGCCGACCGATCTGGACCTGGCTCGCAACGGTCCTGCTCTTCCTCGTGATCGCCTGGCTGTCGACGGCGCCGCTGTCCCGCGCCGGGGCCGAGGACGCGGCCAGCCTGCCGCTCACGCCCGGCCAGCAACGGTTTGCGGCGGCGGCGGAGTTCAACGACGTCACGGACATCGTCATGGGCCGCTGTTCGATGTGCCATGCGACCGAGCCCGGCCATGAGGGCATCCACTGGGCACCGAAGGGTGTCATCCTCGACCGCCCGGAAGACATCGCCCGCTGGGCACCGCAGATCTACCTTCAGGCCGGGGTCAGCCACGCCATGCCGCCCGCCAATGTCTCCTACATCGAACCGGAAGAGCGGGCGAAGATCGTCGCCTGGTACCGCGGCGTCATGCTGGGCGATGGCTAGCGCCTAGGGTCAGGACTTCGTTCTTGCGTCGCGGATACACGTTGGGCCGTTGCCCCTTTGATTTGCCTCAAAGCGGATGACAGCGCGACAGACTATGCTTTTGTCTAGTCTACTGGTCAGTTCTGGTGTGATGTTTTCGCGTGAGTATGGACCAGTTTCAATCTTCCGCTGCCGGAAAGGTACTTGGAAATGAACACCAAATCAAAGATGTCGACAGAAATCCCTCTTGGAATTGCGATCCCTGACAAAGTCGAGAGCCGCCTCGGCACGTTGAAGTTCTTCGATGGGTTTCCAGACAAGCAGACGGTCGAGAAGATTTACGACAACCTCGACTTCCAACGCGCCGTTCAGGCTTATCTGCTGGCATTGGCACCGGTGAACATGGCTGGCCTACGGGAGGGATTGCTGGGAGTGGGTCCTGCGAATGTCACGATCCCGACATTTGAAACCAACATGAATGCCCGCTCGATCTTCCTCACAGCGAACGCCACAACGCCTTACACATGGATCTGGATCAATCTGCATGACGGTCCGCTGGTGGTCGAAGTGCCCCCCATGACGCTCGGCATGATTGATGACTTCTGGTTCAGATATGTAACCGACATCGGCATCGTGGGACCGGACAAAGGGAAGGGCGGCAAGTACCTGCTTCTGCCTCCGGGTTACACCGGTGAAGTGCCCGCTGGGTACATGGTCGTGCGTGTTCCTACGTTCGAGTCGATCCTCGTCTGGCGCAACATGCCGGTCAAGGGTGACATCAAGCCCGCGATCGAGAGCTTGCACAAGAACACACGGATCTATCCCCTGTCGCAGGCGGCCAATCCGCCAGCGAACACCTTCGTCAACGTGTCTGACCGGGATTTCTCGACGGTGGCACCGGCAGACTACCAATTCTGGGAACTGCTCAATCACGTCGTTCAGAACGAACCCGTCGCGTCGCTTGATCCGATCACCCTCGGCTTCTTTGCCTCGATCGGCATCGAGAAGGGCAAGCCGTTCGCGCCGGATGTTCGCATGAAGAAGATACTCAACGAGGCGGCTGCGGTGGGCGACGCCACGGCGCGGACCCTCACATACAAGAGCCGCATTCCTGAGGCCTTCTACTATCCGAACAGCACTTGGCGCCAGTGGCTCGGCGGCTACAAGTTCGAGGCGCAGCCTGGCGTGGCCCATCTGGATGCTGCCGCATTCTTCTATTTCTACGCCACAGGCGTGACGCCGGCAATGGAAGCCAAGATGGTGGGTCAAGGCTCCCAGTATGCCGTGGGGCTTCTGGATTCGGAGGGTAATCCACTGGATGGTGGCAAGACCTATCGGCTGCACGTCCTGCCCAATGCTCCCGCGAAGGATTTCTGGTCAGCAATCGTGTACGATAACCAAACCCGCTCCATGCTCCAAACCGATCAAGACTTTCCTCAGGTGAGCAGTTTGGACAAAGGCCTGGTCATCAATGAGGATGGCTCTGTGGACGTATACTTCGGTCCAAAGGCCCCATCCGGCATGGAACAAAACTGGATTCAGACCATACCCGGCAAGGGCTGGAACATGCTGTTCCGGCTGTACGGTCCGCTTGAGCCTTGGTTTGACAAGACCTGGAAGCTGAGCGAGATCGAACTGGTAAAATAGTTTTTCTTCTGGCTTGACGATGGGTTGCAACGGGCGGTCTTGGCCCCCGCTGCCCCGCAGACTCCTACGCACAGCCCGCGCGGTAGTGCTGTGACCCCATGGCACCTCGGGTTCGGCCGATCAGGCGTCTTTTCTGATCGTCCGGCCGCCTTTTTTCGACCGCAGGCTGGTCGCCGTTCCGTGCGCCTTCAGATAGCGGCGGCAAAATGCCATTCGGTGATCTGGCGATAGGTCTCGCCAGGCCTGAGCAGGATCGACGGGAACTGCGGATGGTTCGGCGCGTCCGGCCAGCCCTGTGCCTCGATCGCCACACCCTCTCCGGCGTGGCGGCCCGGCCGCCGTGCTCCATGGCCATCGTAGATCTGCACCCCAGGCTCGGTTGTGGCCATCGTCAGCGACACGCCCGAGGTGCCGGTCAGCGTCAGGACCGGACGCAGGGCGACGCGGTCCTGCGACAGGCAGAAGCAATGGTCGAGCGCGGGCGCACCCGGACCGGCCACCCTGCCCGCCCGAAAATCAAACTCGGTCCCCGCGACGGAAGCGATCTCGCCGGTCGGCAGGATCTCGTCCGTCGCGGGCAGATAGTGGTCCGCGGCGATGCGCAGGGTGTGGCCCTGCCAGTTGTCCGTGCCGTCGAGGTTCCAGTAACTGTGGTTCGCCGCGTTGAAGAGCGTCGGGCGGTCGGTCTCGCAGGTGACCTCCATCCGCAACGACGTGTTCGCGACGGAGTAGCTGACCCGAACCCGGCGATTGCCGGGAAATCCGCCCTCGCCGTCCGGCAGGTCGCAGATGAGCCTGACCTGCGCGCCCGTGGCATCCTCGATCTGCCAGAGCTTCAGATGCGTCCCGGCCGCGCCGGAATGAAGGATGTGCTTTTGCGCCGGACCGGCGGCAAACTGATGGCGTTCGCCCGCGATCGGCGCCGTACTCATCCCGATCCGGTTCGCCACCGGCGCAACGAGCGCACCGTGGTACAGCATCCCGCCTTCATAGTCCGCCACCCGCTCCGCGCCGAGCGTCAGGCTGCGGTCAACACCGGTCAACCGGACGTCCTGAAGAATGGCCCCGAGCGTGAGGATGCGCACCGTCAACGTCTCGGACGCCAGTGTAATCGCATGAACCGCGTCCCCCGCAGCCGTCACGCCAAACTCCGTCCCCGTGTTCATCGCCATGCCCTGCGCCCCTCCCAATCCGGTTCCCTACGCCCGCCAGAGCGGGTTCGACCACGCCCGGCGACCGGCGCGATCAACGACCGTGACCCGAAGCCAGGGCGATTTCGCGAACCGGTCGAGCGGGACCGAGGCGCGGGTCATCGACAGGCCATGCACAGCCTTCGCCGCCTGTCCGTAGCCCTGCACGATCACCGAGGCCGCGGCCGAGCATTCGACCTCGACGGTCTTGGCGGTCACCTCGATCCGGCGCAGTTCCGGCCCTTGCGAGGCATAGTGCCGCCCCGCCTTCAACGCGTCGAGCAGCGCGTCGGGGTGGTTCTCCTCGGCCTTGACCATGACCCAGCCGCCGAAATGGTCGGGTTCGGTGAAATGCGCGTCATCCGTGGCGACAAGGTTGATGCGCCGCCCCTCGGACAGAAGCAGATCGTTGATGGCGAACCCGTCGGCCCGGTCGCAGCCTGCCCAACAACCGTGATTGTAGGTCTCGACCGCATGTGCCGCGGCGATGGTCCGGGCATCGGAAAGCGTGAGGCCCGACCATTGCGGATGTGCAATTGCCACAAATGCGCCTGCCTGCCGCGCCCGCTGCGCCAGATCCGCTGCACTTTCGGAACCGTCGACCGCGTAGAAATGCGGCGCCTCGGGGGGCGCGAAATCGTCGGGCAGCCCGACCGCGAGAATGTGCCAAAGCTCGCCATTCGACTGGCAGCCGGTATGCAGCTCGGCTCCGGGGATCGTGGTGAACCCCGGCGCCTGAAACGCGCGCGTCGCGGTGATCGGATAGTTGTAGAGGCCGATGAAATGGTCGGTGAGCGCCATGAAATCATAGCCTTCGTCGCGGTAGCGGCGGCAGACCTCGGCCGGATCAAGCGCCCCGTCGGAGCGGTTCGAATGGGTATGCAGATTGCCCCGAAAGAAGCGTCCGGGCGCGGTGAAAGCGTCAGCCATGCGAATCCCCCCACATGTTGCGCCAGATTGCCCGATCCGCGTGGCGGTGCAATGGCATTGCCCGCCGACACCGCGCCCCAGATGTCGAGATCGCCGACGGCATCGGCACCAAGGCTGGAATTTTCCGTCGTGCAGTGCTATTTTTGCCTTAGTTCCGCAGAAGAATGGGACCATCTTCGTAATTCAGGGCAGTACATTGCCCGAGAGGCTTTGGCAGAGCATGAAGAAACTTGAGGTCGGCAGCGACATGCCCGAGGCGATGGAGGCGCAGTACGCGGCGCTCTGCTATCGGCTGCGCGGCAAGGACCTGCATGAGGTGCTTCTCATCACCAGCCGCGACACCGGGCGCTGGATCATTCCGAAAGGCTGGCCGATGAAGGGCAGGAGCGGCGCCGAATGCGCCCTGCGCGAGGCCTTCGAGGAGGCAGGTGTCGAAGGTTGCCCGTCACCCGCCCCGGTCGGCGTCTATTCCTACGACAAGATCCTGCCGAACGGCGTGCAACCCTGCATCGTCACCGTCTATCCGGTCGAAGTCACGCAGATCAGCAAGGACTTTCCCGAAAAGGGCCAGCGGGCGCGCAAGTGGTTCAAACCGAAGAAGGCGGCGGACAAGGTCGATGAGCCGGAACTGCGCTCGCTGCTCGAAACTTTCGATCCGCGCAAGGGTGGCGCGGCGGCCGGCGCTTGAATTCGCTCTGCGTTTGGCCACATAGAGGGGGATGCCCCCCGGGATTGCGGCCATGATCCGTTACGCGCTGACCTGTTCTGAAAAGCATGAGTTCGACAGCTGGTTCCAGTCTGCCGAAGCCTACGACCGCTTGCGTAGCGCCGGTCACATCAACTGCGCCGTCTGCGGCTCCACGAAGATTGAAAAGCTGCTGATGGCGCCTGCGCTGCGGCCCGGACGCAGCGCGGGCAGGCCCGAGAAACCAGATCTCGACAGCCCGGTGTCGGAGGTCGAACAAACGCTCGCCGCCATGCGCCGCGCGATTGAAGCAAACTCGGAATACGTCGGCATGAACTTCGCGGCCGAAGCGCGGGCGATCCATGACGGCGACGCGCCCGGACGGTCAATCTATGGCGAGGCGCGCGCGGAGGACGCAATGAAGCTCATCGAGGACGGCGTGCCGGTGGCACGCCTGCCGTTCCTGCCACGCCGGAAGGTGAACTGAGCCTGCCCGCCGCCCGAGGCAACGGTTGGTGCAGAGGCTGCTGCGAGCCCTGTACGGCCCTTGCCCTTGCCCTTGCCCGCGCACCCGCCTATGAAACGCGCGGTTTGGCGATGCGGGCGCGTGTGACGCGGGAACTTGGGGGGCCGGAATGCCGCTTCTCGTGATGAAATTCGGCGGCACCTCGGTGGCCGATCTCGACCGCATCCAGAATGCGGCGTGGAAGGTCAAGCGCGAGGTCGAGCGTGGCTATGACGTGATCGTCATCGTCAGCGCCATGTCCGGAAAGACCAACGAACTTGTCGCATGGGTCGAACAGACCTCGCCGCTCTATGACGCGCGCGAATACGACGCCGTTGTCGCCTCGGGTGAGAATGTTACCGCCGGTCTCATGGCACTGACATTGCAGGAAATGGAGGTGCCGGCGCGATCGTGGCAAGGATGGCAGGTGCCAATCAACACGACCTCGCAGCACGCGGCCGCCCGCTTCGTCTCGATCCCGCGCGACAATATCGACACGAAGTTTGCCGAGGGCTTCAAGGTCGCGGTCGTCGCCGGCTTTCAGGGGCTGAGCCACGAAGGCAGGATCACAACGCTGGGCCGCGGCGGGTCCGATACCACCGCCGTCGCCTTCGCCGCGGCCTTCGGAGCCGAGCGTTGCGACATCTACACCGATGTTGACGGCATCTACACCACCGATCCGCGGGTCACAGACAAGGCCCGCAAGCTCGAAAAGATCGCGTTCGAAGAGATGCTGGAACTGGCATCGCTTGGTGCCAAAGTGCTTCAGACACGGTCGGTTGAACTTGCCATGCGCTACAAGGTACGCCTGCGCGTCCTGTCCTCATTCGAGGATACGGACGCGAACTCCGGAACCCTGGTCTGCGACGAGGATGAAATCATGGAATCGAAAGTCGTTTCTGGCGTCGCCCATTCGCGCGACGAAGCCAAGATCACACTGGTCACGATCGAGGATCGGCCCGGCGTCGCCTCGGCAATCTTCGGCCCGTTGTCGGATGCCGGCGTGAATGTCGACATGATCGTGCAGAACATTTCCGAGAAGGACTATGACGAGGCCCATCCCGGCGCCGTCACCGACATGACCTTTTCCTGTCCGGTCAATCAGATCGCTCGCGCCAAGAAGGCGATGGAGGATGCAATGGCGCGGGGTCTCATCAAATACGAAGACCTCATCATCGACACCGATGTCGCCAAGATTTCGGTAGTTGGCATCGGCATGCGCTCTCACGCCGGGGTCGCCGCACGCATGTTCGAGGCGCTGGCCGCCGAAAACATCAACATCAAGGTCATCTCAACCTCCGAGATCAAGATTTCGGTATTGATCGACCGGAAATATATGGAACTCGCCGTGCAGGCGCTCCATGATGCCTTCGAACTTGAGAAGATGCCTGAATAACAGGCTCGACGGGGGGGAATGCCCGAACGCAGCGAAACCGAAAGCCGCAAGCTTCTCAGACGCTTGCGCGATACTCTTGCGGAACCGGGGGCCGGCCAGGAACGGCTCGACCGGATCACGCATATCATCGCGGATTCGATGGAGACGCAGGTCTGCTCGATCTATCTCTTCCGCGATGACGAGACGCTGGAGCTGTGCGCGACCGAGGGTCTGAAGGTGGAATCCGTCCACAAGACCCGGATGCGTCTCGGTGAGGGTCTTGTCGGCCGGGTCGCCAAGACCTCGGCCCCGATCAACACCGGGAACGCACCGGCCGAACGCGGTTTCCGCTACATGCCGGAAACCGGGGAAGAGATCTACTCGTCCTTCCTTGGTGTGCCGATCCAGCGGCTGGGCGAAAAGCTCGGCGTTCTTGTCGTGCAGTCGAAAGAGGCGCGGCAGTATTCCGATGACGAGGTCTATGCACTCGAAGTCGTCGCGATGGTGCTGGCCGAGATGACCGAACTCGGCGCCTTCGTCGGCGAGGGCGAGGCGCTGAGCGCGCTGCACACCCACCCGGTCACGTTCCGCGGCGCAACCGGTCAGGAAGGCAACGCCGAAGGCCATGTCTGGCTGCACGAGCCGCGTGTCGTCATCACAAATCCGGTCGGCGATGATCCCGAGGTCGAGAGCAAGCGCCTTCACGACGCCGTCGATCTGCTGCGCGTCTCCGTCGACGACATGATTTCGATGGCAGGTGGACAGGGAGCGGAACAGCGGGAGGTTCTGGAGGCCTACCGGATGTTTGCGCATTCGCGCGGCTGGGTCCGGCGCATGGACGAGGATATCGCGCGCGGCCTTTCGGCCGAGGCGGCCGTAGAAAAGGAGCAGTCCACCGCCCGCGCCCGGCTTGAGACTGTTCCCGACCCCTATCTGCGCGACCGTCTGCACGACCTTGACGATCTGTCGAACCGGCTTCTGCGGCTCCTTACCGGGCAAGGCAGCGATACTGGTGCCGAGATGCCGGAGGATCCGATCCTTGTCGCCCGCAACATCGGCCCGGCGGAGCTTCTCGACTATGGCCGCCGGTTGAAGGGTGTGGTGCTTGAGGAAGGCTCGGTCGGCTCGCACGCCGCCATTGTTGCGCGGGCGCTCGCGATTCCGCTGGTTATACATGCCGAGCGGATCACGACCGAGGCGCTGAATGGTGATGCGATCCTTGTCGATGGCGATCAGGGCATCGTCCACCTGCGGCCCGAAGACTCCGTCGCCGCCGCCTTCCGCGACAAGATCGCGATGCACGCGGCCGCGCAGAGCAACTACGCCAGCCTGCGCGACCAACCGGCGCAGGGGCTTTGCGGCACCACCGTCTCGCTGCACATGAACGCGGGCCTGATGGCGGACCTGCCCTCACTTGTCGGGTCGGGCGCCGACGGTGTTGGCCTGTTCCGCACCGAGTTGCAGTTCCTGATCCGCAGCCATGTGCCGAAGCGATCCGAGCTTGCGGCGATCTATTCGAACGTGCTCGACGCGGCGAAGGGCAAACGTGTCGCGTTCCGGACGCTCGACATCGGATCGGACAAGGTCCTGCCCTACATGAAGCGTGTGGAAGAGCCCAACCCCGCCATGGGGTGGCGCGCGATCCGGGTCGGGCTGGACAAACCGGGCGTCCTCAGGATGCAGTTGCAGGCCCTCCTGCGCGGCGCCAAGGGGCGGCCGCTAACCGTCATGTTCCCCTTCGTTGCGGAGTATGACGAATTCCGCGTCGCGCGGCAGATGCTTCTGGACGAGGTAGAGCGCGAAAAGCAGCTCGGTCATACACTGCCCGCGACACTCGAAATCGGGGCGATGCTGGAAACGCCCTCGCTCGCCTTCGCCCCGGATGAGTTCTTCCGGACAACGGACTTCATCTCGGTCGGCGGCAATGACCTCAAGCAGTTCTTCTTCGCGGCTGACCGCGAGAATGAACAGGTGCGCCGCCGCTATGACCTGCTGAACACCAGCTTCCTGCGGTTCATCTCGCAGATCGTCGCGCGCTGCGACGGGTTCGGCACCCCGCTCTCGTTCTGCGGCGAGGATGCGGGCCGCCCGGTCGAGGCCCTGTGCCTTGCCGCGCTTGGCATCCGTACCCTCTCGATGCGCCCGGCCTCGGTCGGTCCGGTAAAGCATCTGATCCGGGGCGTGAACCTGACGGACCTTCGCGACCTGCTTAAGGCCGAATGTGCGTCGGGCAAAAGCAACGTCCGGCCCGCGGTAATGGAGTGGCTCTCGCTTCAGGACATTTGAGCGCGGTCAGCGAAGGCCGATGGAATTGGCCTCGGCATGAAACTGCGCCTCCACAGCCTCCGGGCCGTGGCTGTCCGCCAGGCGCTGAAGACCGAAGCGGACATGCGCCATCTCGCGGAAATAGGCGAGGAAGGCGAGGTTCAGCCCGGCCCCTGCCGCAGCGCCGAGAAGCGGAACTGCCTGACTGGCAAGCTTGCGCCCAAGAAGCGCTGCAACGGCGGGCGCGATCCGGCGGATCACCATCTGCACCGCCCCGCTGTTCATCGCGAGGCGTGCGCCGATGAAGCCGGTATTCACGCCATCGTCGCTTGCGAAGGGGCCGCCGGTCCCGAACACCTCAAGGCAGATCAGCCGAGCCTTTTCGGAATCGGGCGCATATCCGTGCTCCGCGCCGATCTTCTGCATCGCTCCGAAGAAGAGCGCAACCGTCGCGGGAAGCTCGACCGCCGCCGTCGCGAGGCCGCCGAACTCTGCCTGACACTCAGGGATGATGACGGGACACTCGCCGCCGTGATCCGGTACTGGC
>JBGSNN010000314.1:0-2389 GCA_041739655.1 Albidovulum sp. | reverse complement strand
AGTCTTCGGCGTAGCGGACATCGCGATAGCCGCCGTGCGGGAGGACGCCCCGCCGTAGCAGGATCGACGCGTGACACCAGACGTTTCCCCCTGCAAATCGCCACCGCAACCCGGCGTCGCGCCAAGGAGCGCCGCGAAGGGCACCTGCAGGGCGCGCGCCCCGCCCATCGCGTAGCCGATATCGAAGCGGAAGAGCCGTTCGAGCCCGTAGAAGAGAAGCAGAGTCGCCGCGACGAAGGCCGAGACCTGCACGAAGGCGTCCTGCATCAGGCTGCGGGTGAGGTCCCCGAGGTCGCCCGGCGCCAGCGCCAACGCCACGAGCACGGCAGCGAGCAGCAGGCGGCGGGGGCGGAACGGGCCGAACCGGGTCAAACCGAATCCGGGCAGGGTCGTCGTGTTCAGGTCGGGGCTGTGCATGGCGCTCTGCAATTGCGAATTAATATCAAAACTGCAAGATACTGCTTGCGGCCAATTTGGCAAGGGCCAATAACACGGCGCGGGACGGTCAGCGGAGCCGGAGAGATGGACGACAGGAAAGGCAGGGCGGCGCGCCAGTTCATCGAGGCGATTCCCTATTCGCGCGCGCTTGGCATGGTGCTCGATCAGATCGAGGACGGGGTGGCTGTCATCTCCATGCCCTATGACGAGCGGCTGATCGGAGATCCGGCATCCGGGGTCATCCATGGCGGCGCCGTCTCGGCGTTAATGGACACCTGCTCCGGGGCAGCGGTGATGAGCCATCGCAACGCGCCCGCTTCCACCGCCACGATTGATCTCAGGATCGACTATATGCGTCCGGCCCGGCCCGGCGACCGGATCGTGGCGCGGGCGGAATGCTACAATGTGACCCGCAGCGTCGCCTTCGTGCGCGCCACGGCGCATGACGCGGATACCGACCGGCCCGTCGCGACAGCAACCGGGGCCTTCACCTTCGAGGCCGCCAAGAGGGGCAGCGAATGAAACCGCGTCCCCGTCCCGAACCGGTTCAGGTCGTCAAGGAACGGCGTGACGCGGCGCTTCAGTCGCTGATCGGCGGTGTGCCCTTCATCCGCTTCCTCGGCATCGACTTCGACAGGCGCGGCGATGAACTGACCGCAATCCTGCCCTATGACGACAAGCTGATCGGAAATCCGCTGCTGCCGGCCTTGCACGGGGGCGTCACGGCGGCGTTCCTTGAGGTCAGCGCCATCATCGGCCTGAGCTGGTCGCTTGTCTGGGAGGCGATGGAAGCGGGCCAGATCGATCCCCGCAGTCTGGACAGCGCGCATCTGCCGCGGCTGCCGAAGACCATCGATTTCACCGTCGATTACCTGCGCACCGGACTGCCGCGCGATGCCTATGCCCGCGCGCGGGTCAACCGGTCCGGCCGACGCTATGCAAGCATCCATGTCGAGGCCTGGCAAGACAATCGCGAGAGGCTTTTTGCGCAGGCCACCGGGCATTTCCTGATGCCTGACGCCAAGATGCGCGCCGGCGATGGATGAGATCACGCACCGGCGCGTTCTGAAGATCGCGCTTCCCATTGTACTGTCGAACGCCACGGTGCCGCTGCTCGGGGCGGTCGATACCGGCGTTGTCGGCCAGTTGGGGCAGGCCGCGCCGATCGGTGCGGTGGGTGTCGGCGCGGTCGTGCTGGCGTCGTTCTACTGGATCTTCGGCTTTCTCCGGATGGGGACATCGGGCCTTGTGGCGCAGGCGCACGGGGCGCGGGACCGGAGCGAAAGCGGCGCCCTGCTGATGCGGGCGCTGATGATCGGGGCGGCGGCGGGGCTGGCGGCGATCCTGTTACAGGCGCCGATCTTCTGGCTTGCCTTCCGACTGGCGCCGGCGACGGCCGAAGTCGAGGCGCTGACCCGCGACTACCTGACGATCCGCATATGGGGGGCGCCTGCAACGATCTCGCTCTACGCGGTCACCGGCTGGCTGATTGCGGTCGAGCGCACGCGCGCGGTGCTGGTGCTGCAACTGTGGATGAACGGACTCAACGTCCTGCTTGATCTCTGGTTCGTGCTGGGCCTCGGCTGGGGCGTCGGAGGCGTGGCGACGGCCTCGCTCATCGCGGAATGGTCGGGTCTTCTGCTTGGCCTCTGGCTCTGCCGCGCGGCCTTTGCGGGCGGCCAATGGCGCGACTGGGCGCGGCTTTTCGACCGGGTGCGGATCGCGCGGATGATGCGGGTGAACAGCGACATCATGCTGCGCTCGATCATTCTGCAGCTTTCCTTCACGACCTTCGTCTTCATGGCCGCCGGGTTCGGCGACGTGACGCTCGCGGCCAATCAGGTGCTGTTGCAGTTTCTCCAGGTCACGGCCTATGGCCTTGACGGGTTCGCCTTCGCGGCGGAATCGCTGGTCGGGCAGGCCGTGGGCGCGCGGGCGGCGGGCCGCGTGC
>JBGSNN010000231.1:0-11041 GCA_041739655.1 Albidovulum sp. | reverse complement strand
CACCACCCCTGCCTGCCGACTGGTGCGCCGCGCCGCTGCCCGTGCGCCATACCTTCACGCATTTCCATCTGACGCTTGCGGTGATGACCGCCACCGTCCCGCAACGGGCGGTGCCCGAGCGCGGCCGCTTCATCGCCCGCGCCGAGTTCCGCCCGGCCGATCTGCCCACCCTGATGCGCAAGGTCTGGGATGCGGCATCGCTGCCGTCCAATGACGATTGAGACGCGAGCCTGCGGGCGCTAGACTCGCTTGAAAGTTCAGGAGCTTCCTTATGTCCGGTTCCCCCGACGTGACGCGCGCTTCTGCGGCCCTGCCATTCTGGCTGTCGCTGTCACTGGTCCCCTTCGCCGTCATTGGTGCGACCTACGGCGGCTGGACCGTCGTGCTCTTGCCGATCTACGGCTGGGTCGGCATTTCCGTCCTGGACGCGCTGCTTGGGCAGAACCACCGCAATCCCGACCCTTCGGCGCCAGACAGCGATCTCTTCTGGTACCGCCTTGTCACGCTGATCTGGTTTCCGATCCAGGCAAGCGTTCTTTACGGTCTGATCTTCTATGCGACCCGCTCCGACCATCTCGGGACTGCTGAAAAGATCGGCCTTTTCTTCGGCATGGGCGTGATCTCCGGCTCCATCGGCATCACCTATGCGCATGAGCTGATGCATCAGCAGAGCCGGGCAGAGCGCTGGCTTGGCGACCTTTTGCTGGCAACCGTGCTTTACAGCCACTTCCGGACCGAGCATCTTCTGGTCCATCACCGCTATGTCGGCACCCCGCGCGATGCGGTGACCGCGCGCTACAACGAAGGCTTCCATCGTGCCTTTCCGCGCGTCCTGCGTGACGGGCCGGGATCCGCCTGGCGGGCCGAACGGCAGTTGCTGGCCCGCGCCGGGCGTTCGGTCTGGCACCGGTCCAATCCGTTCTGGCGCTATGGCGCACTTCAGCTTCTGGCACTTGGCCTTGCGTTTTCACTGGGCGGGTTGCAGGGCGTCGCCTTGTTCGTCTTGCAGGCCTTCGTTGCGGTCTGGCAACTGGAGCTTGTGAACTACATCGAACACTACGGCTTGACCCGCCGGCATCTCGGCGACGGAAAGTACGAACATGTCCAGCCGCGTCATTCCTGGAACGCGGATCACAAGGTCTCGAACTGGCTCCTCATCAACCTGCAGCGTCATTCGGACCATCATTACAGACCCGATCGCCGCTTTCCGCTGCTCCAGACTTATGACACGGAGGCGGCGCCGCAACTGCCGCTTGGCTATCCGGCAATGACCGCGCTGGCCATGGTCCCGCCGCTCTGGCGCCGGCAGATGAACCCGCGGGTCCGCGCCTGGCGGAAGCAGTTCTACC
This sequence comes from Albidovulum sp., assembly GCA_041739655.1. GTDB lineage: Bacteria > Pseudomonadota > Alphaproteobacteria > Rhodobacterales > Rhodobacteraceae > Albidovulum. The sequence goes on along the minus strand of JBGSNN010000231.1, from coordinate 9,692 downwards.
CCGATATTCAGGACTGGGCGGCCTATAACACGGCGACCAATCCGACGCCGCGCGGCGCATCCTGATATGTCGCTCACAAGCCTGATCGTTCTTCTTGCCGTCCTCGCCTTTCAACTGCTTGCGGCGGTCTTTGCCTACAGCGCCATGCGCAAGGCTCGCACGCCGCAGGGTGCCGTCGGTTGGGCGGTCTTTCTCTTGACCGCGCCGTATTTCGCGGTGCCGATCTTTCTTTTCCTCGGTCACAGCCGGTTCTCGGGCTACGTCGAAATGCGGCGCGACATGCGCGGGACCGTCGAGGACTTGAACCGCGCCATTGCCCTCAATGCGCCCGCGCGTCCCCAGCATCTTCGCGTCCGCCAGAAACACGTTCGGGCCTTCGAGACCCTCGCCCGGAAGCGGGTGCTTTCGGGAAATGCGACGAAGCTTCTGATCGACGGGCCGGACGCCTTCGATGACATGTTCGCTGCGATCGACAGTGCGCGTCACTATGTCCTCGTCCAGTTCTATACCTTCCGCGATGACTCCGTGGGTCGCGACATGGCGCGGCACCTGATGGCGCGGGCAGAGGCGGGTATCCGCGTTCATGTCCTTTATGATGGCATCGGCAGCGTCGGCCTTCCGGGCACCTATATCGACGATCTTCGCAAGGCCGGTGTCACCATTCTGAACGTTCATGCTCAGCGCCGCAGCCGGAACCGCTTTCAGATCAATTTCCGTAACCATCGCAAGATCGTCGTGGTGGACGGCGAGACCGGCTATGTCGGCGGCTTGAATGTGGGTGACGAATACAAGGGCCGCGCCGCCTATTTCGGGCATTGGCGTGACACGCAACTGCGTCTGGATGGTCCGGCGGTGGCCGAGTTGCAATTTGCCTTCGTCGAAGACTGGCTCTGGGCTTCGGGCACGGTTCTCGACCTGAGCTGGCAGCCCGCGCCGCAGGCTGGCGGCAGAGATGTGCTGATCCTTGCCTCCGGGCCTGCCGATCTGCACGAAACCGGAAGCCTTTACTTCTGCAATGCGATCAACGCGGCGCAAGAGCGGCTTTGGATCGCCTCGCCCTATTTCGTGCCCGACGTGGATATCCTGAACGCCCTGAAACTTGCGGCGCTGAGCGGCGTGGATGTGCGGCTTCTGGTTCCCGACCTGCGCGATCACTGGCTCGTCTGGCTCGCCGCGTTCTCCTATTTCGATGAGGTGCGCCGCGCCGGCGTGACGATCTACCGCTACACGGGCGGATTCATGCATTCCAAGGTTGTTCTGGTTGACGATTGGCTGGCGTCTGTCGGCAGCATCAACCTCGACAACCGCTCCTGCCGGTTGAATTTCGAGGTGACGGCGCTTGTCATGGATGGCGATTTCGCCGCCGAGGTCGCAACCATGCTTGAGACCGATTTCGCCCGGTCGGAGATCTACGAGACGGCCTTTCGCGACATTCCGCACCGTCTCATCCGGCTGGCGTCCCCCTTCGCGCGGCTCTTCGCTCCGATCCTGTGAAAAAAGGCCCCGCCGGGGGTGCAATCCGGCGGGGCAAAGTTCGTGCCGTGGCTCTGGGCCACGGACACCGGCGGTAAACCTGTTCAGTGCGGGCGGCTGTCGTCCATCTCGGCGCGGATCTGCTGGCGCAGGATATCGATGGACACCAGCTTTCCGTCGCGCTTGAAGTGCCAGTATGTCCAGCCGTTGCAGGACGGTGCGCCTTCGAGATGCGCGCCGACCTGATGGATCGAGCCCTTGATGTCGGCGCCGATCAGCGTGCCGTCGGCGCGCACCTTGGCGGTGCTACCGCGCAGCGAATAAAGTTCCTCTCCCGGCCGCAGCATTCCGCGTTCGACCACCTGACCGAAGGGGACACGCGGTTCGGTGCGCTTCGACAGGGTTGTTTCAAGCGCCTCGCGGTCGAACTTGCGGATTTTCGAGATACGTTTCGCCGCAGCGTCGCGGTAGGCGGCTTCGCGCTCGATGCCGATGAACTCGCGTCCCAGCATCTTGGCGACGGCGCCAGTCGTGCCGGTGCCGAAGAATGGATCGAGCACCACATCGCCGGGATTGGTCGTGCCAACCAGCACCCGGTGCAGAAGCGCTTCGGGTTTTTGCGTCGGATGGGCCTTGTCGCCGGCATCGTCCTTGAGGCGCTCGCCGCCGGTGCAAAGCGGGATCACCCAGTCCGACCGCATCTGCACACCTTCGTTCAGCGCCTTCAGCGCCTCATAGTTGAACGTGTACTTCGAGGCTTCCGACCGTGACGCCCAGATCAGCGTCTCATGCGCGTTGGTCAGCCGCTTGCCGCGGAAGTTGGGCATCGGATTCGATTTGCGCCAGATCACGTCGTTGAGGAGCCAGAAGCCCTGGTTCTGCAACTCAGCCCCCATGCGGAAGACGTTGTGGTAGGATCCGATGACCCAGATCGCGCCGTTCGGTTTCAGAAGCCGCCGCGCGGCGGCGAGCCAGTCGTGGGTGAAGGCGTCGTAGGCGGCGAAGGAGGCGAACTGGTCCCAGTGGTCATCAACCGCATCGACACGGCTATTGTCGGGCCGGTGCAGATCGCCGCGAAGCTGAAGGTTGTAGGGCGGGTCGGCGAAGATCAGATCGACGCTTTCCGCAGGCAGGGACTGCATCACCTCGACGCAATCGCCGCTCAGAATAGTATTCAGAGGAAGCGCCTGAGCGCCCTCGGTTCTGGTCTTCGTCATCTCTGCCTCATGCCCGGCGTTGGTGCCGTTCTTGTTGGCCTCAACATGAGTCAGCGACGATTCGCCGTCAAACTCTTTTTGAATCAAGTACTTACAGATTTCTCTTGGCACAACATCTTGTGCACCGGCCCGAACGAACGCCTATGGTGTGGGGTCGGCCCGAGATTTCGCAACGCCGCAAGATGCTCTGCCGTGGGGTACCCGGCATTTCTTTCCCAGCCGTAGCCGGGGTGCTGTTGCGCCAAATCCACCATGATGCGATCACGCCACACCTTGGCGACGATCGAGGCGGCGGCAATCGAGACGGACAGCGCGTCGCCCTTCACGATCGTTTCGGCGCTGATCGTAAGATCCCGCGGCAGGACGTTGCCATCGATCAGCAGATGATCCGGCACCTTGCGCAATCCGCTGACGGCACGAAGCATCGCAAGGTGGCTCGCCCTGAGGATGTTGATGCTGTCGATTTCCGCGACGCTCGCCGCGCCGATCGCTACGTCGGCCGTCTCCATCAGCGTGGCGAACAGGGCGTCACGCCGCGCCGCGCCGAGCTTCTTGGAATCGTTCAGCCCTTCGGGAACGCGTGCCGGGTCGAGCCAGACGGCGGCGGCAACGACGGGGCCGCAGAGCGGGCCGCGTCCGACCTCGTCAACGCCCGCGACGCGGGCCGCACCACGGGTGATCGCGGCCTGCTCAAAGCTGAAATCCGGTTTGCCTGCCATGTCCGCCTCGTCGCGCGAAAGCGGACGGCACGCAAGAAAAAAGGGGGCGGGTGGTCCGTGTCACCCGCCCCCAAGGGGTCAGTCGCGGCGAAATCGAGGGGAGACCGCAACCGACTGCTCGAAAGATCTCTGGCTCAGCGCGACCCGGCGATCTTGAAGCCGTTGCGTTGCAGGCAGCGCGCGCCATAGACGCGACGGTTCTCGTAGCCGACGCGCACGTTGAAGGCACAGTCGCGTGGCAGGTGGCGGTCGATGCCGAATTCGCTGAGGCAGCGCGCCGAAACCACGGATTGCCGACCACCATTGCTTCGGATCGGGAAGGTGCATGCATAGGGAATGGTCCGGCCCTTGCGGAATTTCGGATGCTGATCGTCGTCGTCCCGGTAGCGGTCGTCGGTCGGGTAGCCATGGTCGTCCCGATAGCGGCCATCGGTCCAGTAGCCGCTGTCGCCGCGGGTGGTGACGGGTGCGCGCCGAGTGTTGTTCTTGTTGGCTTCGTTGATGACGGCACCAATCGCGACCGCGCCGAGGATGAGGGCAAGGGCATTCTGCTCGCGTTCACTCAGCGCCGAAGCCGGTGCTGCGGCGCCGACCGCGATCGCGGCGGCGGAGACGAGGGCAATCAGGCGGGTTCTCATCTTGGTCATCTCTTGGGTTCCTTTTCTGGCCGGACATCTGTGGCAGCGGACCGGCGTCATGATCCGACTATCGGGAGCCTTGGGAGCGACATGCAATAACTGCGCGCTGCTACGCGATAACGGCGGGTCGCTGCCGGTTTGTTATTGAATAGCGATGTGACTCTGCCGATTGTCAGCCATCATGAAACGCACCCTCATCCTGCTTCTCGCCCTCGCCACGACCGCGCTGCCCGCCAGCGCGGCCTGCCAGGTCGAATACAAGGCCAAGCGCGACAATCCCCTCAAGCTTGACTTCCGCACGGCGCAATTGCCCGACGCGGCCTGCGCTTCGAAACAGGCGGCGGCGGCGGCTTTGGCGCCGCGCATCGCACAAGATGGCTGGACGCTGCTTTCGATTGTCTCCATCGTCGGTGGCGGATCGAAAGCTCAGGGGAACGGCGGTGGTGGAAGCAACTCCAACGGCAATTGACGCACTGAAAACCGGCAATCGTGTCGTCGTGATCGGTATCGCTGCGATTGTCGGCGTTTTGGTGCTGGCCGCGCTGTTGCTGTTTTTCAATCTGCCCGATGCCAATGCGTTCAACGCCCGCGTCGAGCAGATCTTTGTCCAGAACGACGCACTGACGACCGCAGACCAGATCAAGCTGCTTGAGGTGCTTGCCCAGTCCGGCACCGCCTTTTCAGAGGTTCTGGCAGGCTACCGCTCGATCATCTTCGTGCTTCTCCTCTTTGCGACAGCGCTCCTGATCGCGGCTCTGGTCTTTCTGGTGATGATCGTGGCGCTGAACCGGCGCATGGATGAAATCCGCAAGCAGGGCATTCAGGTGTCGTCTCTGCTCATCAGCCGCGCCGAGAATGCCGTGGTGCTGAACGACATGGCCTTCACACTGACCCCCGCCGCGATCGAGACGCTTTCGGTTCTGGCCGAGGCGCGGATGGATGACGACGTGATGTCGGGGGCCGAGATCGAGGCCGTCATCTCGGGCCGCGATGCCGCCGATTGTGACGAAGCGGCAGGCGCGATGCGGATCAAGCGGCTGCGCGATGCGCTCGGCAATCAGATGGTGGCGGAGCTTCTGGTCAAGAACATCGCGCGTCGGGGCTATATGCTGTCAGTCGACAAGGACGCGATCCGGATGATCTGAGCCGCCCTTGCGTGCCGGGGCAGGGGTCTCTATATCGGCGCTTCGTTTGGCCGGTGGGGGGATGCCACATGTTGAAGACACCCTTCTATCTGATCGACAAGGCGAAGCTTCTTCGCAATCTGGAGATCATCGACCAACTGCGCGCCGGTTCCGGGGCGAAGGCCCTTCTCGCCCTGAAATGCTTTGCCACATGGTCGGTCTTCGACCTCATGCGCGAGCATATGGACGGCACGACCTCCTCCTCGCTTTTCGAGCTTCGTCTCGGGCGTGAGAAGTTCGGCAAGGAAACCCATGCCTATTCGGTCGCCTGGGCCGATCACGAAATCGCCGAGGCGGTCTCCTACGCCGACAAGATCATCTTCAATTCGATCGGTCAGCTTGAACGCTTCGACAATCAGTCGGCCTCGATCCAGCGCGGCCTGCGCCTGAACCCGCGGTTTTCCACCTCTGGCTTCGACCTTGCCGATCCGGCCCGGCCATTCTCGCGACTGGGTGAATGGGATGCGGCGAAGATCGCCGGAGTGATCGACCGCGTCTCCGGCTTCATGATCCATTACAACTGCGAGAACCGCGACTTCGATCTCTTCGACCAGCAACTTGGCCGGATCGAGACGGAATTTGCCGGGCTTCTGGGCAAGGTGAAATGGGTCAGCCTTGGGGGCGGCATCCACTTCACCGGCGAAGGCTACCCCGTTGACGCCCTCGCCGCGCGGCTCAAGGCGTTTTCGGACCGGTTCGGCGTGCAGGTCTATCTGGAACCCGGCGAAGCGGCGATCACCAATTCGACCTCGCTTGAGGTCACGGTGCTCGACATTCTGAACAATGGCAAAGATCTTGCCATTGTGGACAGCTCCATCGAAGCGCACATGCTTGACCTGCTGATCTACCGCGAGCAGGCGAAACTGCCGCAGGCGGGCGCGCACGAATACCAGATCTGCGGCAAGTCCTGCCTGGCCGGTGACATCTTCGGCGATGCACGATTTCCGCAGCCGCTGACGGTCGGCGACCGGATCTCGGTTGCCGATGCGGCTGGCTACACCATGGTCAAGAAGAACTGGTTCAACGGTGTCAAGATGCCGTCGATCGCCATCCGCGAACTGGACGGACAAGTGCGGCTCGTCCGTGAATTCGGCTACGAGGACTATGCCGCGAGCCTGTCGTGAGGGTCTCATGCTCTCCCCTTCAACTGTCCTGACAACAAGGAGACAGCCGAAGTGAAGCGGAACGTGCTTATCATTGGCGCCGGTGGGGTCGCGCAGGTCGTGGCGCACAAATGCGCCCAACACAACGACGTGCTGGGCGATCTGCACATCGCCAGCCGGACCAGGGCAAAATGCGACGCCATCATCGCTTCGGTCCATGAAAAGGCTGCCCTGAAGCAGCCGGGCACTTTCGCGGCCCATGCGCTTGACGCGATGGACACGCAGGCGGTCGCCGCGTTGATCCGCGCGACGGGCGCCCGGATCGTCATCAACGTCGGCTCCCCCTTCGTCAACATGACGGTGCTGGACGCCTGTATCGCCACCGGTGCCGCCTATATCGACACGGCGATCCATGAGGAGCCGGGCAAGGTCTGCGAGACCCCGCCGTGGTATGCGAACCACGAATGGAAAAAGCGCGCGGCCTGCGAAGCGGCGGGTGTGACCGCGATTCTCGGTGTTGGTTTCGATCCCGGCGTGGTCAATGCCTATGCCCGGCTCGCCGAGGATCATTTTCTCGACACCATCACCTCGATCGACATCGTCGATGTCAATGCGGGCGCACATGGGCGCTATTTCGCGACGAACTTCGACCCCGAGATCAACTTCCGCGAATTCACTGGCACGGTCTATTCCTGGCAGAAGGGGGCCTGGCAGGAAAACGCGATGTTCGAGGTTGGCCGCGACTGGGATCTGCCCGTGGTCGGCCGTCAGAAAGCCTACCTGAGCGGCCATGACGAGGTGCATTCGCTCGCGAACCGATACAAGGGTGCCGATGTGCGCTTCTGGATGGGCTTTGGCGATCACTACATCAACGTCTTTACGGTCCTGAAGTCTCTGGGACTGCTGTCGGAACAGCCGGTACGGACCGCCGAAGGGCTTGAGGTGGTTCCGCTGAAGGTTGTCAAGGCGGTGTTGCCCGATCCGGCCAGCCTCGCGCCCGGCTATACCGGCAAGACCTGCATCGGCGATCTGGTGAAGGGCACGAAGGACGGCAAGCCGGCCGAGGTCTTCATCTACAACGTCGCCGACCACGAGGACGCCTATGCGGAGGTCGGCAGCCAGGGCATCTCCTACACCGCGGGTGTGCCGCCCGTCGCCGCCGCGATCCTGATCGCGACGGGCGCCTGGGATGTGCGGAATATGGTGAACGTCGAGGACATCGACCCCAAGCCCTTCATCAGCCTGCTGAACCGCATCGGACTGCCGACGCGGGTCAAGGATGCGACGGGCGATCGCCCGGTCGAGTTCGGATAGGCCGCCCCTCAGCCGCGATAGGGGTTTTTCGGCCCACGATCCTCGGACAGCGATCCCTGCCGTCGCGCGATCAGCCGTTCTATCGCATCGGCAAGGTGGATTTCGGCAATGGCATACTCGCCCCGGTCCACCCGGATCAGATGCGCCTCATGCAGGACATCGACATGTGAATGGCCAAAGGGCGGATCGAACTTGTAGCTCGCGAGTTCGATCAGCATCCCCATCGGTTCGCGGAAATAGATCGAATCCATGAAGCCCCGGTCCTTCACCCCGGAATGGCCGATCCCCCGTTCGTCGAGCCGCTCGACCGCCTGCGAAAAGACCGCGCGCGACACGGCGAAGGCCAGATGGTGGACTTCGCCCGGGCCTGGGCGTTTCGGATGGCTGCTCCAGGTCCGGTCTTCGTTGGTGAAGATCGTGATGAGCCGCCCGTCGCCAGGGTCGAAGTAGAGGTGCCCCTCGCCGGGATTGTCGAGATTCGGCTGATCGAAGATGAAGGGCATCCCCAGAAGCCCCTCCCAGAAATCGATCGATGTCTGCCGGTCCGCACCCAGGAGCGTGATATGATGGACGCCTTGAACCTGTAGTTTGCGCATGGCCGCCTCCCCAAAGTCGGTCGAGTATAACAGGATACCAGCGATTTGCGCGATCTCGCGGATGCGCATCCTTGGCGCGGATGACAGCCCGCGACACTGGCGGCCCCGATAGGATTCGAACCTATGACCTACCGCTTAGGAGGCGGTCGCTCTATCCCCTGAGCTACGAGGCCGCACGCGCCCTTCGATAGAGGCGAAGCGCCGTTATTGCAAGCACCGCCATCCGCCCTTGTGCCGCCGCGGCTTTCTTGTCAGACCGGGCATGCTTTGGCGTGCGGGAGGATGGGCCGGGATGAAATTCGTGAGCCTCGGGATGCCTTTCCCGTCCAGCAAGACCGTCACGCTCTTCGGGCGCACGACGTGACCGACGCGCTCGTCATCGGGGCAGGGCCTGCCGGGCTGATGGCCGCCGAGGAATTGGCCCGGGGCGGCCGGCGCGTCATCATCGTCGACGCAAAGCCGAGCCCGGCGCGAAAGCTCCTCATGGCCGGAAAGTCCGGCCTGAACCTCACCAAAAACGAACCGCTGCCCGAGTTCATTCGCCACTACGACGACGCCGACTGGCTGCACCCGATCGTTGAGGCTTTCGGTCCTGAAGAGGTGATGGCGTGGGCGCGCGGGCTTGGTATTGATCTCTTTACCGGATCGACGGGTCGCGTCTTCCCGGTCGGGATGAAGGCCTCGCCGCTTCTGCGTGCCTGGCTGAGGCGGCTTGCGGGGTTTCGCGTGGAATTGCGAACGGGATGGCGCTGGGCCGGCTTCGAGGATGGTGCGCTTGCCTTCGATACGCCTGAGGGCCGGCGTCAGGAGATGCCGCGCACCACGGTTCTCGCCCTTGGCGGCGCAAGTTGGGCGCGGCTTGGCTCCGACGCCGCCTGGGTGCCTTGGCTGCGAGCGAAAGGGGTGGAGATGGCACCGTTCGCACCCTCGAACGTCGGTTACCGGCTAAACTGGTCCCCACACATGACGCGGTACTTTGGCCATCCCGTCAAAGCCGTAGCGCTGATCGCGGCCGGCCAGACGGAACGCGGCGAATTCGTGATCACCGCACGCGGCATAGAAGGCGGGGGCGTCTATGCCCTGTCTCGCGCGCTAAGGGACGGCGCGGGGATGACGATCGACCTTCTACCGGATCTGACCGAGGCGCAAATCGCCACCCGCCTGAAACATTTGCAAGGCAAGCACACCGTCGCCAACTGGCTCCGCAAGGCCCTTCGGCTTGGGCCGGTGCAACTCGCGCTCTTGCAGGAATGGGCGCGCCCTGCGCCGCGCGATCCTGCCGGTCTCGCACGCAGTCTCAAGGCGCTTTCCGTTCCCGTTCTCGGCCCCTTCCCGATGGATGAGGCGATCTCTACTGCGGGCGGCATCGCTGCGACGGCAGTCACCCCGGACCTCGAACTCCGCGCTCTGCCGGGCGTCTTCGCCGCTGGCGAGATGCTCGACTGGGA
>JBGSNN010000214.1:0-2137 GCA_041739655.1 Albidovulum sp. | reverse complement strand
CTCGACCTCGGCGACATGACCCCGGAGCAGGCACTGGCGCGGCTCGACGCGATCGCACTTGCGACCGCGCGCACGGTCCGGCTGGCCGGATCGCCCGAAGCCGGGCGGATCACCTGGATCACCCGGTCGGCGATCTTCGGCTTTCCCGACTACACCACCGCCGCCGCTTTCAGGACCGGGACCTCGACCACCGTCCAGATCCATGCGCGCCTGCGCTTTGGCAGCGACGATTTCGGCGTCAACGCCGCGCGCCTCAAGGACTGGATCGACAGGCTCGCTCCCTGATCTTCTTCTGTTCGGAAATACCTCCGGGGGGGCGGGGGGCAGGCAGCCCCCCGCGTCTCTCCCTATTGACCGCGGCACGGCGAAAGGCGAAACCGCGGCCATGGTGCCCTTGGACAAACTCGACCAGATCACGCGCCGCTTCGGGTTTCTCGAGGCGAAGCTCGCGGCGGGTGCGGGGCCTGCCGAGATTGCGGCCCTCAGTCGCGAATATTCCGACCTGAAGCCGGTGGTCGCCGAAATCGCCGGCTACAGGCAGGCGCTGCACGATCTTGACGAGGCCGAGGCCCTCCTGTCCGACCCCGAGATGAAGGCGCTGGCGGAGGACGAGATCCCCTTGCTCAGGGCGCGCATCCCCGAGATGGAGGGGCGGCTCAGGATCGCGCTGCTGCCGAAGGACGCCGCCGATGCGCGGCCAGCGATCCTTGAAATCCGGCCCGGAACCGGTGGCGAGGAAGCGGCGCTTTTCGCGGCCGACCTGCTGCGCATGTATCAGAAATACGCCGAAAGTCAGGGCTGGCGCTTTGAGCTTCTCGACCTGGCCGAGACCGAGTTGGGTGGCGTCCGGGACGTCGTGGCGCGGATCGCGGGCGCGGGCGTCTTTGCCCGGCTGAAGTTCGAATCCGGCGTCCATCGCGTCCAGCGGGTGCCAGAGACCGAAGCGGGCGGACGCATCCATACCTCAGCCGCGACGGTGGCCGTCCTGCCCGAGGCTGAGGAGGTCGAGATCGAGATTCCGGCCTCTGACATCCGCATCGACACCATGCGCTCCTCCGGTGCCGGCGGGCAGCATGTGAATACCACCGACTCGGCGGTGCGTATCACCCATATCCCGTCCGGCATCGTCGTGACCTCGTCGGAGAAATCGCAGCACCAGAATCGCGCCAATGCGATGGCGGTGCTGCGGGCGCGGCTTTATGATCGCGAGCGGTCGAAGATCGCCGATGCCCGCGCCGCTGACCGCAAGTCGCAGGTCGGCTCGGGCGACCGGTCCGAACGCATCCGCACCTACAACTTCCCGCAGGGCCGGATGACCGACCACCGCATCGGCCTCACGCTCTATGCGTTGCCGCAGATCATGGCAGGCGACCTGACCGAGGTGGTCGACGCCCTCGTTTCCCATGATCAGGCGGCGAAACTGGCGGAGATGGAGGCGTGAATCTGGCCCGGGCCGTCAAGGCACTGGCCGAAAGGGGCGTACCCGAGCCGGCACGCGATGCGCGTCGGCTTTTCGACTGGGCCTACGATCTGGGGCAGCTTGCGCCCGAGCCTCAGACCCGTGAAACGCCCAACGACCTGACCCTAGAAATGTTCGATGTCGCGCTGGCCGACCGCGCCCGCCGTCGGCCTGTGTCACAGATCATCGGGCGGCGCTCTTTCTGGCGGCACGATTTCGTGGTTACGTCGGACGTTCTGGACCCGCGCCCCGAAACCGAGACGCTTGTTGCGGCGGCGCTCGAGGAACCCTTCATGCGGGTGCTGGACCTTGGTACCGGGTCGGGTTGCATCCTCATCAGCCTTCTGGCCGACCGGCCAGCCGGCCGTGGCGTCGGCGTCGATTGTTCCGAGGCGGCTTTGAAGATCGCCGAGAGAAATGCGAGGTTTCTTGGTGTCTCGGATCGGGCGTGTTTCATCCTTTCGGACTGGTTCAAGAGCGTCAACGGGCACTTCGACCTGATCGTGTCGAACCCGCCCTACATCGCCGAGGCCGAGATGGCCGGGCTCGCGCCCGAGGTCCGCGACTGGGAGCCGCGCGCCGCGCTCACGCCGGGCGGCGACGGGCTTGATGCCTATCGCGCCATCGCAAGCGGTGGGGGGGCACGGCTGATGCCGGGCGGGCGGATCGTGCTGGAGA
>JBGSNN010000200.1:0-2474 GCA_041739655.1 Albidovulum sp. | reverse complement strand
CCCCAGTGCCCGCCCCAGTGCCCGCCCCGGCGCATCCCCCCGCGCTGCGGCTTGACTCCGACCCGGCGCTCGCCTAAACCCCCGCGCATCCCGGAAGTCCCGATGCTTCCGGTCCCGGCCTGATCCGGGATCGCCATCCGTCAGCGCGTTGCGCCCACGGGTGCGTTTGTCGTTTTGGCGTCCGCAGCCTATCTTGGCGGGCAGAGGTAACCGGCCAAGGAGGGCCCGCGATGTTCGAAACCCTGTCAGAACGCCTCGGCGGCGTCTTCGACCGGCTGACGAAACAGGGTGCCCTGTCCGAAGAGGATGTGCGCGTCGCCCTGCGCGAAGTGCGCGTGGCGCTGCTCGAGGCCGACGTCTCGCTTGCCGTGACGCGCGATTTCGTCAAGGCGGTGGAGGCCAAGGCCACCGGCGCGGCGGTGACGAAATCCGTCACCCCCGGCCAGCAGGTCGTGAAGATCGTCCATGATGAGCTGGTGAAGGTGCTGGCGGGCGAGGGCGATCCCGGCGCGCTCAAGATCGACAACCCGCCGGCGCCGATCCTGATGGTCGGCCTGCAGGGCTCGGGCAAGACCACCACCACCGCCAAACTCGCCCGCCGCCTCAAGGAGCGCGAGAAAAAGCGTGTCCTCATGGCCTCGCTCGATACCAACCGCCCGGCGGCGATGGAGCAGCTCGCCATCCTCGGCGCCCAGATCGGCGTCGATACGCTGCCCATCGTCAAGGGCGAAACCGCCGTCCAGATCGCGAAGCGCGCGAAACAGCAGGCGACGCTCGGCGGCTATGACGTCTATATGCTCGACACCGCCGGCCGGCTGCAGATCGACCAGGTGCTGATGGACGAGGTGGCCGAGGTCGCCGCCATCGCGAAGCCCCGTGAAACCCTTCTTGTCGTCGACGGCCTGACCGGCCAGGTCGCCGTCGAGGTGGCCGAGGAGTTTGACGCCAAGGTCGGCATCACCGGTGTCGTGCTGACCCGGATGGATGGCGACGGCCGCGGCGGTGCCGCCCTTTCGATGCGCGCCGTCACCGGCAAGCCGATCCGCTTCGTCGGCCTCGGCGAGAAGATGGACGCGCTCGAAACCTTCGAGGCGGCCCGCGTCGCCGGTCGCATCCTCGGCATGGGCGACATCGTCGCCCTCGTCGAAAAGGCTCAGGAAACGCTCGAGGCCGAACAGGCCGAGCGCATGATGAAAAGGTTCCAGAAGGGACTTTTCAACATGAACGACCTCAAGGGTCAGCTTGAACAGATGCTCAAGATGGGTGGCATGCAGGGCATCATGGGGATGATGCCGGGCATGGCGAAAATGTCGAAACAGGTCGAGCAGGCCGGCTTCGACGATGGCGTCCTGCGACGTCAGATCGCACTCGTCAACTCGATGACGAAGAAGGAACGCGCCAACCCCGACCTGCTGCAAGCCTCGCGCAAGAAGCGCATCGCCGCCGGTGCCGGGCTCGATGTCTCCGAGCTCAACAAGCTCCTGAAGATGCACCGCCAGATGGCGGACATGATGAAGAAGATGGGCCGCATGGGCAAGGGTGGCATGCTGAAACAGGCCATGAAGGGCATGTTCGGCAAGGGCGGCATGCCCGACCCCGCGAAGATGAGCCCGGCCGAACTCGACGCCATGTCGAAGGGCATGCAGGAAAGCCTCGGCGGCGGCAAATTGCCCGGCAGCCTCGGCGGCTTGGGCGGCCTCAGCCTTCCCGGCGGCCTCTCCGGCCTCGGCGGCTTTGGCAAGAAGAAATAGCCATGCGTTCATTGTGGTCGAAATATTCCCGCCGGACGCACGATCTTTCGCAGAAAGATCGCCCGCCCGTCGCCATCGCCCAAGCGCCCGAGCTGCTTACCGACCGGCTGCGCCTGCGTCTGCCGCGGCTTGAGGATTTTGAACACCGCGCCGCCTTCTATGCCTCGCCCCGCGCGGCGCATGAAGACGGGCCCGTCGGCCGCGCCATGGCCTGGCGGATCTGGGCCTCCGAGGTCGGCCAATGGCCGCTGCTCGGTTACGGCCCGTTCTCGGTCGAACATCGCAGCACTTCCGGCTATGTCGGCGAGGTCGGCATCTACAATCCCGTCGGCTTCCCCGAACCCGAACTGGGCTGGTTCGTCACCCCCGAGGCCGAGGGCCGCGGCTATGCCGCAGAGGCGGCCCGCGCCGTCATGGGCTGGGTCCGGGCCTCGTTCGGCTGGGATCACGTCATCAGCATCATCGCGCCCGGCAACGCCCGGTCCATCGCGCTCGCCTTGCGCCTTGGCGGGGTACATTCGAACCGGCCCGGCATCGATGAGGGCGACGTGGTGATCCTGCACGACCTGAGGGCGCTGGCATGATCGCACTCGCCCCCACCCCGGTGCTTGAGACCGCCCGCCTGATCCTGCGCGCGCCTGAGGGCGGCGATTTCGACGCCTGGGCTTCGTTCGCCACCTCGGACCGGTCGCGCTATCTCGGCGGGCCGCTCAGCCGCGCGCT
>JBGSNN010000157.1:0-39478 GCA_041739655.1 Albidovulum sp. | reverse complement strand
CGGCGGCCAGCGCCGCCGTCTTGCTGCTGGCCTGGGCGAAAGCCCGCGTGATCCTGCGGCATTACCTTGGCCTTGCGGCGGCGCCCTTCTGGCTCAGCGGCTTCAGCGTCGTCCTCGGGCTCTATGCGGTGGCCCTGCTGGCGTTGGCGCTGGCCGCCTGACCGGCGGGTGGCCCAGCGCTCATCCACGCGCCCAGGCATTGGCCGGGTCCTCTTCGGCATAGGCGCGCAACGCGGCCACATCCTCGATGCTGGCCAGGCTCTGACGCATCGTGACGCCATGGTCGCGCAGCTTGGCAAAGGCTCGGCTCAGGCTTTCCGGCTTCATCCCCAGACGCCCGGCGATCAGCACCTTGTCATAGGGCAGGATCACGTCGCAGGCCCCGTCCGGACAGGGCGCGAGCTCCAGCAGGAACTCGGCAAGGCGCTGCGCCCCAGTCTGCGCCTTCAGGCCTTCGAGCTGAGAGACGAGACCGTTCAGATGCACATAGGTTGCCGCCAGGATCGAGATGGCAACCTCGGGGCTTTCGCGGATCTGGCGCAGCAGGCTGTCGGCCTCGATCCGGATCAGGGTACATTCCGTCACCGCCTCGGCCGCCACCGGATAGGTCAGATTGCGGAACGCCACCGCTTCGCCGAAACTGCGCCCCTTGGTGAACACGCCCACCACCGCCTCGGCGCCGCTCGGCGCGATGCGATAGAGCTTCACCCAGCCTTCCGCGACGATATAGATGGCGCTGGCCTGCTCGCCTTGCAGAAAGATCGTGGCACCGCGATCAAACCGACGCACACGCGCCGCGCCGAGCACGGCCTCGACGATCTCGTCGGGCACCGACGACAACAGCATCGAGCGCCGCGCAATGTCCCTGTATTCTGGTCCCATCCTGGCCCTCGCTTTGCGAAAGCAAAGCACATGGGCCGAGCAAACACCACCCGGATTTGCAGCGGCGCAGGCTGTCGCGCGCGCAGGAGTGTCCGCGACTTGACGGCATACCAACTGGTTGGTATGTAGATTTGCAGAGGAGGAGCACGATGCGCGACACCGCACGAAAGCCCGACGCGAGGGCCAGGCTGCTGGACGCGGCGCTGACCGTGATTCGGACCAAAGGCTACTGCGCGACCAGCATCGATGATCTCTGCGCCGCTGCGGGCGTGACCAAGGGCGCCTTCTTCCACCACTTCAGAAGCAAGGAAGGCCTTGCCGTGGCCGCCGCCGGACACTGGTCCGAGACCACGGGCGGATACTTTGAAGCCGCACCCTACCACCAGTTGCCCGATCCCTTCGACCGCGTGCTCGGCTATATCGACTTTCGCAGGGCGATCCTGCAAGGCACCCTGCCCGAGGTCACCTGTCTGGTCGGTACAATGGTGCAGGAGACCTTCAGCAGCCATCCGGCGATCCGGGAGGCCTGCTGGAGCAGCATCGCGGCACATGCCGCGACGCTTGAGCCCGATATCGCCGCGGCGATGCAGGCGCGCGGGATCAAGGCAGAGTGGTCGGCGCACAGCCTCGCGCTGCACACCCAGGCGGTGATCCAGGGCGCCTTCATCCTGGCCAAGGCCAGTGGCAGCACCGCGATCGCGGCCGAAAGCATCGACCACCTGCGCCGGTATGTGATGCTGCTCTTCCACGCGACGACGATCGACCCCGCCTGAAACCGATCCACAGAGGGAGAAAGCCATGCCCAGCACGATCCGCCTGCACCGCGTGATTTCCGCCAAGCCCCAGAAGATCTACCGCGCCTTCATCGAGGCGGACGCGGTGGCAAGCTGGTTGCCGCCCTTCGGCTACACCTGCACCGTCCACGCGCTTGACGCGACGGTGGGCGGCCATCACCGGATGTCGTTTCGCAATTTCACCACTGGCCAAAGCCATTCCTTCGGCGGCACTTACCTTGAACTCGTCCCCGGCGCGCGGCTGGTTTATTCGGACCGGTTCGATGACCCCAACCTGCCGGGCGAGATGCAGGTCACGGTGACGTTGAAAGCGGTGTCGGTCGGAACCGACATGACCATCGTCCAGGACGGCATCCCTGACGTGATCCCTGCCGAAGCCTGCTATCTCGGCTGGCAGGAGTCGCTGCGCAAGTTGGCGAGGCTCGTCGGGCCCGAGATCACCCAATAGGCTCGCGCCCGCGGTCGGCGGTATCAGGCCGTCGGCGCACCAAAAGCTCGGCATCGACTTGTAACCTGAGCGTTGCGCGGTATACTCAGGTTCGGGTTGGTCAGGTGTCAGGGATGTGCTCGGTGGGAAATCTGGTCCCTCCGCGGTTGCAGCGGTGAAACCATGAGCGAGGACGGGCTGCGGACCGTCACTCTTGCTGCTCCGGCAGCGCCAAGGGTGTCGGTGGTCGTGCCGGCCTTCAACTCTGCGTGGCTGATCGGCGATACGATCCTGTCGCTCCGACACCAGACGTTCCGCGAGATCGAGATCATCGTCGTCGATGATGGATCGACCGACAACCTCGCCGAGGTGCTCGCCCCGCACATCGCCGCGGACCCGCGCATCCGGCTGATCCGCCAGGAGAATCGCGGTCTTGCCGGAGCGCGCAACCGCGGCCTGGCCGAGGCGCGGGCGGGATATGTCGGGTTCATCGACGCGGACGACATCTGGCACCCACGGTTTCTGCAGGAGATGGTCGCCGCCCTTGACGCCAATTCCGCGGCGCCATTCGCCTTCGCCTATTCCTTCCGCTTCGGTCTCGACAACAAGGTGTCCGGATTGCCGCTTTGGCGACGCCCGCCGCGGCATGACTTTGTCGGAATGCTGACGCTTAACGTCGTGGGAAATGGCAGCGCGGCAGTCTTTCGCCGCGACCTTCTGATCGAAATCGGTGGCTTCGACGAAGGCATGCGCGACCGAAACGCCTGGGGCGCGGAGGACTGGAAGCTCTGCCTGCGACTCAGCGCGCGGGGGACGCCGGTTCTGGTGCCCAAGCCCTATGTCGGCTACCGGTTCGTCGCCGACGGCATGTCGCAGGGTGATCCGGTGCGACAGATGCGCGCTGTGCGCAGCGTCATGGCGGATATCGCGACGGAATTCCCCTGCGTCCGGCGCCGGCATCTCGCCGACGGAAAAGTGACGATGAACGGATGGCTGCTGGGCGCGTTCCTGCACAAGCGCCTGTACGGCACGGCCCTGTGGATGATGGTTGAATCCTATGTGCTCAACCCGTTCTGGTTTGCAAACCCGTCCTTGCGCGAACTTCATCGGATGAAACTCAGGGTGTGGTACGGCAGCCTCACGCGAAGCTTTCCGGCACCGGTTCCGATCAACAAACTTCGCCTCGACGACACCACCCCCTTCGCGTTCCTTCCCGTACCCGTCCCGCCGCGAACACCGCCGACTTTTGGCGCTGCGCGGCCGCCATGACGACAGGAGAAATTCATGCGTATCTTGGTCACCGGCAGCAGCGGACTGGTTGGCACGGACCTTTCCGAGGCGCTGATCCGCGCCGGACACGAGGTGGTCGCGTTCGATGTCGCGCGCTCACCGGCTGGCGGCCCGCTTGAGAACATCGGCGACTTCGCGCTGCTGCGCGACCGGATGCGGCATTGCGATGGTGTCATTCATCTCGCGGCGGTGTCGCGCGTCGCGTGGGGTGAGACAAACCCCGATCTCTGCTATTCTGTGAATGTCGCCGGAACCCGCAAGGTCATCGACGCCGCATTCGCCCAGCCCCGGCCGCCCTGGGTCATCTTCGCAAGTTCGCGCGAGGTTTACGGCGATCCCAAGGTCATGCCGATCACCGAAGATACGCCGTTCGCGCCCGCCAACCACTATGGCCGGTCCAAGGCCGAGGCCGAGCGGCTGATGGACGCGGCGCGGCGCGATGGGCTGCAGACCGCGACCTTGCGGCTCTCGAACGTCTATGGCACCGCCAGAGATCACCCGGACCGGGCTGTGCCGGCGCTGCTCTGGAATGCGATGTCCGGCGAGGAGTTGCGCATCACCGGCGCCGAGACATTCTTCGACTTCGTCCATGTCGATGACTGCGTGGAAGGCTTCATCGCGGTTGCCGACCGGCTTCAAGCCGGGGTCGCCGACCTGCCACCGATCCAGCTGACCACAGGCATCCCGACGAGCCTTGCGACCCTCGCCGCCAAGGTGCTGGCGGTCACGTCCTCGCGCTCGGCCCTGACCATTCTTGCGCCCCGGACCTTCGACGTCAGCGGCTTTTGCGGCGCGCCGGACCGGGCGTGGAAGGTCCTGGGCTGGAAAGCGCGGATCGGGCTGGATCAGGGGCTTCGCAGCCTTCGCGACATTTTCGCGGACCGCGGCCGCCCGCCGGATCAGGTCGAGATGCCGGCTGTTCCGTGCGAGAACGTGCGCACCTACGCGGGCCACGACGTCTCTACCCGGATCTGAGGCTCGCACCGCCGGGATGAATCTTCCAGCGCCGCGGCGGAGCGATGGTGCCCTTCGTCGCGACGCCGCCCGCGACCTCCAGCACATAGGCGCCGGCATGATAGTCGTAGGCATGGGTCCAGTCCGCATGCCACAACCCGACGCTGATCGAATAGGTTCCGGGCGCAAGGTCCAGACGCTCGAACTCCAGCTCGATGGCCTCGCCGCCTTTGAGGGGGGGCAGCGCGATATCGTCCACCTGGGTATTCGTGTCAAAACAGACCGCACCGGCGGTATCGGAAATCGTGACGCTGAAATAGGCCGTCGGCACCACCTTGTGCAGCACGACGCGCGTCTGCACGATCAGGCCCTGTCCCGGCGCGATCCGTCCGCTCTCGGTACCGTCGCGGCCGAGAAGGCGCACGTCCTCAAGCATGACCTCGCCCGAGCCGACCCGGTTTTCCCCGGCGATCAGCGGTCGCCCCTGGAACGTGGTCGTCGCGGCCCCGTCCTGCCGGGTCAGCGCGCGGCTCGCCTCAAGCATGGCGGACTGATAGGCGGAGACGATCTCGGACGGAGTCCCGAGCGCCCTGACGCGACCATGATCCATCCACAGCGCGCGGTCACAGACCTGTGCGACCTGCGACATGTCATGCGTGATGAAGACGATGGCGCATCCGTCTTCCTTGAAGCGGCGGATGCGATCGATGCACTTGCGCTGGAAGGCAACATCACCAACGGCGAGCACCTCGTCGATCAGCAGGATCTGCGGGCGGACATGCACCGCGATCGCGAAGCCAAGCCGGAGCCGCATGCCGGCGCTGTAGGTTCGCACCGGTTCGTCGATGAACCCGTCGAGTTCGGCGAAGGCAACGATGTCGTCGAACCTGTCGCGCACCTCCGACCGCAAAAGCCCCGCCAGGACGCCGCTGATGTGGACGTTCTCACGCCCGGAGAGATCGAGGTGCATGCCGGTATTGAGGTCAAGAAGCCCGTTGACCGGCGCGCGGGTATCAATCTTGCCTTCATCGGGTTGCATCACGCCACCCAGAAGCCGCAGCAGCGTGGACTTGCCCGACCCGTTGTGACCGATCACGCCCAGCATCTCTCCCTTCGAGACGCTGAAACTGACGTCCCTGAGCGCCCAGAATCGCTCGGACGCGCGCATCCGACGCCAACCGCCTTCGACAAAGCCGCGAAACGACATCGGGTGACGGCCGCGGTGCACGAACATCTTTCCGAGGCCGTCCGCGCTCAGGACCTGCGGCATCAGATCTCCTCCAGAAAGCGGTAGCTCGACGCCCGGAAATACCGCGCCGCAAGCCAGAGCAGGAGAAGTGAGACCAGCAGGACCGCGAGGACCGGGCCCCAGTCCGGCCAATGCCCCTCGATCAGCACCGCGCGATAGGCGGTGACGATATGCACCATCGGATTGAGCCCGAGGAAAGCTTTGCCGCCGCCCGAGATCATGCCGAGATCGTAGAAGATCGGCGTGAGGAAATATCCGAGTTGCAAGAGGATCGGGACAATGTAGCGCATGTCCCGGAAGCTGACGTTCAGGGCCGCCACGACATAGGCGACACCGAGGATGAAGACGAACTGCACCCCCATCAGCACCGGCAGCGCCAGATAGGCCAGCGTCGGCAACGCGGCCTCGGCCGAAACGAGGACGAGGAGGATCGGAAAGGTCATCAGGAAGGTGACGAAGTTCGACAGCACCGCCGCGACCGGCAGCAGCGCAACGGGAAATCCCGGCTGGTTCACCAGACCGGCATTGGCCGGAATGCAGGTGACCGCCTCGGACACGCTGTTCTGCAACCAGGTCCAGACCACGATGCCGACCATGACATGCGAGGCGTAGTTCCGTATCCCGAGCGGCAGGACGACCGCAAAGAGGAAGTAGAAGATCAGAAGGAACAGCAACGGGCTCGCCACCGCCCAGACCACCCCCATCGCCGTGCTCTTGTAGCGCGCCTTCTGGTCCCGCGAGACGAGGACCGATACGATGTCAAATGCGTGGGTAAGCTGGCGCCTGTCGAAGGGTCGCATCTGTACTCTTGCTCGGGCTCTTGTTCAGCCATCCTACCGGTTTCGCCCTTGCAGTCCAGCATCAGATCCTGCCAATCGGTAATCTCGGGCGCAGGGCCTTGACGGTGCGCGGGGCGATCCGGGTCAGCCGTGGCCGGGGCACCCTGCCCGCCGCAACCCGGTCGCCACCCCGGCCCGATCTGCCCCCTTCCCCTCGCCCGGTGATGCCCCTAGGCTTGTCCTGAATGAACCCGGAGGTGCGCAGCATGGCAGCCATGATCGGCATGATCGGCGGGTCCGGCGTCTATGAGATCGACGGCCTCGACGGCGCGGAGTGGCACAGCGTCGAGACCCCCTGGGGCCCGCCGTCGGACCAGATCCTGACCGGCCGCCTCGGCGGCATCGAGATGGCCTTCCTGCCCCGGCACGGGCGCGGCCATGTTCATTCTCCCACGGCCGTCCCCTACCGCGCCAATATCGACGCGCTGAAGCGCCTCGGCGTCACCGATGTCATCGCCGTCTCGGCCTGCGGGTCGTTCCGCGAGGACATGGCGCCCGGCGATTTCGTCGTGGTCGATCAGTACATCGACCGCACATTCGCGCGCGAGAAAAGCTTTTTCGGCAGCGGCTGCGTTGCCCATGTCAGCCTCGCCCACCCGACCTGCGCCCGGCTTTCCGCCGCCTGTGTCGAAGCCGCCTCCGAGGATGTCCGCGTCCACGGCGGCGGCACCTACCTCGCCATGGAAGGCCCGCAGTTCTCGACCCTCGCCGAAAGCCGTCTCTATCGCGACCGCTGGGGCGCCGACATCATCGGCATGACCGGCATGCCCGAGGCCAAACTCGCCCGCGAGGCGGAGCTTTGCTACGCCTCCGTCGCCATGGTGACCGACTACGATTGCTGGCACCCCGGCCATGACGCGGTCGATGTCGCCACCGTCATCAAGACGCTGACGGCCAATTCGAAGAACGCCAAACACCTTGTCACCGCCCTGCCCGCGCTCCTCAATGATCGCCCCGCGAGCTGCCCCTGCGGCTGCGACCGCGCGTTGGACTTCGCGGTGATGACCGCGCCCGAAAAGCGCGATCCGGCGCTGGTGGCAAGGCTCGACGCGGTGGCAGGGCGGGTGCTCGGGCGCTAGCCGAGATCGGGTCGGTGCCAGACCCGGTTGCCCAACCCGCCCAATACGGCGAACCGCAAGCCCGGAGACTCGCTCACGCTGGATCGTGGTTGGGGGCAACGTATCGCCCCCGCGAGAAAACCCTGCCCGGATCAGGCGCCCGCCCCTGCGGCCGGGGCGCCATGTCGGGCCCGTGCCGATTGCGGCTTTCGAGACCCGGCCACCCGCCTGCGGCGCCGGTCACAAGCGAATCACTGATCCTTGGGTCTGCGCTTTTGCGGCATGAGATCGTTTCGCCAACAGCCAGTTTTCTGCGCCGCAGCATGGTGAAGCTGCAAGAGTTTTACGCATTTCCGCCAAGGCAGGCGGCGGTCGGACACGGCACCCCCGATTGGTTTGACCCGAGGGCGGAAGCTGCTCCCCTGACCCGGTCCCGGAATGACGCGAGAGTTCCGGGACCCGCAGGGAAAACCGCGTTTCTTGGTCTTCCAGGGGGATTGAAACAGGAATGGTGCTGCCCGGCAGTCGGGAAACGTCTCTTCAGGTGAAGGGCAACTGCAGGCAGCTTACAGGGGACTCACCATGAAACTTACCAGACGCGCACTCTTGGCAACCGGGCTCGCCTCGCTTGCCGCGCCCCACATTGCCTTTGCCCAAGCCGAGACCATCAAGGTCGGCGTGCTGCATTCGTTGTCCGGGACGATGGCGATTTCTGAAACGACGCTGAAAGACACGATGCTGATGCTGATCGAGGCGCAGAATGCCAAGGGCGGGCTTCTGGGCAAGCAGCTCGAGGCCGTGGTCGTGGACCCCGCCTCTGACTGGCCGCTTTTCGCCGAAAAGGCGCGGGAGCTTCTGACTGTCTCCAAGGTGGATGTGATGTTCGGCTGCTGGACCTCGGTCAGCCGCAAGTCGGTGCTGCCGGTGATCGAAGAGCTGAACGGGCTTCTCTTCTACCCGGTCCAGTACGAGGGTGAGGAGTCGTCGAAGAACGTGTTCTACACTGGCGCCGCGCCGAACCAGCAGGCGATCCCGGCGGTGGATTACTACCTGGAAGAACTGGGCGTCACCAAGTTCGCCCTCCTTGGTACCGACTATGTCTATCCGCGCACCACGAACAACATCCTTGAGGCCTACCTGATCTCGAAGGGCATCCCGAAGGAAGACATCTTCGTCAACTACACCCCCTTCGGCCATTCGGACTGGTCCAAGATCGTGGGCGACGTGGTGGCGCTTGGTGCTGACGGCAAGAAGGTCGGTGTCATTTCCACCATCAACGGCGACGCAAACATCGGCTTTTACAAGGAACTCGCCGCTGCGGGTGTTACGGCCGATACGCTGCCGGTCGTCGCCTTCTCCGTCGGAGAAGAAGAACTGTCGGGTCTCGACACCACCAACCTCGCCGGCCATCTGGCCGCCTGGAACTACTTCATGTCGGCTGACACCCCGGAGAACGCTGCCTTCATCGCGGCCTGGAAAGCCTTTATCAAGGACGACAAGCGCGTCACCAACGACCCGATGGAGGCCCACTACATCGGCTTCAACATGTGGGTGAACGCCGTGACGGCGGCCGGCACGACCGAGGTTGACGCGGTCTCTGCCGCGATGATCGGGCAGGAATTCCCGAACCTGACCGGCGGCGTGGCCAAGATGCTGCCGAACCATCACCTGACCAAACCCGTGCTGATCGGCGAGATCCGCGCCGACGGCCAGTTCGACATCATCAGCCAGACCGACCCCGTCCCGGGCGACGCATGGACCGACTACCTGCCGGACTCGGCGGTGCTCGAGGCCGACTGGGCCGAACTGAACTGCGGTATGTACAACACCGAGACCAAGACCTGTGTTCAGTTGACCTCGAACTACTGATCCTTTTCGGGCGAGAGGGGGACACCCCCCTTTCGCCTTTTCCCCTCTCCACATCTGGAAATCTCATGCGCCTGACCGCCCTCCTTGTCGCGGCCATCCTGTCGTTGGTGTCCTTGCCTGCCCTCGCCCAAGGTGACGCGGCCAGGATCGTCGCGGAGAATCGCAGCCAGATCGAAAAGCCCTCGCGCCAGACCATCGGACCGGTGATTGCCGCCCTCGCCGCAAGTGGCGATCCCATAGCGGACGACATTCTATCGGCCTGGTCGGAAAAGCGGCTGGTGATCCGCAAGACGGATGATGCGCTGTTCCTTGCCACGGCTGAAGGTGACGGCTTTGCCCTGTCGGGTCTGGACGGCAGCCCTGCGGGCACCGCCACCAAGGCAGAGCTGACGGAATTGAAGCCCAATGCCGGCGTGCGCGGCGTAATCGCGGCGGCGCTCGTCCAATTCACCCTTCTTGACCCCGACCCGGCCCGTCGCAAGGCAGCGCTTGAGAGCATAGCGCGCGACCCCAAGCCCGAGACGCTGGAGCCCTTGCGCGCCTCGATCGCCACGGAGGCTGATCCTGTCCTGAAAGCACAGAAGGAACGTCTGGAACGGTTCCTTGCGTTGCGCTTTGACCCTGCCCCGGCCGCCCGCGTTGCGGCCATCGAAGCGCTGGGTGCGGACATATCGCTGGATGTCCGGGCCGCGCTCAACCCGCTCCTGGCGACCACCCGAATGGCCGCGACTGCGGCCCCCGATGGCAACATCGCCCGCCCCCTGACCATTGGCCGCGACCTGACCGAGGTTGAGGCCTATGACCTTCTGGTCAAGGCCAATCTTGCCCCTGCCCGCCTGACGCTCGGGGAACAGCGCAACGCGCTTTCGGCCAATATCGTCGAGGGCAAGGTCGGCGGCATCCCGGTGATGCAGTTGAACAGCCAGACCGCCCGTGACCGCGCCTATACCGCGCTTGAGGCGGCAGGCACGGTCCCCACCGCCGCCACAGATGACGAGGCGAAAGCAGCCCTTGCCGCCCATCGCTTCTATGACATCTATGTCGAGCCGGACGCTGCCGTCACCGATGCCGCCCGCATGGCCCTGTCGGGTATCGACAAACGGGTCGGCTTGATGCAGGCCGCCGACCTGGGGCTGGAGGCGCTGTCACTCGCCGCGATCTTCTTCCTCGCGGCCATCGGCCTTGCCATCACCTTCGGCGTGATGGGCGTCATCAACATGGCGCATGGCGAGTTCATCACGATCGGTGCCTATACCGGCTTTGTCATCCAGCTTTTCGTGCCGGACTACACGGTTTCGCTGCTGATCGCGCTGCCGCTGGCCTTTGCGGTCACGTTCGCAGCCGGGGTTGCGATGGAACGCCTCGTGATCCGTCACCTGTACAAACGCCCACTGGAGACGCTGCTGGCCACTTTCGGCATTTCGATTGCCCTGCAGCAGATCCTCAAGAACGTCTTTGGCACCCAGGCCCGTCCGCTGACCGCGCCCGGTTGGCTGGACGGCGCGCTTTCGTTCAACGACGTGGTCTCGATCAGCTACATCCGCATCGCCATCTTCGTCCTCGCGCTGATGTTCCTCGCGTTTTTCCTCTACCTGATGAAGCGTACGCGGCTTGGGCTGGAAGTCCGCGCGGTCACGCAAAACCCGGCCATGGCCGCCTCCATGGGCATCAACCCCGACCGCATCAACATGCTGACCTTCGGCCTTGGCAGCGGCATCGCCGGCATCGCCGGGGTGGCCATCGGGCTTTACGCCAAGGTCACATCCGAGATGGGGGCCGACTACATCGTGCAATCCTTCATGACTGTGGTCGTGGGCGGCGTCGGCAATGTCTGGGGCACGCTTGCAGGCGCCACGATGATCGGGTCGCTGCAAAAGGTGATCGAGTTCCTGAACCCCTCGAACACCCTGGCCGCGCAGACCTACATGATCCTCTTCATCATCCTGTTCATCCAGATCCGTCCGCGCGGCATCATCGCGCTGCGCGGACGTGCGGCGGGGGATTGACAATGGCGATTTTCCTGACAGCAAGACTGGGGTGCCTCCCCTCCCCCTCGTGGGGAGGGGCTGGGGGTGGGGGGCAGCCGCAATCCCCGCGCCGCGCCTCCTTCGGAAGCCCCCCCACCCCATCCCTCCCCCACGTTGGGGGGAGGGAGGCACCCAGCATCCCGCAGGCCGCCGAATGACCCGCAGCTTCTTCGCCCGCAATCCATCCGTCCTGATCTTCATCGCCTGCCTCACGGCCTTCACTCTCGCCATCACCCTGATGTCCGAGGCGTTCGGCGCGGGCATGATTTCAACCTCCTTCGTCAAGACGCTCGGCAAGACCCTCTGCCTCTGCCTCGTCGCCCTCGCCATGGACCTGATCTGGGGCTATGCGGGCATCCTTTCGCTTGGCCACATGGCCTTCTTCGCGCTCGGCGGCTACATGATCGGCATGTGGCTGATGTATGCCCGGACCGAGGAAATCGTGGTCATGGCCCTGTCCCAAGGCGGCCTTCCCGCCACGCCGGAAGAGGTGACACAGGGCATTGCCACGCAGATCTTCGGTGTCGTCGGCTCGTCTGACCTGCCCGCGATCTGGTCCTTCGCCCACAGCCTGCCCCTGCAACTGATGCTGGCCCTGGCCCTCCCCGGCCTCTTGGCGCTGGTCTTCGGGTGGCTCGCGTTCCGCAGCCGGGTAACGGGCGTCTACCTGTCGATTCTGACGCAGGCGATGACGCTGGCGCTGGCGCTCTACCTCTTCCAGAACGACAGCGGCCTGCGCGGCAACAACGGGCTTTCGGGCCTGCAGAACCTGCCCGGTCTGGGCGCCACCTCGCAGGACCTTGTTTCGATCTGGTTCTTCTGGGCCTCGACCCTTGCCCTTGGCCTTGGCTACCTGATCATCGCCGTCATCGTCTCAGGCAAGTTCGGGTCGGTCATCCGCGCCATCCGCGACAATGAAGCGCGGGTGCGCTTTCTTGGCTACCCGGTCGAGGTTTACAAGCTGTTCCTCTTCACGCTCACGGCGCTGATCGCGGCGCTGGCGGGGGTGCTCTACTATCCGCAGGCTGGCATCATCAACCCGGCAGAGCTGGCCCCCATCGCCTCGATCTACCTGGCCGTCTGGGTCGCCATCGGCGGGCGCGGGCGTCTTTACGGCGCGGTGATCGGTGCGGCCTTCGTGTCGCTTCTGTCCAGCGTGTTCACGTCGGGCCGGTTGCCCAACATCCGCCTTGGCGCTGTCTCCGTGAACTGGGTGGACTGGTGGCTGGTAATCCTTGGCCTTGCCTTCGTCGCTGTCACCCTGTTCGCCCCAAAGGGCATCGGCGGCCTGTTCGACCGGTTTCAGGGAATCGGCACGCCAGATCGCAAGGGCGCCCCTCTTGGCCCCGATGATGGCGCCTTTCAGGAACAGGAGGCGCAGCAATGACCACCCTTCTGGAGGTCTCCGGCATCTCGGTCAGCTTTGACGGCTTTCGCGCCATCAACAACCTCTCGTTCTCGATCGGCCCGGCCGAGTTGCGCGCGATCATCGGCCCGAACGGCGCAGGGAAAACCACCTTTATGGACATCGTGACCGGCAAGACCAGGCCTGACACCG
The DNA here is from genome assembly GCA_041739655.1 of Albidovulum sp. GTDB lineage: Bacteria > Pseudomonadota > Alphaproteobacteria > Rhodobacterales > Rhodobacteraceae > Albidovulum. The sequence continues at coordinate 26,531 of JBGSNN010000157.1, read as the reverse complement.
GCACGGTGACCTTCGGCGAACGCTCCATCTCGCTTCTCGGCATGAACGAGGCAAAGATCGCCCGCGAAGGCGTCGGGCGCAAGTTCCAGCGCCCCACGGTCTTCGAAGACCAGACCGTGGCCGAGAACCTGACCCTTGCGCTCAAGGCCGCGCGCAGCCCGTGGCGCGTACTCACATGGCGTGCGACGGCCGCAGATCAAAGCCGGATCGAGGCGCTGGCCGCCGAAGTAGGCCTGGCCGACGAGGTGCGCCGCAAGGCGGGTGAGCTGAGCCATGGCCAGAAGCAATGGCTCGAGATCGCCATGCTGCTGGCACAAGAGCCGCGCCTTCTGCTGGTCGATGAGCCCGCTGCGGGGATGACGCCGACGGAGCGCGAACAGACGACCAGCCTGCTCATCAGCCTTGCCAGAACCCGTGCCGTGGTGGTCGTCGAGCACGACATGGATTTCGTGCGGCGTCTCAACTGCCGGGTCACGGTGCTGCATGAAGGGTCGGTGCTGGCCGAAGGCTCGCTCGACCATGTCACACGCGATCCGCAGGTGATCAGCGTCTATCTGGGGCGTGGATGATGCTGGAAACCGCTGGACTCACCCTTCATTATGGTGGCAGCCAGATTCTGCATGGCATTGATTTTGCCGCCAGACTGGGCGAGGTGACCTGCATCATGGGCCCGAACGGCGTCGGTAAGACCTCGTTCCTCAGGGCGCTTGCCGGCACCCATCCACGGTCGGCCGGAAGCCTGTCGCTGAATGGCGAGCCGCTGCCGGTCCTGCGCGCCCAGGACATGGCGCGCCGCGGCCTGTCGATCGTCCCGCAGGGGCGGATGATCTTTCCCCTGCTCACTGTGCGTGAAAACCTTGAAACCGCCTTTGCGGTCCTGCCGAAGGCCGAGCATCACATTCCGGATGAGATACTTACCCTGTTTCCCATCCTGAAAGACTTTCTTCATCGTCGGGGCGGCGACCTGTCCGGGGGACAGCAGCAGCAACTCGCCATCGCACGGGCGTTGATCATGAGGCCGAAAGTGCTTTTGCTGGACGAGCCGACCGAAGGCATCCAGCCCAACGTCATCCAGCAAATCGGTGATGTACTTGAGTATCTGAAGTCGAAAGGGGATATGGCGATCGTCCTGGTCGAACAGTATTTCGAATTCGCCCATGGGCTGGCCGATCAGGTCTATGTCTTCCGGCGCGGTGCGGTGTCACTCTCTGGCAAAGTCGGCAGCTTTGACAAGGCCGCCCTGCGGGCGGCCGTATCGGTCTGAAAGCGCCTGCGACGGCCCGTCAGAACCGGCGCCCCCCACACATCAATTTCCTGCGGTCCGACGGCATCAACGCCATCAACAGATCCCCAGTTGGGTGATCTTACGCCGGTCGGCTGGGAATTGTCCGATATCCGGCAAAATGGTATCGAGTTTCATGTACGACAGAAACAGTGTGCGGCTTTCCCTTATTCACGCGCTGCCTGCTGCCGCAGAGGCAAGCGGGGTTTCGTCGATGCAGGTACTGTCGCTGGGTGGTCTTGAGGCTGATGCGTTCAGCGACTGCGACAGGGTCGTGCGGCGCAGCCAGATCTATGCGGTCATGCAAGGGCTGGCGCGCAAGAGCGGCGACGCAACCATCGGCTTCAGGATGGCGGATGCCAGCAGTCCGGACATGCTCGGGCTGTTCGGAAGGTCGATGCTGGTGGGCAGGACGCTGCGTGAAGTCTTGGCGCTGAAACGGCGGCACATGCCGTGGTTACAACGCGGCACGTCGATTTCCATGGCGACCTTTGGCCTGAAGTTTCAGTGGACCCATCGCATGCACGGCAGCGACCCTGGGGAGGCACGGTTTCTGAACGAAGGGATTGCGGCCTTCATGGTCAAGTCCGTGCGTGCGATGTCCGGCGACGAGGCCGCACGCCTGCATGTGATCCTGCCACACCGGCCCATTGTCCCGTTGTCCAGATACGAAGAGGCCCTGCGCTGTGCGGTGTCTTTCGTTCCGGGCAACGAGCTGGTGATCCGGTTTGACGCAAACCTTCTGGAGCGCCGCAACATGCTGTGCCGCGACAATCGGCCGGAACTCGACCCGGCGCGGATCGCGGCGGTGCCGTTTGATTGCGGACTGACCGACGCGGATCTTTTGCAGTGCCTGCTGCGGATGTTCGAGGTCGCGGCCCTGATGGGCAGGCTGACGCTGCGCGATACGGCTCGGACGCTGGGATTCTCGCCGCGGAGCCTGCAGCGGCGGCTGGCCGGGCTTGACGCCACGTTCGAAGAGATCGTCGACCAGTGGCGGCACCGGCAGGCACTGGACTGGCTTGACGGTCAAGATGGAGGAACGGAGAAGGTGGCAGCCCGGCTGGGCTATACGGATGCCTCGCATTTCATCCGGGCATTCAGGCGCTGGCAGGGTGTATCGCCCACCGATTTCCGCCGCGCGCGGGCCCGCGGTGCCCCGGCAGACCACAATCTGGCGCGAAATGGCAATTGAGATGATGACGGCCGCCCCCTAGTGTCGTCGCTGGCAGCATCGCAGGACGCTGACATAACAATTTGAAAAATATTTGTTTTCCTGAACCTCGCCCTGCATTGCGGTCGCGGAATCGTGGAATAATTCCGGTGATGGCATGCCGTGGCAAATCGAAACCCGAGGTAAGAAGCGATGCAGATCAGGTCGCCGCGAAAGGAAAAGATTGAGACGCGCATCGTCGGCGGCACCGCCATGGTCCGCATCGAAAGCGGCATCTTCCACATGGGATCGGACGACCATTGTCCCGAAGAGGCACCGGTGCACATGCGCAGTGTCGAGGCATTCTGGATCGACCGCACCCCGGTGACGAATGTCGAGTTTGCCCGTTTTGTGGCCGTGACACGTTACGTCACATTGGCCGAGCGCCAGCCCCGCCCAGAAGATTATCCGGACGCGGACCCGTCGCTTCTGCGGCCCGGGTCGCTGGTGTTCCGCAGGCCTGGGGCGGAGGCCGATCCTGACGACTGGCAGTCGTGGTGGCGCTATCTGCCGGGGGCCTTCTGGCGTTGCCCGCAGGGTGCCGGCAGCAACATCAAGGGGCTGGACGATCATCCCGTGGTGCATGTGGCCTTCGCGGACGCCATGGCCTATGCCACCTGGGCCGGAAAGGACCTGCCGACCGAGGCCGAGTGGGAATTTGCCGCGCGCGGTGGGCTGGACCGCGCCGAATTCGCCTGGGGCGATGACCTTGTGCCCGGCGGCCGGCACATGGCCAACACCTGGCAGGGCCGCTTTCCGTTCGAGAACAGCGCCGAGGACGGTTTTGCGGGGACCTCGCCCGTCACGGCTTTTCCGGTCAACGGCCATGGCCTCTACGACATGATCGGCAATGTTTGGGAGTGGACCAAGGACCCCTATCGGTCCAGCCACGCCGAACCGCATCCCACCGCCTGCTGCAACGCCGCCGCGGCAAGGACGGAAGGGTCGGTGCACAAGGTTCTGAAGGGCGGCTCTCACCTCTGCGCACCCAGCTACTGCCGCCGCTATCGCCCGGCGGCACGGCAGTCTCAAACCATCGACACCTCTTCCAGCCACATTGGATTCCGCTGCATGCAGCGGAACCCATGACAACAGCGAGGCAATCATGAAAGACATCGACACTCCAGCCGACACTGGCAATGCCAAGGGGCCGACGCGGCGCGACATCCTCGCCGGATCGGCAGGCTTTCTGGCAGCCGTGATGGGCCTGTCATCGCTGGCCAGCCGTGCGCAGGCCCAGAGCCAAAAGCGCCCGCATATCGTGTATATTCTGGCTGACGACCTCGGCTTTGCCGATGTGGGCTTCCAGGGTTCGGACATCTTGACCCCGCATATCGACCGTCTGGCGGCCGAGGGTGCGATCCTGCGCAACTTCTACACGCAGCCGCTGTGCACACCGACGCGCGCGGCGCTGATGACCGGGCGCTATCCGCTGCGCTATGGCTTGCAGGTCGGCGTCATCCCGTCGGGCGGGCGGTATGGCCTTGCACAAGACGAGTTCATCCTGCCGCAGGCGCTGAAAGAGGCGGGCTATGCCACCCGCATGGTCGGCAAGTGGCATCTGGGCCATGCCGACCGCGCCTTCTGGCCACGGCAACGGGGCTTCGATTATTTCTACGGCACGCTGGTGGGCGAGATCGACCACTTCAAGCACGAGGCGCATGGCGTCACCGACTGGTATCGCGACCACGACCTGGTCGTGGAGCCGGGCTATGACACCGAACTGTTCGGGGCCGATGCCGTGCGCCAGATCGAGGGCCACGATCCCGCGACGCCACTGTTTCTTTATCTCGCCTTCACCGCCCCGCATACGCCCTATCAGGCCCCGCAGGTCTATTTGGACCGTTACCCGGACATTGCCGACGAGAACCGGCGCGCCTATGCCGGGATGGTTTCGGCGATGGATGACCAGATCGGGCTGGTGGTCGCGGCGTTGGAAGCAAAGGGCATCCGCGACGACACGCTGATCGTGTTTCACAGCGACAACGGCGGCACGCGGTCCAAGATGTTCGTGGGCGAGGGCGCGGTTGCGGGTGACCTGCCGCCGCGCAACGACCCGCTGCGCGAGGGCAAGGGCAGTCTCTACGAGGGCGGCACGCGCGTGATAGCCCTTGTCAACTGGCCGGGCCATATCACGCCGGGTAAATCCGACGGCGTGATGCATGTCGTCGACATGCTGCCCACGATCGCGGCACTGGCTGGTGCGGACACCGGCAAGGCCAAGGCGCTGGACGGAATGGATGTGTGGCAGGCGCTGGGGGCCGGGCAGGCCTCGCCGCGTCAGGATATGGTCTACAACATAGACCCCGGAACCGGCGCGCTGCGTGACGGCAAGTGGAAGCTGGTCTGGACCGCAACCCTGCCACCGAGTGTGGAGTTGTTCGATCTCGATGCCGATCCGTCGGAAACAAATGACCTGTCTGCGGCCAACCCCGAGAGGGTTGCCGAACTGCAGGACCGCGTCGTCGAACTGGCCCGATCAATGGTGCCGCCGCTGTTCTTTGCAACCGCCCTTGGGGCGACCCTGTCGCAGCCTCTTGTGATCGCCGACTGACGGCCCGAACACAAGAGTGGGTTCAATCATGGAACCGAACACCAAACATCGCCCGTCACGTGCCATCGTTCTCGCCCTGTCATCAGGGCTCGTCTCGGCCACAGCCGCGCACGCCGAAGGCCCGGACGGGGGCGGTGGCACCGAGGTGATCCTGACGGGCTACCTTTATGCCAGCGCCCTTGATGGCAGTGCCTCGTCGGCACCCGGCCTTCCTGCGGCCAATATCGACCTGAGCTTTCGGGATATCCTCGATGATCTCGACTTTGGCTTCATGAGCGCGCTGGAGTTGCGCCTTGGCCGCTGTTGGGCGCTGTTGCACAATTCTGTCTGCCGAGGATTCACATCGTGAATCCATGCGGTTAGACAGGCGGCATGAGCGAGCCAACACCCGCCCGTTACCGCACGACGAACTGGTCCAGCTATACGGCTTCACTGCGCAAGCGCAGGTCGCTGCTGATCTGGCTGGACAAGGACATGACCTGGCTCGCGCCGCATGACGGCAGCGCCGGTCGCCCTGCGGTGTTCTCCGACGCGGCGATCCGGTTCTGCCTGACCATCAAGGGGGAAGGGCGCCCGGAAATCCGTCGGTCGACGGATTTCGGCCCTGAACGGGTGGAGCCGCGGGACGGTTCAAGCTGTCGCTCCGGCAGACGACCGGGATGGTGGCCAGTTTGCTGAAGATGGTGGACCTGGGCTGGGCCGTGCCGGATTATACGACCCCGTGCCGGGGGCAGATCGAGGCAGGGCCGCCGCCAACGGCGAAAGATGGGATGGTTGCCGCCCTCCCCAGACGGCATCGCAATGTGCCAGGATCGTGGTGTCGAGGCCACGCAGCGGAAAGGACGGCAAATGAATGATACGATGATCGGGGTAGATCTGGCAAAGAATGTGTTCCAGATCCACGGGGCGTCGATGATAGGCGAGTTGCGCTTTCGCAAGAAGCTGTCGCGCGCGCAGTTCCGTAAGTTCATGGCGGATCATCTTCCGGCCATTGTGGTCATGGAAGCATCCGGCAGCGTCCATTACTGGGCGCGTGAGATGATCGGCCTGGGGCACGCGGTGAAGCTGATCCCACCACAGTATGTGCGCCCGTTCGTGAAGCGCCAAAAGAATGATGGTGAGGAGGACCGTGGCTGCAGTGCAGCCGCGTAAGCCGACGAACGATGCCGAGGCGATCGTGATCGCCGCGCAGAGACCGGAAATGCGCTTTGTAGAGCCGAAGTCCGAAGAGCAGCAGGCGATGGCCGTTCTGTTCCGGGCTCGCGAACGCCTGGTCCATCAGCGCAAGGATTTGGTGAATGCCATCCGTTCGATCTGCTATGAATACGGCCATGTCATTCCCGTGGGTATCCATCAGGTCAAGCGCATTGCGGCGATCCTGGATGAACCGAATTGCGACCTGTCCGGGCTGGTGCAGGACGAATGCCGGGATATCCTCGCAGAACTAGCCGCCAAGACAGCTCAGATAGACGCCAAGACCCGGAAGGCCAGGGAACTCATGGCATCTGCCGATGTCGCAAAGCAGCTGCAGACGATGCCGGGTGTCGGCCCGATGGTCGCATTGGCGATCACAGCCTTTGTTGCCGATATCGGGAGCTTCCGAAGAGGTCGCGAGTTTGCCGCGTGGCTGGGGCTCGTTCCACGGCAGCACTTTTCGGGCGGCAAGGTGCGGCTTGGCAGGATATCGAAGGCAGGCCAGAGCGATATCCGGCGTCTGTTGATCATTGGCGCAATGTCACGTCTGAACTGGATGGGACGGCAATCTATCCCCGAGGGATCGTGGCTGTCGCGCTTGCAGGCTCGCAAACCGAGGATGCTGGTCGCAATCGCGCTTGCGAACAAGATGGCCCGCGCGATCTGGGCCATGCTGACGAAAGGGGAGAACTATAGGGACCCGGCGCTGGCTTCGGTTGCGTGATCGTCTCATCGCAAGGAATAGCCACACGCCGGTGAAGGGGGGGGTAAGAAGTCGACGACCAGAATGGGCAAACGATCGAAGCGATCCGGATCGGGAAAACCAGCAGATGGACCGGAGCCTCAAAGCTCGCGCGCAAGATTTTGGACCAGACCCGCAGATCACCATCCCGGCCAGCGGCAATGAAAGGCCGCACATACAGGCCTGACAGAAGACCGCACTTCGAGCACCTGCCTAGACCCGGGCGGCGGCGTAATGTCGGGCTATGATCCAGTCGGCAAGGGGCGGGTGCAGTTCCTTGATGTGGCAGCCGATGATGTGGCGCAAGCAATGGCAGCTGTAGATGAACTGGTGCGGATATCGCGACTCGACCCCAGCTTTAGTTGGGCACGCACGGCAATTATCTCCCGCGACTGGCGGCGGCTCGGCCCTGTGCGCGCTTATGCGGAAAAGCTCGGGCTGCCGGTCGAAATGGCCAACGAAAAGCTCCCAAGCGTCTGGCGGTTGCGGGAGATGCAGCACCTCGTAACAGGCTTACGCAAACGCCAGACAGAGATGTTCACCATTCAGGACCTCCTGGACGTACTGAATGAGCAGCCGTCGAACCGCTGGGTCGACCTCATTGCGGAAGGCATCGCGGACCTTGCGCGGGAGCTGGGCAAGAAGACCATTCCCGTGCCCGATGCCATCGAGTGGCTTGCAGAATGGGCTCGAGATGTCCGTGGCGGGCAAAGGGGACTGCTGCTGTTGACAGCGCACCGCTCCAAGGGGCTCGAATTCGACCACGTGGTAATCTTGAACGGTGGCTGGAATGCGCTATCGCAGGGCGAGGACGGCGAAGCCCCGCGCCGCTTGTTCTATGTCGCCATGACGCGCGCGCACCGCAGCCTTGCTGTTGTAACACGCGGAGAACATGCCTTCGTGCGAGCGGACAGCGACAGTGAGGTTCTGCGCAAGGTGGAGATGCCACGTCGGATCGATCTCCCGGAACCTGACCAGTATCAGGTGCCCGATCAGACTTCTGTTGACCTTTCCTATGCCGGTCGTCTGCCAAGTACGAACCAGACACATTCTGCAATCGCCGCGGCGAAGGTCGACGACCCGGTGATGCTTGAACTGCATGATGGAAAATTGCTGATCCTTGACCGCGACCGCCGAACACTTGGTCGTATGGCAGGAAATTGGGCGCCACCCGAAGGAACCGCATTGGTATCAGGCAAGGTTGGCGCAATCGTCCGCTGGCGCAAATCTGACAACGAAGAGCGTTACCAAACGTACATCAAGCATGATGAGTGGGAGACGGTCCTGCCCGAACTCATTTTCCGTAAAATCGCGCGCGGCTGACACCCACCGTCGCTGATGGCAACCTGCACTGGCTGCACGGGGACTTACCGCAGCGCTTGATCTGGTTCCGAGCTTATTAACTATCTGCAACAACTGTGTGAAATGTACGTTTGGGCAAGACTGTGTTCCACTTGCTGTGTCCCAACAGCATCAGCAAACACTGTGTTCACCACATTGATTCCAAGCCAAGCCAACAGCGTCAACGCACGAAAAACTGTGCGATGACTGTGCGACGCACTAACTAAAAACTGTGCGATGCTTAGTGCGCTGATTTTGATTGTAAAAGTGGTGCCCAGAGCCGGAAGAGAACTCTTGTTTTACCACGTATCAGGCAGTTCCGCAGGCACACGAAAATCTAACCTTATCTGAAGATTACCTGTTTCATCCTGCCCCATTCTGTATCAAGGTATACCACACCTTGTGGGTGGATACAGAGGTGGATAAATGGCGCGGACGCTGAACCGTCTGACGGCCTCCCAAGTCAAGGCCGCAACCCCCGGGAAGTATGCCGACGGCGGCGGGTTGTGGCTCCACAAGCGCGATGACGGTGGAGGCCAGTGGTTCCTTCGTGTGACCGTCCATGGCCGCCGCCGCGAGATGGGGCTTGGCTCAGTCAGCGAAGTGTCGTTGAAGGAAGCAAGGGAGGCCGCCGACAAGCAGCGTGCCTTGGTTCGGCAGGGCGTTGATCCGATCCGCGAACGGCAACGGGTGAAGCTGGAGGCCATCCGCAATCTGCACAGCTTGCGCGACATCGCGCTGGATGCCTTCGAAAGCCGCAAGGCGGAACTCAAGGACGACGGGAAAGCAGGGCGCTGGCTGAGCCCCTTGGAGCACCATGTCCTGCCCAAGTTGGGCGGCGTTCCAGTTGCCGAGATTACCCAGATCGACATCCGGGACGTTCTGCGGCCGATCTGGCACGAAAAGGCGGACACCGCGCGCAAGGCGCTGAACCGGCTTTCGATCTGCCTCCGGCACGCCGCGGCGCTAGGTCTCGACGTCGATCTTCAGGCGCCGATTAAGGCACAGGCCCTGCTTGGCAAGCGCAAGCACACCGCCACGCATATCCCCGCCCTACAGTGGCAGGAGGTGCCGGACTTCTATGCAAGCCTCAGCGACGGTTCGATCACCCATCTGGCCCTTCGCCTTCTGATCCTCACGGCAGTCCGGTCTGGCCCGCTTCGTTTCCTCCGCAGTGAACATATCAACGGCGACATCTGGACGATCCCGGGCGCCCTCATGAAGGGCCGGAAGGGCACGACGCCTGACTTCCGGGTGCCCCTGTCCACGCCAGCACTGGCGACGATTGAGGCCGCCAAGCCGTTCGCGCGGGATGGCAACCTGTTCCCTAGCGTGCGGAAGGGCGTGATCAGCGACGCAACCATGGCGCGCCTGATGGAACGGCGGAAAATGGTCGCGCGACCCCACGGCTTCCGTTCCAGCTTCCGGGATTGGATCGCCGAAGCCACCAACACACCGTTTGAGGTGGCCGAGACCTGCTTACAGCATACCGTCGGCGGGTCGGTCGAGCGGGCATATCGGCGCAGCGACTTTCTCGAACAGCGCCGGGTCGTGATGGACCGGTGGGCTGGGTTCGTCACTGGGTCCACGGCGGCCCTCCCAACTGCGAAGAAGATTGGGTGAGCAGATGCACCCCAATAGCCAGATCGATCCTGATCTTCTCCTGGGCGCCCTCCACAAGGCGTTCAAGCGTCACGATATGTTGGCCCTCCTCCAAGCCGCTCGCTTCGTCCGGTTAGAGGGCATTTCCATGCCCGCGTGGTGCCTCGATACATATGAAGAAGTTTTGAGCGGCATCCTCAATGGCGCGAAAGGGACGCCCGGCAAAGGAAATCGCGTCTTCGGGAACTTCAGGAAGGATTACATCCGAACAGTCCGCGCCTCAGCATATCTCTACGTGATGGCATGGAAGGCAAACCCTCATAGTTATCCGGATATGCCTCAACGGGTCATCCAGAAATGGTTCGACGGGAAAATACAGTGGTCCCCGGAGGGCTATATGGAGGCATCACGCTATGCTCAGGAAGCGTTGAAGGGAAGAAAGCCGTATCTATGCAACGCGAGAACTATCCGCAATGCGGCGACGGGGATGGACCTGCCGATCCGCTGGGGGCGTTGGGAGGTGGAGGAAAGTCTGGGTCTGCGAGGCGAAGGCTGTATCTTCGGACCCCCGCCGGGACGCCCGCCAAAGCACATACTCGAGTTCCTCCAGGAATATACGGACAAAGGCTGACGACGCGCGAAGCGCGGATGCCGGATTGCTGAGAAGCATGCTTCCGTCACGCGAAGTGAACGCAAGTGCATTGCCCCTTAAAACACCCTGTTTTGAGGGTTAACACTTATCTGCCGTTTTGTGCTGTGGTGGCGTGCGCCGAACCATGGAGCCGCAGCATGCACTACCTTTCTTTCGCAGACCTATGTCGCAAACTCGGTGGGCGCTCGCGTTCAACGATCTATCGTGATTTGCAGCTCGGCCGCCTCCCAATGCCGATCAAGATTGGACACCGTGTCTATTGGAACGAGACCGAGGTCGAGGTCGCGGTTGAGGCACATCGCATCAATTACCGCGCGATGGCTCTGAAACAGTCTTGATGGCCGGAGGTCGATCATGTTCGCGAAGGCACCCGTCCCTGCTTCTTTCAACCCCAAACCAGTCCTGATCAAGCGGTTTGGCCACTTCGTTCCACTTTATCCCGGCGAGGCGGAGCACCTCCCAAAAGACGTTCACGCCCTTACCAAGGCCTTGAAGCACGAAGCGAAGCAGTGGAAGAAAATTGAACTTACGTGCAAGAACTCGGCCGCCTTCAAGAAGGCCGCTTACCCCTACCTGACATCGCACCGCTGCCTTCTGGCCGCGATGCTTGAGGTCAATAAGAGGCTGCCCATTCGGCGGCGGCTCTCCTTGCGTCAGATCATCGAGAAGTCGAAAGAGTTCGATGTCCTTACCAAACTCGACGAAGCTGTGCAGGTGTCGCTTGTGCAGAAGTCGTTGGGGACATATCGGCCGATCTGCAACTTCGGGCCGGTGGCGCGCGGCGCTCAGCGAATGGTCCTGAAGTTGCTCCGCGCGGCCACCAAACCCGCCTCGTTCCAATTCACCAGCCTGGGCGTCCACAAGGCCATTGAGGAGGCGCTCATGCTCATCACAGAGGAGGGCCTCCATTATGTAGCAGAAGTCGACATCGTCAGCCACTACCCGAGTTTCTGCGAAAGCGACCTGATCGCTTCTCTGCCCTTGCCAGCATCAGCGGTAAGGCAGATCGGGATGGCAGCATCAGCCAAGTGGAAGGGCCACCCAAAGGCTCTCTCCCTTCTCTTCTCTAACCATGTCTTTCATCAGAACCCCCCCGGCATTCCGCAAGGCAGTGCCGCGTCATCCGCTATCGCGGAATGGTCCGTCAGCAAACTCGAGATGGAGACGGTCAAGGACACCGCCATCGTGAACTTTGCCGACAACTTCTACCTGTTCGCGAAGAACGAGGCGGCGCTGACGTTCGCACTCAAAGCCTTGCGCTCGGCTATCGCCGGGCTGCCGGGGGGGTCATTTAAGACTACGGTCAAGCAGACGACGACCGCAGCCGCCGGGTTCCGGATGCTGGGGTGCTGGATCAAACTCACCCCGACTGGGGTGGATGTCTGGCCGACCGAGACCAACCTTGAGGCCCTTCGCTGTCAGTTTGCTCTCGACCTGCAGACGGCTGAGGCCCTGCTGTCGTCGGCAGCCAAGGAACCTTCGGGGTCTTGGCGTCTGGAAGGTGTGCAAGCCTATCTCCGGCTGCGAAGCCGCGTCGTCTCCTGGGCCGCCGCCTTTGTCTTCTGCGCGGACGCCGAGGTGGTTCGGGACGATCTCATGTGGTCGCTAGACTGGCTTGCCCATCACTTCGACATTACGGATGCCGAGGCGAAAGCGGCATGGGACCCGTCTGTGGACGTCAAATACACGCCCTATGGCTCGTCTGGCGGGGAGTGAACGCAAGTTCACTCTCGGCTATCGGGTCGGCAATGATCATTGCGGAATGTTAAGCAACCCCCGGCGGGCTAACCTACTGAAATAATTACGTCTAGGGTCTTGAACGAGTTACGTGCACCGGTAGCAGTTTGAGGTTAGACGCCTGTCTCCTCGCCAAGTGAACTTGCGTGCACACGATCGCCAAAGCCCACGGGTCGCTGCGGTTTCGGCGGGCCACCTTTGTCAATTCCTCGTCCTGCCACACTGCGCGACGTTCCGGAAGGGACCAAGCCGAAGGGCCAGAACGGCCATCAATCCTGAAGGTCAGGCAGGTATATCTGCTCGGTGGGGATGATCGACTGGTGGAGCGTCAATCAGATAGTGATGTTGCCTCTAGAACTCCACCCTTGCCATCCTTTGGGCTCTGCACTCGTCCCTGATAACCGAACGGTAGCACATATCGAAAGCAAACGCGTCAGGTAGTTGGCCCGGACCATCGCGCCGGTGACCGCGACCTCGGCCAACTGGAAGGTGATGGCGCGGGCGTGGCGCACGACGCGGGCGCCGATCTTGATCAGCTTCAGTTGGAGGGTTGTCAGCAACCCGTCAGCCATGGCTTCGGGTAGTTCAATGATGCGCAAGAACGTAGCCAGGGTGAAGGCTATTCGATCAAGCAGGCCCGCAGGCTTCCTTCAACAATGCCAAGAAATGATCCTGCTGTTCAGCCGAGGGGATACTCCCGGCATCGTAGCCATCCCCGAAAAGCGCGCCAAGGTCCTCTGCATCGAACCTCGCTGCAAGTCGGCCCGCGCCGCGAATGACCTCGGCGAGGTGCCACAGGTAGTTGCTTTCCCCGCCAGCGATCCGGTTCTGAGCATGAAGCCTCAGCCCTATGGCTTCCAAGAGGTCTGCTAGTTCCTGCGGCGACCCAAAAGCGCCCTTCCCCTCTGCCATGCGTCCCTCCTCTGTTGTTGCGCCGTCCTCAGGTGCGCCGCAAACCGCTCCTTCCCACGCCGTGCACTTGCGTTCACTCCTCCCGCCCGTGCACTTGCGTTCACTTCTCCAATCCGGAAGGTCGCGCGTCGCCGCCCGCCGAATGGCCCTCACGAGCCCGCCATTTCGCTCAGGAGGCGGTAGACGCTGGCGCGGCTTATGCCAGTCCGCCGGGCAATCTCCGACGCCCCTGTGCCCTTCCTGTGAAGTTCCAGAACATCGTCTGACCGCGACCGCGCCGTTGGCGCCCTGCCCCGGTATTTGCCTGCCGCTTTGGCCTTGGCGATGCCCTCGCGTTGGCGTTCCAGCATAATCTCCCGCTCGAACTGGGCGACGCTGCCGAGGATGTTGAGCATCAACCGTCCATTTGGCGTCCCCGTGTCGATGGCCATCCCAAGGATGCGCAGCGCAACGCCCTTGGCTTCCAGAGCATCGACCAAATCAAGGAGGTGGGCGACAGATCGGGCCAGCCTGTCCAGCTTGGTGACAACCAGCGTATCCCCCTCTCGCGCGAACTCGATGGCGCGCGCCAGTTCGGTGCGGTTGGCGACATCGACGGAAGAAAGCTGCTCCGCGAAGACCTTTTCACAACCAGCCGCCTTAAGGTCGCGAAGCTGGGCTTCAAATCCTGCCGCCTGATCGGCGGTTGATGTTCGGGCGTAACCAATGAGCATGTCGGGGACCGTCTGTCTTTTATGTCTCTTAGACTATATAAGACAGACTGTCTCAAAAATCAATAGGGACTTGTGTGAGATACTTTGAGGCAGTCCTTGATTGTCTCGCTGGGGCTAGCCCATTTGAGAGGCTCAGTTGCGTGGTGGTCTTGGTCTGACCGAACCGAAGCACTTTAGGCGGTCGCTATCGGCAATCGTATCGATGTCTAGGACAGTCCCGCCACGAAGCGTTGCCAAAGATGCCCCCGATAGGTTCTATGGGGTGACCGCATTTGGAGGCAACCGTTGAACCAGCAAGCCCTTTCATCCTTCCTCTGGTCCGTGACCGATCTCCTGCGGGGCGACTACAAGCAGGCCGATTACGGCAAGGTCATCCTGCGCTTCACTGTCCTGCGCCGCCTCGATTGCGTCTTGTCTCCGACTAAGGACGCCGTGCTGGCCGAACTGGCCGCCCGTCAGGCGCAGGGCATGAACCCGGAACCCTTCCTGCTGCGCAAGGCGGGGCAGACCTTCTACAACACCTCCAAGCTCGACATGATGATGCGTGCCCCGATCCTACTGCTATCCTTGGCGTTCGCGCCGCCCGCGCTGGGCCAGAGATTCTCCTGCCGGATCGACCCCGACAATTGTAACCTCAGTCATGGATGCCTCCTTCCGTTTCCTTGAGCCTCGACGGCCAAGGTTTGGCACATTGCGATGCCGTCAGGGAGGAAGGCATCCACCCCATCACCTTGGCACACCGATGCCCTCGGGAGGCGATCACACCATCAAAGCCATTGATATTGAGCGTTTTAATTGTTCGACCCTGATGCTGGGTTCGGTAGCCGCTCGTGCCGTACCGTCAGACGGTATCAGACAGATAGACCAGAACGATCAGATGGAGCAGCCCTGACAACGCCAATGGCACGCCCATCGGTAGCTGCCGACCCGGCGCCATAGAGCGCCAGGGCAGCGCGGCGACCGCGGGCAATCGCTTGACCGACACGAATGCGGTGATCCCGATCAGCATCGCGCCCGAGAAGACAAAGGCATATATTTGCAGACTCTCGGCTGGAATGAACAGCATCAGCGCCGACAGGAACTTGACGTCCCCGCCGCCAAAGAGGCCAAGACAGTATGCACCGAAGCCGAGCGCCAGCACGGTCGCCGCGCCTGCCAAGCGCATCGCGTAGTCAGGCACCAGCCCCGAAACGACCGTAACCGCGAAGAGCGCGAGTGCCGCGAGGCAGTAGCTGTTCGGAATTCGGAGGTTCCTGAGGTCCGACAGCGCCACCGCAAAAAGCAGCGGTACGAGAGCGACAAGCGGCACGAGGTGATGCGTTTCGATGAGCTCAAGCATAACGGCCCTCCAACGGATCGATCTGATCGCGGCTCCTGACGATATGGTAGACGAGTTCCGGCATGCCCGACGTCGCGGTCTTGGCATAGATATTGCGCAGATGCGTGCGGATCGTTGCCTCGCTCACATTCAGCTCGTCCGCGATGCTGAGCGCAGACAATCCGCGGCTCAGAAGGAGACAGACACGAAACTCCGCGCGGCTGAGGTGTGCTGGATTCGTGATCGACAGGAAATTCGCCGTCTCCTGCGCTTTTGGCTCGGGACGTCGGTGGTTCACGACGCACCGCGTGACGAGTCCGACCTGGCGCGCGGCCCAGGTTCTGGCCATGGTCGGCAGGATTGACTCGAACGCTTCGATGCCGGCAGCCGACAGTCCATCGCGAAAGTGCAGTTCGATATGGTCGCGTACACTCGATCCGCTCGCCAGAACGAGAACAGCGAATTCTGAAAAGCCGCGATGCTCCTGCCAGGTTTCGAGCGCAGGATCGGAGCAGTGATAAGGGTCGCCAGCGGCTTCCGACGCCAGCCACAGCGACGCGGACCGCGGCCGAGCGATGGCGTTTCCGAAGAAACCATCCGCAAACGACTTATTGAGTGAGTATGCGCGGTCCGCGCCGTTGCGGTCCCAGACCGCTATTCTTGCCGGGCGGAAATCGCTGAGCGAGGTGCGAACCAGCATCCCCGCCTCTGCGCGAAGTCCGGCGGCAAGGCCGGCGAAAGCGTCCCGCAGGTGCAAGCCGCCCCGCAATGCGTCGCACCAATCCGCGATCGCGTCAATCACCCCGCTCGAATGTGCCAGAAGAGCTTTGTGCGAAACGTCAATAGAATGCTGAACGAACTTCATACCCACCGCCCCCTAAAGCCTCGGACAGCTTTCCGGCGTCATACCCTTCGCGAGACGCATAGCCCAACCCGGTGTACCGAGTTTTGCGCGAGTTACGCCCCCGCCACCCGCAAAGCTCTCCTGAAATTAAATGTCGCGAAGTGGCGCGTTCGCGTCAATTTCTTTCCCCAATTTTGCCGCAATCTGAAAAGAACACAATCAGCAGTTGCTATTTCTGCCGTCGTGTCTGGTCAATTCACACCTTTTCAGCAGTTTGGCGGCGCGAGGGCAAAAATCCGATCCGCGACTCGACGTGCCGGAGTTCGAGGTGAATGCGCAGTTGTCATCTCAGGAGACGTCGGACCAGGCTCAGCACAAGTGTCGTCACTTCGACCCAGCGAAGATTACTGCCCGGCGGCGTAGTGCATGTAGCGGATGACCACGGGGCCGAGGGTCAGCATGAGAAGCGCCGGCAGCATCAGCGTCGCCATGACCGCGGACATCTGCACGGGCAAGCGGTTCGCCTTTTCCTGTGCCCGCATCTCGCGGCTGCGGCGCATCTCGGTCGCATAGGTGGCGAGGGTGTCGGAAATGCTCGTACCGAACTGCATCGACTGCAGGACGACCGTGGCGAAGGATGTCACTTCCTCGACGCCGGTTCGCGCCGCCATGTCAAGGAGCGCCTGGTCGCGTCTGCGGCCCGCCTGGATCTCACGCTGCGCGGTCAGGAACTCCGCCGACAGCGCCGGTGCCACGACCCCAATCTCGTTGGCGACACGGATCATCGCCGCGTCGAAACCGAGACCGGCCTCGACCGAAATCTGGACGAGGTCGAGCGCGTTCGGAAAGCTCTCCTCGATCGCGCGCTTGCGCTCGTCCGCCTTCGCCCGCAGCCACAGCGCGGGACCGAAGAACCCCGCGGCGACGAGGACGCACATCGCCTGAAACGTCCTGAGCGGCGTCATCGCGGACAGCCAGCCTTCGGCCTGCACGGGCAGATGGATCGCCCCGATGCGCCAGGCAGAGATGGCGGCGAGCGTGAGGGCGGGCAGGAGAAGCCCGAGGACGGCACGGATGAGATAGTAGTTTCTGACCGCATGGGCGCCGCGAAAACCCGCGATGGCGAGTTTCTGCTCGACATCCGTGCGCTGCTTGCGGTCTGCGGGGATGAGCGCGGCCATCAGGCCCGTCGGGTCCTTGTTGGCGTGCTTCAGAAGGGCCCGGTCGGCATGTCCGGAACCCCGCTTGCGCTGTGCCTCCATTCGCCTGAGTACCGGGTCGGCTGCGGTGAAGGTGCTCACAATACCGAACACAAACAGCATGGCGCCGAAGCCGATGCCGATCACGATCAGCGACGAGGGCGTCAGCGCGACAGATGTCAGCCCTTTCAGGTACTCCATGCGAGACTCCTCCTCAAATCCTGAAGTCCACCAGCCGCCGCATGATCAGGTAGTTTGCGATGACAAGGCACGCGATGATGGTGGCGAGCGGCCTGAATAGTGGATCATCCGCGACACCCTGATAGTAGTTGGGCGCGGTGAACGAGGTTGCGCCGAGAATGACCAGGGGCAACGCCGACAGAAATTGCGACGTGAGCCGCCCCTCTGCAGAGATCGCCTTGATCCGTTTGCGCATCGACATGCGTTCCCGGATCACGGTAGAGAGCGTTCTCAGCACATTTGCCAGGTTGCCACCGGTGCCGTGCTGGATGCCGACGCTGACAGCAAGGTAGCGCACGTCTTCGAGGCCCGTTCGTTCCGCGAAGGAGGCGAAGGCATCCACCAGATCGTCGCCGTAGCTCACCTGATCGACCATGATACCGAATTCTGTGGCGATTGGATCTTTCATGTCGCTGGCCACCGACGCGACCGTGGTGTTCAGCGGATGGCCGACCGTCAGGCCGCGCGCCATAAGGTCGAGTGCATCGGGGAGCTGACGCGACAGCAGGTCGAGCCGCCGCTTTCCTGTCCTCCTGATCACCGCGACCGGAACGACGATCGTCAGAAGGATCGCCAGTCCAACTGCAGCATGGGGCGACAGGATAATGGACATGGCAAGCGCCAGAGTAACGGCGCCGCCGACCATATAGGTCAGAAGCGTCCCGGCCGGAAGGCCGATGCCGGCATGGCTCAGATCGCCCGGCAGGCCGCTCAGGAATGGCACCCGCGACAGGGCCCAGTCCGAAGCATCCGGCTTGAGAAGCCGGAGACGCTCTTTCGTGGAAGCCCCTGCGGCGACCATCCGCATTCGGCGGTTGGTCGCTTCGCCGAGGGTTTCCGATTTGGTCAGGACCTGGCGCCCGCCCTCGAAGGCGATCAGCGCCCCGAGGAACACGCCGGCATAGGCGAGCGTGCTCAGCTCGAATTCGGACGCCCAGTTCATGATTGCGCCCCGAGGCCGAGGAAGAGCTCCGCCGGCAGCTCGATTCCCGCCTGGCGGATGACCTCGTGGCAGCGTGGCCGTATGCCCGTTGCGATGAACCTGCCCTCGATCGCGCCGGTTTCGGTCACCCCGGTACGGCGGAACACGAAAATGTCCTGCATGGTCAGCGTGTTGCCCTCCATTCCGGTGATTTCCGAAATGCTCATCACCCGGCGGCTTCCGTCGCTGAGGCGGTTCAACTGCACAACGACATGCAGACCGGCCGCGATCTGGGCCCGAACGACATGAACAGGCAGGTCCAGCCCGATCATCGAAACCATCTGTTCGACCCGGCTGATCGCGTCGCGGGCGGTGTTCGCGTGGACCGTCGTCATCGACCCGTCATGGCCGGTATTCATCGCCTGAAGCATGTCGAAGGTCTCGGCGCCGCGTACCTCGCCGACGATGATGCGGTCCGGACGCATGCGAAGCGCGTTGCGCACCAGGTCGCGCTGCGTGACCGTGCCGCTGCCGGTCGGGCTGACGGGGCGGGTCTCCAGCCGCACGACGTGGTCCTGCTGGAGTTGCAGTTCCGCCGCATCCTCGATGGTGACGATCCGCTCGCGCTGGCCGATAAAGGACGACATGGTATTGAGCATCGTGGTCTTGCCCGAGCCGGTGCCACCGGAGATCAGCACATTGAGCCGGGCGCGGACGACTGCGCGCAGGAAGGTCGATGCGGCTGTGTTCAGCGTGCCGATCTCGATCATCCGCTCGAAGGTCAACGGATTGCGGGCGAATTTGCGAATCGAGAGCGAGGGACCATCCACCGCGCAGGGCCGAATGATCGCGTTGACGCGGCTGCCATCCTCCAGACGCGCGTCAACCCAGGGGCTCGATTCATCGACCCGTCGCCCGACACGCGACACGATCTTGTCGATGATACGCAGCAGGTGCCGCTCGTCCCGAAAACGGGCCTTGCTTTTCTCCAGAACGCCAAAACGTTCGATATAGACATTGCGGTGGCTGTTGACGAGGATGTCGTTGATGGTCGGATCGGCCAACAGCGGCTCAAGCGGTCCGAAACCAAGCACCTCGTCGAGTAGTTCGTCGATCAGAGTCTTGAACGCTTCGGCACGCATCGGCCGACCTTCCTCACTGAGGATATGCGACACGAGCGTCGCGACCTCGCGCCGCAACTCATCGCGTTCGACCTTGTCGATGACCGCGAGGTTCAGCCGGTCGAGCAGGATATCATGCAGGTGGCTCTTCAGTTCGAGCCGAGCGTTGAGGTCCTTGTCGATGGGCGTCAGTTCGGTCGTCGCAGCACGGGGCGCGTCTTCGGGCACGCCGAAGAATCCGACGACGTTGGAGACGGCAGCTTTGTCAGGTTTTTTGAACTGCTTGAACACTTCGCCGATCTCCTATTCGAGTTTCTCTGCAACGGTTTTGGCAAGGCTGGTGCTTGTCGCGGAGGCGAGCCGCGTCACGGCGCGCCCAAGCGAGGAACGTGGCGCAGCCCTGGACAACGGCTCGCCCCGGCCACCCGCCGCAGTCGCGGCGCGGGCGTCATGCGGCAGCCAGTGCTTCAGGGGACGGTCGAGTACCTTTGCGACTTCGCGGTGCAGCCTGGACGGAAGGAACGGTCGCTTGTTGTGGTTCACAACAACTTCGACCGGAAGCGCCGGGTTGTCCTTAGTGAAGAAGTCGATCAGGCGCCGGCAATGGCGGATCGAGGCGACCGAAATATCGGTGACGACCATAAGCTCGTCCGCCCGCACCACGATCGGTTCGATCCAACTGACCAGCGCGCGCGGCAAATCGACGACGACGTAGTCGTGCATGCCACGCAACGTGTCGAGAATAGCGGCCACCTGATCCGCTCGGAGCGATTCCAGCGGCGCGAACTTGGCCGGCGCGACCAGCACCGCAAGGCCGCCGTCAAGCACCGGCATCGACTGCCGCAGGAAAAGCGCATCGGGGATCGTCCCGTCGAGCGCCATCTGGTGCAGAGTGTCCTGTTCATCGAGGTTGAGCAGGGTGCCAACGGTGCCGAACTGAAGATCGAGATCGACGAGCGCCACCGTCGGTCGCGCAGCCCTGCGGGAAAGTCCGGCACCGCGTGCGAGTTGATCGGCGACGTTGACGGCCACGGTCGTGGACCCGATACCGCCCCGCGCTTGGGCGACCGCGATGATCCGGCCATGCTTCGCCGGATTGGGGACCACGTCGGCCTCCCCGTTTCGGCCCGCCCGCGGCCGCGCGCCTTCGCCGACCGCCAACGGCAGGACCTCGTCCGCGCCCGCTTCGGTCAGCAGCCGAACCTCAGAGAGCGTGATGCGGGCATCGGCCAGCGCGACGAGCTTCGTCTCCGGCCGCTTGCCCGCGGCCATGGCCCGGATCGCCTCGAGATCGGACGTATCCTCGGGCCGGACCTCGAAAAGGATCACGTCGAACTGGGACGCGACATCCACCGCGCGCCCGTTCATCCTGGTAAGGGTCGAGGACTCCCTCCGGATGTCCACGTCGGACTCCGAGGCCAGAGATTGTTCGATCGCGGCGGCGACCGCATCGTTCGGCGACACGATGAGAACCGATTTCGTCATGTCTCGTCCTTCCTTCACTCTGCGGGCGCGGAGGCCCGAAATCATCCGTTGTCGCCTTGATCCAGGTCTTCGCCGGGCAGCGTCGTCCGCATCGCCGGAAACGGCAGGGAGTTAAGCGGTGCCGGGCCGGTCGAGCCGGCGATGCTGGCCAGTCCGCCAAGCGGTAGTACGAATTGGAATGTCAGCCCTGTCAGCTCCACCGACACGTTGGGCACATAGGGGCCACCGAGGAAGTTCAGCGCGGGGTCATAGCTGTAGCTGAAGCTCAGGTTCTGCTCGGTCGCGTTGGGCGGCAACATGGGCGAGATCGCCGCCCAGATTTCATTGACGGTCGGGTTCCCCGCGACGCCGGGGCAGGTCGCCGCCGCGGGGCTCACGCAGACCGTGCCTCCGGCGGTGCAGGCGGTGCCGTATTTCGGCGGCGTCGTCCCGACCGGAACGCTGCCCCGCGCGTTGAAGGTTGGAACACCGGAGCAAACCGGCGGACGCACTGCCGCTATCCGGGCAGCGCGCTGCGTCGCCTTGTCGGCCATGACGTATTCACCGCCCAGCCGCCCAAATTCGATCAGCGTGAAGAAGAGCAGCAGGAAGATCGGCAGCACGATGGCGAACTCGACCAGCGCGGTGCCATCCTCGGAGCGCCGGAATCGGCGGCAGGCGATATGCAGCGCGCCTCTCATGATCCGAATACCCGGGCGGAGTCGGTGATGGTCGTGGTGATGGTATTCAGGGTGCCGCCGTTCAGCGTGAATATTCCCGAGAACGGCATGGCGATGGCGATGGTAGCAGACACGCTCACAACCGGCGTTGGATCGACGCGGTACCCGCCCGAAACGCATGAGGGAGTTGGAGGCACGGAAACGCTCACTATCGACACCGATCCGGGGAGGGAAACGCCTCCGAGATTCTGCTTGGCGATGGCACCGACCTGGCTGCTGTAGGCACTGAGCGAACCGCCAGTGATGCAGATGTCGGTCGGCACGATCCGCGCGAGGTAGCGCGTCGCGTCGCGCACCGCGCTGATCGCGCTTTGATAGCTGATGAGCATGCGGCTGCCCTCGACGATGACCGCGAAGACGAGAAGCATCATCGGCAGGACCAGCGCGAACTCGACCAGCGCGGCGCCATCCTCGGAACGCCGGAAGCGGCGGATCGGGTTCGGCCTGTTGCGGGTGTCCGGGGTCATCGCCTCACCTGTAAAGCTGCACGACATCGCGGAAGATCCCGCCCGAGCCACCGGATCCGCTGCCGGGGCCGCCAGCCGAACCCACGACCTCGGCCCAGAGGTCGAGTGTCGGCGGCGACGCGCCGTTGGTGCCGACCGGCTGGGTCAGGAACAGGCGGAAGAACTCCTCGACCGGAATGTTGGGCGACCTGCCGCTGAATTGGTAACGCGCGCAGTCGAGACCGGCTGCGATCACGACCCGGCGGTCGGGATCGGGCGAGACGTGGCCTGAACATTGCGGGCGGCCGGTTTCCTGAAGCGGCTGCCCGTCCCAGCCGGTGCCGGACAGGATCGGCGTTCCGGCGGGCGTACCCAGTTCGGCCAGGTAGTATTCGTAGCGGGTCGAGGCGCCGGAATGGGGATCGGTGCCGCTATAGTGCCACTGCACATATTGCGTCCGCCCGGCGCTCCAGTCACCATCGCCGAAGCGCGAGCACGCCCCGGAGGTGAAGCAGGTATCCTTCGGCATCGCCATCGTGTTGGTCGAGCCCGGTGGATTGGCCCCGACGCAGGCCCCGCCGCCGTTCGGCACGACGCCCTTGATGACATTGGCGGCAGGCGCATAGGCCGGGTCGTTCTTCTTGCCGTTCATGATGGCGCTGTACATGTCGAAGCGGACATTGAAGCTCGCATCGGTGATCCCGACCTTCTGGCCCGGCTCAGTATCGACCCCGCGCTGCGAGAAGCACTGGGTGATGCTGCCTTCCGCACCCATCAGGCAGCCATCGAGCTGTGCGCCGTTCAGGCCCGCGCAGGGACCGTTCGGGTCGACCTTGGCCTTGGATGGGTCGAGAAATCCGAAATCGCCAGGCTGCCAGGCACCCGCGCCGCTGCCGCCCGAGCGCATGAGGATCATGTCGCCGATATGCGCATCCGCCTTGTAATTCGCGGACGGCAGGCAAAACATCAACGGCGTGATGTCGCAGGCATATTGGGTGAACCCCGCCACCGCGACAGCGCCGACGCTCTGGTTGGTCGCCCCTGCCCCCATCAGCGCGGCATAGGCGGCGGCGAAGGTGTAGTTCACGGTCTTCGGCGTCACGACAACGCGCGCATAGACGGCGTCTTCGGGCACGGTGGTCGGCGTGGTGAGCGCCGTGAGGTCGCTGCCGGGCAGCGTGGCGTAGAAATCCAAAGCGTAGCTGCCTGCGCCCAGGGCCTGCGAACCGGTGCCGAAGGTCTGGGTATCGGTGATGAGCGCGGCGGCGGCGGACTGCGCGCGGGTGATGGCGTCGCTGCGGCCGTCAAGCTCCCCCGCTGCGGCAAGGGCCACTTGATCGGCGTAGGACTGAAGTTCGGATTGCGTCGCGGCGACGCGGCCGAAATCGAAGCTGAGCGCGACGACAATCAGGATCACGGCAAGCGAGATGGCCCAGAAGACGAGGATGGCACCGCGCTCCTCCTGTCCAAACCGACGGATATGAAAACCGATGCGCATTTTCCTGATCCTGCTTCCCGCTCATCGCACCTCGACCGTCTCCATCTCGGATCCGCGCCGGATGCGGATCGTCTGCTTGGCGACGGGCGCTTCGGGCACCGGCGACTGGTCGCGCAGGATGTCCGACAGCTTGATCGAGTCGAGCGGCTTGTCCTCGGCATTGTCGAGCGAGCGCAGCGAGAGGCTGAGCGTGCCTGCCTTCTGCGCCAGAGCCAGCGTCTGGCTCTGCTCGGGTGTCACCTCGACGGTGACGGTTTTCGCGACCCCCGGCTGGTCGCTGCGCTGGTCGGCGTCCTGATCGACACCCACCACGCGGATGTTCTGCAGGATGGTGACCGCGCGCAGATCCTTGTCGCGGCCCTGGGTCAGGACGACGTCGACCATGTCGCCCGGCGTCACGAAGCCGCCGACGGCGGTTTCCGCGTCGACCTTGATCGCCATGGCGCGGGTGTTCTCGGCCAGGCTCTGGACGATGGTGACCTTTTCGCCGAAGTCCGAAAGCTTCGAGGCGAGGATGAGTTCGCCCTGCGCGATCTCGCGCGTGGCGCGGCGCGGCGGCATGCCGGGTTTCGCGATCAGGATGTCCATATCCGAGATCGCCCCCGGCGGCAGCGCCTCGCGCGGCCAGGACAGGATCTGCAGCATCTGGGGCTGGATCGGCTGACCATAGGGAATGTCACGCCCGGCGACGATCACCGAGGCGAGCGGTGCGGTCGGGTCAATGGCCGCATCGGCGCGGCTGCGGTCGAGATATTCGCGGGCCGCGAAGGCCGATCCTCCGGCCACGGCCACACCGAGAAATGCGACGAGGATGGAACGCGCGCCCATGGCGGATCTCCTTGTGTCGAGAAGTCGGAGGGGACGGTCAGACGTGGCGGTCCCGTCCCGGGTGGGCGGGGCGCCCCCGGCACCCCGCCCAGCTGTGCAAAGTGGGGTCAGACCGTCACGGCATTGCGGCGCCGGCGACGCCGAGCGACGTGTTGATCTGGCCGCCGAGTGCCAGCAGTGCGCCGGTTCCGACGGCGACAGCGAGCGCGATCGCGACGCCATATTCGACGAGCGTGACGCCCTCGTCATCCTTGCCGAATGCGCGAAGCTTCTTGAGCAGAACAGAACGCATGAAGTATCTCCTTGAATACGTTGCAATTTCTCCGGAGTGTCCTCCGGCCACGAGAGAGAGACGAGCCGCGATGCCAAGCGCACGGCCCACATCTACCATCGCGCCGCCCCGGCTTGGCCGCATCCCCTGAACGGATGAGACTTTCCCGTGTGGGTAGTATTTTCGCCCATATCGCGCGTTATGCCCGCCGTCAGTGGCGGTCCCTACCAGGCCAAGTGGCAGGAACATCCGCAACAGTTTGGACGGCAGCCCCCGAAATCCGCAACTCTCATACAGCGCCTTGCGCCGGGCCACGCGGGCCGGGTCGCCATGGTCCAGCACATCCAGCTTGACCACGGCAATCCTGATTACGTCGACCGAAACCTCGATCCGGCGCAAGGCATCGACCAAGAGGTCGCCGCCATAGCCACCGCTGCGGAAGTGTTTGATCCCACGGTTTGATGGTGCGATCCGGCCAAAGCAATGGAAGGACGCAACATCGCCCAAGGTCGCCGCGAGGGCGCCACGACCACCGGCAAAAACGCGATAATCGTCCCGAAGATTTGGCAATGAAAAGACCCCGCGCGCAGGCGGGGTCTTCAATGGCGTGATGGCGAACGGGGTCAGCCCTTCTTTAGCGCCCGGCTGCCCAGAAGCTCCGCGATCTGCACCGCGTTCAGCGCCGCGCCCTTGCGCAGGTTGTCCGAAACGATCCACATGGAAATCCCGTTGTCGATCGTGCTGTCCTGACGGATCCGGCTGACATAGGTCGCATATTCGCCCACGCATTCGACCGGCGTGATGTAGCCACCCGGCTCGCGCTTGTCGACGACCAGAATCCCCGGCGCCTCGCGCAGAATGTCCTGCGCCTCCTGCCAGTCGAGGAAGTCTTCGAACTCGATGTTCACCGCCTCGGAATGGCCCACGAAGACCGGCACGCGGACGCAGGTCGCCGTGACCTTGATCTTGGTATCAAGGATCTTCTTCGTCTCGGCCACCATCTTCCATTCTTCCTTTGTAAAGCCGTCATCAAGGAAGACGTCGATCTGCGGGATCACGTTGAAGGCGATCTGCTTTTGGAACTTCTTCGGGGCCACTTCCTGACCGGGGACGTACATGCCCTTGGTCTGGTCCCAAAGCTCGTCAATGCCTTCCTTGCCCGCACCCGACACGGACTGATAGGTCGACACGACGACCCGCTTGATCCGCGCGCGGTCATGCAGCGGCTTCAGCGCCACCACCATCTGGGCGGTCGAACAGTTGGGGTTGGCGATGATGTTCTTGGCCTTGTAGCCCATGATCGCGTCGGCGTTCACTTCCGGCACGATCAACGGGACCTGCGGGTCATAGCGATAGAGCGAGGAGTTATCGATCACGATGCAACCGGCAGCGGCGGCCTTGGGGGCGTAGATCTTGGTTGCGTCCGACCCAATGGCGAACAGCGCAATGTCCCAGCCGGTGAAATCGAAAGTATCCAGATCCTTGGTCTTGACGGTCTTGTCGCCAAAGCTGATTTCAGTGCCCAGGGATTTGCGGCTTGCCAGCGCGGCAATCTCGTCCACGGGAAACTCGCGCTCGGCGAGGATATTCAGCATTTCGCGGCCCACGTTGCCCGTGGCACCCGCGACGACGACTTTATAGCCCATCGGGGGAAAACTCCTTGGTATGTGTCGGAACGACGGGTTCCCTTAGCGCAAG
>JBGSNN010000137.1:0-3588 GCA_041739655.1 Albidovulum sp. | reverse complement strand
CCAGGGCATCGGCCCCGGCCTGCCACAGCAGCACCGCCGGTTTGCCCGCGTCAAAGAGCGCCCGTTCGCGCGCGATGCCTTCGGCGGCGGTCGGAAAGCGGGCGGTGATCATGGCACGAAGCCCTCGATCTCGGCACAAAGCGCGGTCAGGAAATCCGCCGCGGGCGCGCCATCGACGGCGCGGTGATCGAAGGTCAGCGACAGCCCGGCCATCGGGCGGAAGGCCACGCCGTCCTCCTTCGGCACCGCCACCTCGGTGATGCAGCCGACGCCCAGGATGGCGATCTGCGGGGTGTTGAGGATCGGGGTGAAGAACTCGACCCGGCTGAGCCCCAGGTTCGAGATGGTGAAGGTGCCGCCGGTCATCTCGGGCACCGTCAGCTTGCCGGCCTTCGCCCGCACCGCCAGATCCTGCCGTGCCGCGCGCAACTCGGGCAGCGTCATGCCCGAGGCGCCGAAGATCGCCGGGGCCGCAAGCAGGTTGCCCGGCAGCGCGATCGCGACGCAGAGATCGACGGTTTCCGGCAGCACGACCTCGCGCTCGCGCAGCGTGCCGTTGAGGTCGGGATGCCGCTTCAGCACCCGGATCAGCGCCGCCATCAGCAGGTCCTCGACCGAGACCCTGACCCCATCCCCGGCCAGCGCCGCCTTGGCGCGCAAGAGCGCCGAGACATCGGCGCGGGCATGGTGGGTCAATTGCGCCGCCTCGCGCAGGGAGGCCGCCATCTTGTCGGCGATCATTCCGCGCATCCCGCGCAGGGCGACGGTGCGGGCCGGGGTTGGGGTGGTCATTCGATCTGGCCGATCACGGTGCCCTTGGACACCACCTCGTCCTGCTGCTTCAGGATCTTCAGTGTGCCCGAGGCCGGGGCGGTCATCTCGTTCTGGACCTTGGCGGTCATGATCTCGGCGATCAGGGCGCCTTCTTTGACCGTGGCGCCGTCGCTGGCAAGCCAGGCGGTGATGACGGACTCTTCGTCGCCTTCGTAAAGGTCTTCGGGAATGCGGATATCGGTTGTCATGGGCATACCTTTGCTGAGGCCGCCCCGGGACCGGGGCGGCGGCTGGTCATGTCTGACCGGTGACGGCTGTCAGGCCGGAACGGCGGCGCGGCAGATCTCGCGCGCGGCGGCGGCCACCTTGTCGGGGTTGGGCAGGCAGAACTGCTCCATCCCGTGGGCGTAGGGGATCGGCACATCGGGATAGGCGATCCGCCGTGGCGGCGCCTTCAGCGTGATGTCGTCCGCCTCGCAGACCGTGGCGATGATCTCGCCCGAGACGCCGTAGCTGTGGTAGTCCTCGTCCACCACGATCAGCCGGCCGGTCTTGCGCACCGAGGCGCGCACCGTGTCGCGGTCGAGCGGCACCAGCGAGCGCAGGTCCACCACTTCGGCGCTGATGCCGTCGGCCTCCAGCGCCTTGGCCGCCTTCAGCGCGTGATGCACGCCCATGGCGATCGAGACGATGGTGACATCGGTCCCCTCGCGCGTGATGGCGGCCTTGCCGATCGGCACCTCGTAGGCGTCTTCGGGGACGTGGACATTGGCCGCAGCCTCGGTGCCAAGCCAGCCCATGCCTTGCAGGCCCTTGTGGAACATGAAGATCACCGGGCTGTTGTCGCGGATCGCGGCGGTCATCAGCCCCTTGGCGTCATAGGCGTTCGACGGGCTGACCACCTTCATCCCCGGCAGGTGCGCGAAACTGCCGTAGAGGCATTGCGAGTGTTGCCCGGCATCGGAATAGCCGCCGCCGGTCGAGGTCATCAGCACCATCGGCACCGTGACATGACCGCCCGAGAAATAGATGTTCTTGGCCATCAGGTTGTAGATCGCATCAAAACAGACGCCGAAGAAATCGACGAACATCAGCTCGACCACCGGGCGCATCCCGTCCATGGCCGCGCCGACGGCGGCGCTGATGAAGCCGGTCTCGGAAATCGGCGTGTCACGCACCCGGTCGGTGCCGAATTCATCGACCAGACCGCGGGTGTTACCGAAGACCCCGCCGAGTTGGGCAATGTCCTCGCCCATCACGAAAACCGCCGGGTTGCTGCGCATCTCCTGCGCCATGGCCTCGGCCATCGCCCGGGCAATCGTCAGCTTGCGTTCGTTTGCAATTGTCATGTCATATCCTCCCTGTTCCGGTCACGCAAAGACCGCGGTCAGCGCGTCTTCGGGTTTCGGGGCGGCGCTTTCGCGGGCAAACCGGATCGCCGCTGCCACCTTTGCCTCGGCTTCGGCCTCCATCGCGTCGAGTTCGGCGGCGGTGAAGGTGTGCTCGGCTTCCAGCCGCTTGCGCATCGCCGGGATCGGATCCCGGGCGAAGAGCGCCTCCTTCTCGCCCTTCGGACGGTAGCCCTCGGCATCGCCCATGAAGTGGCCTGCGAGGCGGAAGGTCTCGACCTCGATCAGCGTCGGCCCGTCGCCAGCGCGGGCGCGGGCAATCGCCTGACCCGCCACATCGTAGATCTTCCACGGATCGTTGCCTTCGACATAGTGGCCCGGAATCCCGTAAGCGGCGGCGCGCACGTCGTTGCGTTTCACCGGCGTCGCCGCCGACTTGGCAACCGAGATGCCCCAGGCATTATCCTCGATCACGCAGATGAACGGCAGTTTCCAGACGGCGGCGAGGTTCATCGCCTCGTGAAAGGCACCCTGGTTGGCCGCGCCCTCGCCGATGAAGGCGACGGCGACGCCCGGCTTGCCCTGCATCTTGCGCGACAAGGCCGCGCCCACGGCCGGTCCCATGCCTTGGGCGATGATCCCGGCGCAGGCAAAGTTGACCTTCGGATCGAAGAGGTGCATGTGGCCGCCGCGTCCGCCCGAAAGGCCGGTCGCCTTGCCGAAGATCTCGGCGGCCATCCGGTTCAGATCGACGCCTTTGGCAATCGCCTGATGATGCGGGCGGTGGGTGGCGGTGACGATATCCTCGGGCTTCAGGTGCGCGCAGACTCCGACGGCGACCGGCTCCTGCCCGTTCGACAGGTGCATCTCGCCCGGAATCGGGCCGTTCGCCATGTTGAAGACCGGCGTCTTGCCTTCCATGTAGATCTTCTCGATGACGGTCTCGAATTTCCTGCTGGTGACCATGTTCTGGTACATCCAGCCCAGCGTCTCTTTCGTTGGCTGCATGACGTCCTCCCATTTCTGTCGCGATCCTATCAAGCGGCTGGCGGCAGGACGGAGCACCGATTTCGCAAGGGTCGCCCGGTCCGGCGAAACTGTCTCATAGGGCAGGGAATGAGACATCGGACTGTCTCATCGGTCGGCCGGGCCGCGGTCAGGCCACGCGGGCCGTGTCGGCCCCAGAGGTGCAGGTCGCCGAAGAAGGGTCGCGCCCTGGTCCCCTCTCCACCAGATGCCGACGAGCAAGGCGGCGCCCGCGTCGGGCGTCTGCTCGGATGTGGGGCGGGCCCGGACGCGGCAGACCACGAGCGGCCGCTTCAGGGTCGACCGGACCAGTCCGAGGCCGGCGCCAGAGCCTGCCGTTCAGCAGATTCGCGGCAGTTGTTCGCCGATCAGCATATCGACCAGCCTGGCGCCGCCGAAGGCGGTGCGCAGGGTGACCCGACCGGGGGGGCCGTCCAGC
>JBGSNN010000136.1:0-8871 GCA_041739655.1 Albidovulum sp. | reverse complement strand
CTGATCCGCGAACACCATACGGGCCCGCGGCAGGTAAGAGGCCGCATCCTGAGGCCGGACATATGTCAGCACCCGACAACGCGCCGTGACAACTCCACAATCCCTCTTGCGCAAGGGGCGGTTACATATGTTGCACAACTCTGGCCCACACAGACTCCGCGCTCCTCTATAAGTTCTTCCAGACCCCGATAGGACACCGTGTAGCGCATGTAGAAGAGCACCGCGAACGAGGTCACATCACGCGGAAACTGAGCGGCCTTGAACGAAATCATCGCGTGTACTCCATCTGGTATCGGCCAATGAATAGACCATCTGGCTGCAAATCCGTTGGGTTACCTGCTGGAGTTTGCGACAGAGCCGCCGTGTTCTGCCAGGCGGTGTGCGGCCTCGACCGTGATCAGGCTGCCAGCCGAGGCTTTCAGCCTGGCCAGACTGGCTGTGACAGACCAGGCGTATGGGCCGGGGATCTTGCGGTTCCTGTCGGCTGCAGCTTGGTGGTGGGTCCTGCGTGGGCCAGGCTCAGTCTTGAAGGCCAGAGCTGTCGACATCCGTTCGGGGCGTGATCGATACGCCGGCTGTAACAAGGTCGCTGGGGTGCAGGATCACCCTGTCGCCCGGCTTCAGCCCGTCCAGCACCTGCGCGATGCCTTCGTTGCGTTCGCCGAGCGAGATGACCTGCAACCGCGCGCGACCATCCCGCAAGACATAGGTCGCCCAGTCAGTGCCATCGCGAAAAAGCGCGCCGACCGGGATCGTCAGAACCCCGTCCTCGCGCCACAGGGTGATCCGGGTGATCACGCGGAAGCCGTGGCCAAGCTGGCCCCACTGGGCCGCGTCGCCAGACAGGGCAAGGATCACCTTGACCCGCTGCTCGTCGATCCCAAGAGCCGAAACTTTGGTCACTGCGGACGGCTCCACCCGCTCGACCACGGCGGGGATGGGATCGCCGCCCCAGCCGGTGATGGTCGCCGCCGCCCCCGCCCGCACGCGAACGGCATCGCGCGACAAGAGCTCGACCACGATTTCCATGTTGCCGGGATCGCCGATTTCCAGGATGGGCGTGCCGGGCTGGACGACTTGCTCGCTTTCGGTCAGCACCCGCAGTACCCGTCCCGAGGCGGGTGCCAGCACCTCGACACAGCACCGGCTCGCCTCGCCGTTCTGGTCCGGTCGCAGCACCGCGAGCGCGCTTTCCAGTTCCTTTTCGCGGACCGCCAGATTGGCAATCGCACTGCTGACCGCCGCCTGCGCCGTTTTCTGCTCGCGCATGGTCGTGTCATAGGCCCGTTGCGAGATCGCACCTTTTTGGTACAGCGCGATGGCCCGGTTGGCCTCGCCGGTCATGAACTCTTGTGTTGCCTCGGCTTGGACCAGCTGCGCGCGGGCCAGGTCCATTGCGGCCTGTGCCGCGGCGGCGGCGGCCTCGGCCACCGCGCGGGACCGACTGTCTAGAAGAATCGGCGCTGCGGGACCGATCAGGGCGACCACCGTCTCGCCCTTGGTCACGCTGTCGCCCGCGTGCAGGCTGATACGCTGCAGCTTGCCCGCGATCGTGGCCGAAACGGTGAACACCTCGCGGATGCGGGCCTCGCCTTCCTCTTCGACGACCACTTCAAGCGTTCGGAGGGCGACGCTGGCCACGTCGACTTCGACCGGACGGGGCAGGAAGGCCCAGACCAGAAACCCGATCACAACAAGCAGGGCAACGGCGGGGACAAGGCGGCGCATGGGCTACTCCCGTGTCTTCAGGACTTCGATCATGTCGAGATTGTTGATCCGGCCCCGGATCGCAAAGGCCGAGACCAGGGCGGCGGCTAGAACCACCAGACTTGCGGTTGCAAAGACCTCGCGCCCCATGACAAAGGGCACGCGGTAAAGGTCCGAGGAAAAGGCCGCGACCATTGCAAGGCCGATGCCATAGCCGATCAGCCAGCCAACCGGCTGCGCGAGCAGGACCACAACCGCGAGTTCGGCGAACAGGACGCCCGCCACTTCGCGGTTGGTAAAGCCAAGGACGCGCAGGCTGGCAAGCTCGCGCCCCTGTTCGGACAGCGCGATACGGGCAAAGTTGTAGACCACGCCCACCGCGATGATGGTGGCAAGGGTGACGTAGACGGTGATCATCACGGTGATGTTCTCGGCCAGCGTTTCCTGAAAGCGCTCCAGCATCAGCGCCGTGACGGTGATCATCTCAGTCTTCGGGGCGGCCTTGGCGGCGGCGTAGAAGGCGGCCTCCCGGCTTTCGTCGATCATCAGGTTCAGACCCGAGATCAGCGCCCCCTCACCCATCAGGCGGTTCAGCGCCTCGATCTCCATCGCAGCACCCAGCCCGACATAGCCCAACGAGATGCCGCTGACCGGCAGGGTCAGGGTCGGTCGCGCGCCCTCCAGCACCTCGACGGTGACCAGATCGCCGGGGCGCACCCGCAGTACATCGGCCAGAGCCTCGGACAGGATCAGGCCAGAGTCGGGCAAATCCATCGCGCTCTGGTCGGCATCCAGAACGCGCGACAGCTGCGCCCCGGCCGGGTGCCCGATGACGCCAACCTTTTTCGACAGGTTCCGGTGGCTGATCCGGGTCGCGACCAGACGGAAGGGTTCGGCCACCAGGACGCCCGGCATCTGGCGGACTGCAAAGAGGGTGCGCTGCGGCTCGGGCATACCAAAGACCACCTGCGCATCATGCCGTTCTGTGCGGAAGAAGGTGATGTCGATCATGTAGCGGATCGACCCGAAGGACCACAGCGACGCCACTAGGATCGCCACGGCCATCGCGACGCCCAAGGTGCTTGAGGCGGTGCGGAATGGCCAGCGGAAGAGGTGCCGCGCTACCATGACGCCGGTCTGGCGCAAGGGCACCAGCCCGCGAACCCAGCCCATCCGCTGCCGGTAGGTCGCCGGCGCGGGCGGTGCCATGGCGACCGCCGGCGGCAAACGCACGACGGTCCGGACAGCATAAAGCGCGCCGACAATGGCAGAGGCCATCGTGATGACAGCCGCCAGCCCGTAGATCTGCGGGTCCCGGGTGAAGACCAGGTAGGGAAAGGAAAAGAACCGCGCATACATCTCGGCCAGCCCTGCCCCAAGCCAGGTGCCGACCGCCATGCCGATCAGTATGCCCACGACGGCGATCATAAGCACGAATTCGATGTAATGCTGTGCCACGGCGCGGGACGAATAGCCGATCGCCTTCAGAAGGCCGATCTGCTCACGCTCCAGCGTGATCAGGCGTGACAGGGTCATGTTCACCAGCATCGCTGCGACCAGCAGGAAGATCGGTGGCAGGACCTTCACCATCGCTGACAGCTGCTTCAGCTCTGCATCCAGAAACGCGTGCGAGATCTGGTCCTTGCGCGGCGATGCCCCGACCCCGCCATAGGCCGCGGTCATCCGGTCCAGCTTCTCGATCACCCGGTCAGGATTGGCGCCTGATGCCAGCTTCAACACGACATTGGAAAACGCGCCCTCTAGGTCAAAGGATGCCTCAAGACTGGAGCGCGGGGCCCAGACAATGCCAAAGCGACGCGGGTCGGGCATCATCTGACCGGGGCCGAGGGCATAGATGAACTCGGGCGAAAGGGCGACGCCGGTGATCAAGAGCTTGCGCTGCTTCCCGTTCATCAGCACGGGAAGCGTTTCGCCGGGGCCAAGGCCATGCGCTTTGGCGAAGCCGTCAGAGATGACGATCTCCTGCGCCGACTGCGGGTCCGGAAGTCGACCAAGGCGCAGGTAAAGCTGGTTCAGCCCCGCGCCATTCCCTGGCAGCGAGACGAACAGCACCGACCCGGGTTCCTTCATCCCGGCCAGATCCAGAAGCCCAAGCTTCACGATCCGCGCTTCGGCATCGAGGACGCCCTCGATCTCTTCGATCTCGGCCAAAAGCGCTCGGGGCGCTCGGGTCACATCGGCGAAGACATCGGCAAAGCGGTTTTCCTCATAATACCTCGCGCGGGTCTCATGCAGCGAGGAGTAGGCCCCGTTGCCGAGGATCAGCGTCGCGACCCCGGATGCAAGCACCAGCGCAATGGCCAGAACCTGCGCCCAAAGCCGTCGCAGATCGCGCAGGACCTTGCGGCGAAGCGGGGGCATCACCATGACACCTCCGATGCGGCCTTCTTCACCGCATTCACGCTTTCCTCGATGATGCGTCCGTCGGCAAAGCGGATGACCCGGTCGGCGATGTCCCGGATCGCGGCGTTGTGGGTGATGACCAGCGTCGTGGCCCCGACCGCCCGGTTGACCTGGGTCAGCGCCTCCAGCACCTTGATCCCGGTGGCACTGTCCAGCGCCCCGGTCGGCTCGTCGCACAGAAGGACCTCCGGGTTCTTGGCAATGGCGCGCGCAATGGCGACGCGTTGCTGTTCGCCTCCCGAAAGCTGCGCCGGAAAGTGGTCGGCTCGGTCCGACAGACCGACCAGCGCCAGCGCCTCATCCGCCGACATCGGGCGGCGGGCAATCTCCGTGACAAGCTGGACGTTTTCGCGCGCGGTCAGGCTGGGGACCAGATTGTAGAACTGGAACACAAAGCCCACATGGTCGCGCCGGTACTGGGTCAGCCCCTTTTCATCTAGCGCGGTCAGCTGGTGGTTTTCGAACCAGGCTTCGCCCGACGAGGCCGCATCAAGCCCCCCGACGATGTTGAGAAAGGTGGACTTGCCCGACCCGGACGGACCAAGGATTACAACAAACTCGCCCCGTCGGGCCTGAAAGTCGATGCCTCGAAGGGCATGCACCTCCAAGGCACCATTTCGGTAAACCTTGGTCAGGCCCTTCGCGCGGAAGACAATGTCGGGGCTTGCCGTCATGGCGTGAAAGCTCCGCTTCGGGCATCGCCCTCCGGCGCGCAGTCAAGCCCGAAGCACAAGACGCGGGTCACGCCCGCCAGCCCATCAGAGTCACCCGAGGTCCTTTTGTTCGGCGACGGACAGAAGGGCTTCCAGCAACGCCAAGGCGACAACCGGGCCGGTCCCCAGCCCCACAACCTCGACTTCGTCGCTGCCCCGCGTCTCGCGCAGGCTGCACCGCCAGTGGCCATCCGGCGCCATGGCCTTGCCGGTCATCTGGATCGACCAGCCGGGAAGCGCCAGATCAATCAGATGCAGCACACGCTCGACAGGCTCTGCCTCCGGCGGTAACAGGTCCGGCACCGCAGGGAACACGCGACGAACCGCCCTTACCGCATCGCTCAGCAGAGCGTCGTCCAGCGCTGCCGCGCCCTTGACCCGTTGCATAACGATCAGGATGTCGGTCTTGGTCATCTCGGCCCCCATTTTCTCCGCATTCCGACATTAGGCCACAGAATTTCCCAGCCCACCTTGATTCGCGTCAAGACCCGGTCGTTGAAGAAGGTGCATGCTTGTTGGTGCAGTTGTCCCAGCCCAATGGAGAGCGCGATGCCGCGAAAATCCGTCAACGTCATGTGGTTCGAAGACCTGTCGCGCGGTGATGTCGCCCTTGTCGGCGGCAAGAACAGTTCGCTGGGAGAAATGGTCCGCCAGCTTGGCAAGAAGGGGATCAAGGTCCCCGGCGGATTTGCCACCACCGCCGATGCCTACCGCGCCTATCTGACTGCCAATGACCTTGAAGCCCGGATCGACGACGTGATCTCCCGCTGGCAGGATCACAAGATCACGCTGCACGACGCTGGCGCGCAGGTCCGCGCGATCATCCTTGGGGGCGACTTCCCCGATGACATCCGGGGCGACATCCTGTCCTCCTACCGCGAGCTGTCTCGTCGCGCCGGAACCAAGGACCTGCCCGTCGCCGTCCGTTCCTCTGCTACTGCGGAAGACCTGCCAGATGCCAGTTTCGCCGGTCAGCAGGAAACCTATCTCAACGTGCGTGGCGAAAAGGCTGTACTGGCCGCGTGCCGGCGCTGCTATGCCTCGCTTTTCACCGACCGGGCCATCACCTATCGCCAGATGCAAGGCTTCGGCCACACCAAGGTCGCGCTCTCCATAGGCGTGCAGCGCATGGTGCGGTCCGATACCGGAGGCTCGGGCGTGATGTTTTCCATCGACACCGAAAGCGGATTTGACAAGATCGCCCTTATCACCGCCGCCTGGGGTCTTGGCGAAAACGTCGTGCAGGGCGCGGTGAACCCCGACGAATACGAGGTCTACAAGCCTTTTCTGGGCAAGAAATCCCTGACGCCTATCGTCAAGAAATCGCTCGGCGCGAAAGAGATCAAGATGATCTATGCGGGCAACGCGAGCGGCGAGACGAAGAACGTCCCCACTTCCAAGGCCGAACGCGCGGCCTTTGTGCTGTCGGATGCCGAGATCCTTGACCTTGCCCGCATGGCCACCACGATCGAGGCGCACTACGGACAGCCGATGGACATGGAATGGGCCCGCGACGGCGACACGGGCGAGCTTTTCATCGTCCAGGCCCGGCCCGAAACCGTGCAGTCGCGCAGTGATGCCGGGGCGATCAAGTCCTACACGGTGAAGAAGGCGGGCAAGGTGCTGCTGAGAGGCCTCAGCGTCGGGTCAGCCGTCGCCACTGGTCGCGTCAGCATCATCGAGTCGGCGAAGGAAATCGACCAGTTCGTCGCCGGATCGATCCTTGTCACCGGCACTACCGACCCCGACTGGGTGCCGATCATGAAACGCGCCTCGGCCATCGTGACCGACCACGGCGGCCGTACCAGCCACGCCGCCATCGTCAGTCGCGAGCTTGGCCTGCCCGCCGTCGTCGGCACCGGAAACGCCACGCACATCCTGCATGACGAACAGGAGGTGACAGTGTCCTGTGCCGGAGGCGACGAAGGAGTGATCCACGAAGGCATCGCCGAATTCACCGCCGAGGTCCTGCGCCTTGACGACCTGCCGCAGACCCGCACCAGGATCATGCTGAACCTCGCCAACCCCTCTGCCGCCTTCCGCTGGTGGCGGCTTCCGTTCGACGGCGTCGGCCTGGCCCGGATGGAGTTTGTCGTGAGCAACGCGCTAAAGGTCCACCCGATGGCGCTGGTCCATTTCGACAGCCTGAAGGATCAGGCCGCCAAGGCCGAGATTGCCGAACTGACCAAGGGCTATCCCGAAAAGACCGATTACTTCGTCGATGGCCTGGCACGCGGCCTGTCGCAGATCGCCGCCGTCGCCTACCCGCGCCCCGTCATCGTGCGGATGAGCGATTTCAAGACCAACGAATACGCCGAACTTCTCGGCGGTCGCGAGTTCGAACCGCATGAAGAAAATCCGATGATCGGCTTTCGCGGCGCCTCACGCTACTACTCGCCACGCTATGAGGCCGGGTTTGCGCTGGAATGCAGGGCGATCCACCGGCTGCGGAAAGAGATGGGCTTTGACAATGTCGTCGTGATGATCCCTTTCTGCCGCAGCCCGGGTGAGGCTGACCGGGTGCTGGCCACCATGGCCAAGTACGGGTTGAAGCGCGGCAAGGACGGGTTGCAGGTCTATGTCATGGGCGAGATACCCGCCAACGTGATCCTGGCGGAAGAGTTTGCCAGCCGCTTCGACGGCTTTTCCATTGGCTCGAACGACTTGACCCAGCTAACCCTTGGCATCGACCGCGACGCGGAAGATCTGGCCGAACTCTTCAACGAATCCGACCCATCCGTCCTATGGATGATCGAAAGCCTGATCGCGCGGGCCCACAAGGCTGGCGCCAAGGTTGGCCTTTGCGGCCAGGCACCCTCGAACAACCCCGCCTTCGCCCGCCTGCTGGTCGAGGCAGATATCGACTCGATTTCAGTGACGCCCGACAGCTTTATCGCCGTCAAGGGCCATGTCGCCGAAGCAGAGAAGTCATTGGCACGGGGCTAGACTGCAGTGCTGAAGGTCGCACTCGACTGGCAGGCGAGCGTACACCACTTTC
Organism: Albidovulum sp.; assembly: GCA_041739655.1. GTDB lineage: Bacteria > Pseudomonadota > Alphaproteobacteria > Rhodobacterales > Rhodobacteraceae > Albidovulum. The sequence continues at coordinate 1,029 of JBGSNN010000136.1, read as the reverse complement.
CGGGACACTGCCCCTGCTACCAGGAAATCATCCCGCCACCCGGTGGAAGCATGGCGGAAGCACGAGGGCAAAAGCTGCTGCGCAAACCTGACAATCTGGTCGCAGGCCGCCCCGGGCGTAACGCGGTGACCTGCCCACTGGATCATCCCGATGATTTTCCAGACGTGAACAGCAGTGGAGACATCAGTCCAGGCGCCGAATTTGCAAGCCTCAACCCTTCGCGCCGCATGGCCGGGTTTGCCGGCGCAGGGTGCAGGTGTGGATGGAGTTGACGCTGACGATCATGGCCCGGATTGCTCGCACCCAGGACAAAGTGCTGCTGGGGCTGAACACTCTGGCAGGTTGACGGCGAGGGGCGTTGTTGCGCAACTCCTGCCTGAGGCATGCCGGCCCCTTTCCCCTTCAGCTTCAGTCCACGCGAACGATCTCGGCGGTGCCAAGGGCCGAGAAGCGGTTCAACAGGGCGACGCGGATCTGGATTTCGGCGGTTTGGCGGTCCGGGTCTCGTGGCTCGCGATGGGGTCGCCAAAGGCTTTCAGATCGAGCAGGTTCAGCGCCACAGGTTCGAGCGAACCTGCGAGGGCATCCCGTCGCCGGGAAAACGATCCCCCGGATCGTTTTCTGGCCCGGCTCATACCTTGATGCGGCTTTGGATGTGGTATCCGGTCAAGCGTTTCCAGAACGCCCGGCCGTAGTGCCGGGTGGCCCGCAAGGTTTCGTTTCGTGCCCGGGCTGTTGGGCAGTCCTCTTTCCAGCGCCGACCGTTCTTGCGGATCGGGAGTGAGGGCATGACTGCCACCGGTTCGAAGGAATGCCCGAACGCAGTGGCCTGCCGGTCGATGATGGCACTGTGGCAACGGGAAAAAGGGGAAGTCACGCCTCAGGCGTGAGTTGTGCAACATATGTAACCGCCCCTTGCGCAAGAGGGATTGTGGAGTTGTCACGGCGCGTTGTCGGGTGCTGACATATGTCCGGCCTCAGGATGCGGCCTCTTACCTGCCGCGGGCCCGTATGGTGTTCGCGGATCAG
>JBGSNN010000101.1:0-5790 GCA_041739655.1 Albidovulum sp. | reverse complement strand
GCCTCGACCGCCTCGCGCAGCCCCTGCATCGGATAGGTTGCCCCGGCGTTGACCAGCGCCACGCGCGGCGGCGCGAAGGCCCGCGCCAGATGCAGAAGGCCGGGCGGGCAGACGGGCACCTGCCCGCTCAGGAAGGGAAAGGGTTCTCTCATGGTCTCGGCTCTCCACTCCGGCTGCGACGCACCCTTGCGCCGGGGCCATCTGCCCTGGCGACCATCACACTCATCGGAGGACCGATCTTGCAAGGCCAAGAAGCGCCAGGGCGGCCAGAAGCAGAATGGCGAACCGACGAAAGCTCTCCGGCGCGGCCTTCAGGAAATGCCGCCCGCCGAGTGCGATGCCGAGGATCATCAGCGGCAGCGCGACCAGAATGGCGCGGAACGTGTCGCCGGTAATCAGCCCCTTTGCCGCAAGAAATGGCAGCGACCAGAGGTCCATCAGCGTGAAATAGGCGATCAGCGTCGCCCGGAAGACTGGCGCGGCCACCGGCTGCGCCGCGACAAAGGCCGCGACCGGCAGCCCGCCGATCCCGGCGCCATTGGCGAATCCCGACAGAAAGCCGACACCGATGTGCCCGAGGCTGCCGACCCTGTCGCGAAAGCTCCAGCCGATCCAGAGCACGGCGCACATCACCAGAACGAAGGCCGCGATCACCGCGCGCGCAAGATCGACGCCCATCGCGGTCAGCACCGCGATCCCGATCGGCGCACCGGGCAGTGCGCCGAGAAACAGCGTCGCCACCCGGCGCCAGTCGATCCGTGGCAGAATGCCCGGAAGTTGCTGCGCCGTCATCAGGATGTCGCAGAGGATGACGACCGGGACCGCCTGGAGCGGATCGGTCACAAGGCTTGTCGCCGAGATCACCAGCGCGGCAAAGCCAAAGCCGGAATAGCCCCGGACGAAGGCGGCCAGAAGGACGGCGGCGGCCAGGAAGGCCGCGGCCCCCGGTTCAAGGCCGAAGGGCAGCGCCATCACGCCCCTTGTTGCGGCTGCATGTCGGCCGGGTCGATGCCCGCGACCGCGACCGGCTTCTTCATCGCATCGCGGCGGAACGGCTCGCCGAGTTCCTGGTTGATCAGCGCCTCGATGAAGGTGGTCTTGCCCGCCTTCTGGTCGGCCAGCGCCTGCGTCAGCGCCGCCGTCAGCTCCGCCATGCTGCGCGCCTGCACGCCCTTCAACCCGCAGGCCTGAGCGATGCCGGCATAGGTCACGCCCTCATTGAGTTCGGTGCCGACGAAGTTGTCGGCATACCAGAGCGTGGTGTTGCGCTTTTCCGCGCCCCACTGGTAGTTGCGGAAGACGACCATGGTGATCGCAGGCCATTCCTTGCGCCCGATCGCCACCATCTCGTTCATGGAAATTCCGAAGGCGCCATCGCCGGCAAAGCCCACCACCGGCACATCGGGGTTGCCGATCTTGGCGCCGACGATCGCGGGAAAGCCGTAGCCGCAGGGGCCGAAAAGGCCGGGAGCGAGGTATTTGCGCCCGGCCTCGAACGAGGGATAGGCATTGCCGATGGCGCAGTTGTTGCCGATGTCGGAGGAGATGATCGCCTCCTTCGGCAAGGCCGCCTGAATCGCCCGCCAGGCCATCCGCGGCGACATCCAGTCCGGTCTGGCCTTGCGGGCGCGGTCGTTCCAGGTGGTGCCGGCGTCGTCCTCCTCGTGATCCATCGACGTCAGTTCCTGCGCCCAGGCCGATTTCGTTTTCGCAATCAGCGCCTTGCGGTCGGCCCGCCCGGCGTCTCCGGCATCGTCGCCAAGCCGCGCAAGGATCGCCCCCGCTACCTGCCCGGCGTCGCCGACGATGCCCACCGCCACCGGCTTGGTCAGCCCGATCCGGTCGACGTTGATATCGACCTGGATGAGCTTCGCCGCCTTCGGCCAGTAGTCGATGCCATAGCCCGGCAGCGTCGAAAACGGGTTGAGCCTTGTGCCGAGTGCCAGCACCACGTCGGCCTTCGCGATCAGCTCCATCGCCGCCTTCGAGCCGTTGTAGCCCAAGGGCCCGACGAACAGGGGATGCGAGCCGGGGAAGGCGTCGTTGTGCTGGTAGTTGCAGCAGACCGGCGCATCGAGCCGCTCGGCGAGCGCCCGGCTCGCCGGAATCGCGTTCCCGAGCACCACGCCTGCGCCGTTCAGGATCACCGGGAACTTCGCCGCTGAAAGCAGCCTCGCGGCCTCGGCAATCGCCGCCTCGCCACCCGAGGGCCATTCGAACGCGACAATGGCAGGCAACTCGATGTCGATCACCTGGGTCCAGTAATCGCGCGGCACGTTGATCTGCACCGGGGCCGACAGCCGCTTGCCCTTGCTGATGACGCGGTTCAGCACCTCGGCGATGCGCGCGGGGTCGCGCACCTCCTCCTGATAGGCCACCATGTCCTTGAAGGCAGCCATCTGCTCGACCTCCTGGAAACCGCCCTGACCGATCGTCCGGTTCGCCGCCTGCGGGGTGACCAGAAGCATCGGCGTATGGTTCCAGTAGGCGGTCTTGACCGCGGTGACGAAGTTGGTGATGCCCGGCCCGTTCTGGGCGATGATCATCGCCATCCTGCCGGTGGTGCGGGTAAAGCCGTCGGCCATGTAGCCGCCGTTGCACTCATGCCCGACGTCCCAGAACGTGATGCCGGCCTTCGGAAAGAGATCCGAGATCGGCATGAAGGCGGACCCGATAATGCCGAAGGCATGTTCGATCCCATGCCGCTGAAGCACTTTCACGAATGCCTCTTCCGTAGTCATTTTCATCGTCGGCCTCCCGCGCGTCGGTTTCGCTACCCGTTCTTCTACGTCGCCCGCCCCGCCCCGCTATAGGGCCAGTCCTCAGGGCCCCTTATGTCCAGTCTCGCGCAGCATCGCGGCAATCAGCGCGATCCCGTCCGGGATGCGGGTCTGGGCAATCGAGGAATAGGCGAGACGGTAGTAATTGCGCGGCGCCGTGGCGGGGGCAAAGAAGATGCGCCCCGGCTCGATCAGAACCCCGCGCGCGCGCAGATCGAGCGCGAGCCGGTCGGTGTCCACCCCCTCCGGCCCGCGCATCCAGAAGCTCGAGCCGCCAAAGGCGCCGCGCCCGGCGATCTCCAGCCCCGAAGCGGTGATCGCATCGTCCATCACGGTCCGGCGCCGCTTGTAGGCCTGATTGAGCCGGTTGATGAGCGCGTCGTAGTGCCCGAGCGACAGGAAATAGGCGACCGTCCGCTGGATATGGCCCGGCGGATGGCGCAGCATCGCCGCGCGCAGCGCCCGCGCCTCGCGGATGAACCCCTCCGAGGCCACCAGATAGCCGAGCCTCAGCCCCGGAAAGATCGACTTCGAGAATGACCCGGCGTAGATCACCCGCCCCTCGCGGTCGAGCGACTTCAGCGCCGGGGCGGCGGGCTTGAGGAATGACATCTCGAATTCGTAGTCATCCTCCACCACCAGGAAATCCTCGGCCCCGGATCGGTCGAGCAAGGCGGCGCGGCGCGCCACCGGCATGGTCGCGTTGGTCGGGCAATGGTGGCTCGCCGTGGTAAAGACCACGCGGACGCCCTCAGGAATGGCATCCGGCGGCAGCCCCTCCTCATCGACATCGACGGGATGGATCGCGGCGCCAAGCTGGCCGAGGATCGCCCGCAGCCCCGGATAGCAGGGGTTTTCCACCGCAACCGGGGCGCCCGGCCCGGACAGCACCTCTGCCGCGATCCAGAGCGCGTTCTGCGCGCCAAGCGTCAGCAGCACCTCCTCGGGTCGCGCCGCAATGCCGCGCCGGGGCAGGATGTTGCGCAGGATGTATTCGATCAGCATCGGGTCGTCGCGTTCGTAGAAGTCGTCGGTCAGCACCTCGAAATCGCGCCGCCCCAGCGCTCGCAGCGCACATTGCCGCCAGTTCTGGTGATCGAACAGCGCCGCATCCGCCTGCCCGTAGATGAAGGGATAGGGATAGCTGCGCCAGTCCTGCGGCTTGGCGGCCAACTCATGGCGGGAAAACCGTCTGCCGATGACCCGGCCCCAATCGACGCTGTCGCGCCGCGGCGCATCGACCGGCGGGAACAGCGGCGGTCGCGGCGCGGTGTCGGAAACGTAATAGCCCGAACGGCCGGTCGCGGTCAGGTAGTCGCCTGAGACAAGCTCGGTATAGGCCAGCGTCACGGTGATCCGGCTGACACCGAGATGGCGGGCCAGGCCCCGGCTTGACGGCATCCTCTCACCGGCGCGGAAGCGCCCGCGCAGGATGCCGTCGGCCACCATCTGCTGGATTTCCTGCTGCAAGGTGCCATTGAACCCCGGCGTCAGGAAGAAGGCTTCCGCGGGAATCGTCATCTCTGGCCTTAAGCGGAGCAGGAACTGGACCTACCGCATCCGAAAATGGCGCCGCCGTCAAGCCGCACCCCTGGTTCTTCTGTTCAAAAATACCTCGGGGGTGCGGGGGTGGAACCCCATAGGCGCTAACTTAAGCCCTGAGCCATTTGTGGTGTTCTCTGTCTGGTTGGTTCACTGAGGCGATATGCGACGGATTGCAGACCTGTCTTGCAGGCATGCATTTTGAGCGGGCCGATGATTGCAGCGCGCAGGATACGGACGAACATCTTGTAGATGCGCCAGAGGGAGGGATGGCGGGGCGTCAGAGCTGTCGTTGATCCATTTGGGTCTGCGACCTCACCAGGGGGGAGAGTCCGGCGCGGGCCGGATCATGTCGTCGATGAGAAAGGCGGCGAGCAGGTTCGTATATATCCACGCGCGGGCAAGGTCCGGGTCCCTTGCGCGCAAGGCATCGAGGTTCAGAAGGCTTTTCAATCGCTTGAACGCCAGCTCCACTTGCCAGCGGAGGCGATAGAGCGCCCCAAGCCGCGCGGCAGGATAATCCTCCGGGTCAAGTGAGGTCAGCAACAGGACATGGGCGGCTGCTTCCAGCGTTTCCGGCTGGACCTGCCGGCTCTTGCGGCGGTTTTCCGCGGCAATGCGGTGTCGGGCCGCCTGAACCTTGTCGTCGGGCAGGCGAAGGGCGACGAGGCGGGCGGCGAATGGCGCCTGTCCGGTGCGGTCCTTGCCGCGGCCGATCAGGATGCGGGCTTCGCCGCTCTCGGCCTCGCCAAGGCCCCGAAGGAAGGCCATCACGTCGAAGCGGTCGCCTTTCGCATCCAGCCAGTGCAGACCGCGCCAGTGCACCCGGACGAGATAGTCGCCGGGCCCCTCGGTCAGGACCCGAATGCTGTCAGGGCGCGAGCCGAACCCGCGATCGGCGATCCGGATCTCGTCTGCCCTGGCCGCGAACCTGTCCAGCCGCTCGGCACCCTTGCCGTCGGTCAGTTCAAAGTCGGTGAACCGGCAGCCGCGGGGATCGTAACCCATGTGCAACCGCCAGTCCGCACCCTGACCGCCGGGGGCGGTCAGGACCGTCCCGTCCACCAGGCGCAAGGGCCGCTCTCCGATATCCTCAGTTCCCGCGCGGCTCGACAGAACCTTGCCCGCAAGGGAGCCGAACCAGTCCGCCGCGTGGCGCAGCCGGTTGAGCAGGGCAACGTCCGAGACCTCTGCAATGCCCTGCATCCGTGCCCAAGCGGAGACCTCGCGCAGCGACATGCCCCCCGGACCATAGCCAAGACCCAGCCGCAACAGGCTCGCGCCGTCGCGAACCCCACGCCGCCGTGTCAGCGCGCCACACGCCCCCGCCGACGCATCCAGGGCGTCAACAGACCCGATCCGCGCAAGAAGCCCGGACCACTCATCATCGGAAGAAATCTCATGCCTCATCCCGATGTTGAATCACGCAAGGCTTCAAACGCCAACCCTTAAGTTAGCGCCTATGGGG